>NZ_JH470355.1:34581-59346 GCF_000239715.1 Actinomyces sp. oral taxon 849 str. F0330 | reverse complement strand
TGAGTGACGGCCGGCGGGGTTGCGTCTACGACGGCCGTCCCCTGGACGGCGTCGAGCTCTCCATCCAGAACCCCGACGCCGAAGGCGCAGGCCGCATCCTCATCTCCGGTCCGGTCCTGGCCGAGGGCTACCTGCAACCCGCCGACTGCGCGCCCGACGACGCCGGCGGGAGCTTTCTCGAAAGCGCTGGTAAACGCGTCCTGGCCACCTCGGACCGGGGCCGGCTGCGCTCCGATGGGCGCCTGGAGGTCCTGGGCCGTCTGGACGATGTCATCATCACTGGCGGCGTCAAGGTCGAGCCCCGCACCGTGGAGGAGGCCCTCACCGGTCTGGATGCGGTGGCCGAGGCCTGCGCCGTCGGCCTGCCGGATACGCAGTGGGGCAGCGTGGTCGTCGCCGCCGTCGTACTCGAGCCCGCTGCCGGGCAGGAGACGCCCGGCAACCGGGGCGGCCCCGACGGCGCGGCCCTGCGCGAGGCGGTCCGCACACGACTGGACGGCGCACACGCCCCCAAGCGGATCGTCGTCCTGGAGGCCCTGCCGCTGCGCCCCAGCGGCAAGGTCGACCGGCGCACGGTCGCCCGGCTCCTCGCCGCAGCCGCAGAGCCCGTCGAGCCCAACGAGCCCACTGAGCTTCTTAGGCCAGGGCCCTGATCTCCGCCTCACTTGGGCAGGTCGCCGGGCCGAAATGCGTCGTCGTCAGGGCGCCGGCGATGTTCGCCCAGCGCAGGGCCGTCGCCAGGTCCATGCCGCGGGCCAGTGCGGCGGCCAGGACCCCCGAGTGCGCGTCCCCGGCGCCGTTCGTGTCCACGGGCGTCACCGGGATGCTCGGGGTGCGGGTCGCCGAACCGCCGTCGGCAAACCAGGAGCCCCGCTCCCCGGCCCGTACCAGCACCGTCCCGAGCGGGCCCGACAGCGCCTCGCAGGTGCTGGCGTGGTCGCCGGCCTCCACCGCCGACCCCAGACGGGCGGCGAGCAGACCCGACTCCCGCTCGTTGAGCGACCAAATGGGCTCCAGCTCGCCGATGCGCTCCAGCGCGGGCAGCGGAACTGAGCCGACCATGGGGGAAACGTCGAACAGCGCCCGGCAACCCACCCGGTCCTGTGCCAGCCGTCCCACCAGCCGCTCCAGCGCGACCCTGGAGGCCTCATCGGCCAGGGAGTAGCCGGAGATGTAGACGACGTCGTCGCCGCGCACCTCGAGGTGGTCGAAAGCGTCGAGCGGCCCCCGGGTCTCGGCGCCGCGCGTGGAGACGAAGGTGCGCTCGGCTCGCGCATCGGTCATGGCCACGCAGTAGCCCTGGTCGCCCGGTACGAGCGGCCCGACGTGGTCCACCCCGATCGCCTCCAGGGCCTGCCGAGCCGCCTCGGTGAAGGGACCCTCGCCCAGCGGCCCGGCGTACAGGGTCTCGACGCCGAGCCCGCGGGCAGCCGCCAGCACGTTGAAGCCACCGCCGACGGCCATGGCGGCCTCGTCGGCGAACACGTCGGCGCCTGGCTCGGGAAGCGCCTCGACCCGTAGGACCAGGTCAATGACGACCTGACCGGTGTGAATGACCCGCCCGGTCATGACCGCCTCCCGTCTGAGATGACCTCCTGGGACCTCCCGCCGCCCCCGGAGCGGATAGCGAGCAGGGCCTCGCAGAGCGGGCCGAGTTCTAGGCCGGAGCGTTCCAGCACCTGGCCGACCGGCTCGGCGGGAAGAAGACGAGGTGCGCTCGCTCCCAGGATCGCCCCGGCCATCGCGGCGATGGTGTCGGTGTCGCCCCCAAGCTCGGCGACGAAGCACAGGCCGGTCAGGGGGCGCTGCGCGAACTCGCGCACCACGACCAGGGCACAGGGGACCGATTCCGCCGATTCCACCGAGGTTCCGACGTACTCGCGCAGATGGTCGGCCAGGGCGTCGTCATGCAGGTTCCTGCTCGTCTCCAGGGCCAGGCGGGCGCGGGCTGCCACGGAGGCCTTCTCCGTCCAGTGGCCCCTCCTGGGATGGGCGGCCACGAAGTCCAGCGCCGCCTCCAGGGCGGCCTCGGCGTCGGCTCCGTCGATGGCCGCGCTGACCGCGGCGGCGATGAGCCCGGCGGCCTCGAAGCCCTGGCGGGTGTCATGGGTGACCAGGCAGGAGTCGTGAACGGCCTGGGCCAGAGCGTCGTCCGCGGTACTCAGGGAGAAGGCGATGCCCACCGGGGCTACCCGCATGGAGGCGCCGTTGGTAGTGCCCTCCCGACCGGTGCGGCGCGGGTCAGCACCGGCGCGCACCCGCTCCAGGGCGAGCTTGGTGGAGGGACCCAGCAGGTCCAGGGAGCCGCGGGCGCGCATGTCGTCCTCCCAGGTCAGGAGGGCATCGGCGAACCGGTGGGGGTCGATGTGACCGCCGCCGTCGATGACGAGGCCGGCCAGGATGAGGGCCTGCTCGGTGTCATCCGTGACGCTGCCCGCCGGCATCGAGGGGGCGATGGGCTGCTCGGCCACAGCGCTGCGCAGGCCGGTGATGGTGCCGTAGTGCTGGCGGATCTGCTCCGGGCTCATGGACTGGGTGGGCATGCCCAGCGCGTCGCCGAGGGCCAGACCGGTCAGCGCCCCCAGGGCGCGCTCGCGCATCGAGGGGGCATCCGCCGGGCGGCCGGGTGCGGGATCGCCCGAGGGGTTGTGGGGGCGGGAGGCTGCGGCTGTCACGGGGGCTTCCTGATGAAGACAGTGCTGGTGAGAGTGCCGGCACCGGTGGTGGCGCTGGTAGGGTCGCTGCCGCCTACCCTAGAGGATTGGAGAGAGTCGTGAGCGGCGAGAGCGTCGAGAGCGCACAGGACGGCGGACCTCGCGCCACCAGCTGGGCGGAGGTAGTGCGCCTGCGCACCCTGCCTGCCGCCGTTGCCCCCGTCATCCTGGGCGCCGGGGCCGCCGCCGCGATGGGGAACCTCTCGGTAGTGCGTGTCCTCCTGGCCGCGGGCGTGGCACTGGCGCTGCAAGTCGGCTGCAACCTGGCCAATGACTACTCCGACGGCGTGCGCGGCACCGACGACGAGCGCTCCGGGCCGCCCCGCCTGACCGCCTCCGGGCAGGTCGCCCCCGGCACGGTCAAGCTCGCCGCCTTCGTCTTCTTCGGCCTGGGAGCCCTCCTAGGCCTGGCCCTGGTGGTCCTGAGCGGACACTGGTGGCTGCTGATCATCGGCGCTGCGGCGATCGCGGCCGCCTGGTTCTACACCGGAGGCCCCCGCCCCTACGGCTACGCCGGCCTGGGGGAAGTGTTCGTGTTCGTCTTCTTCGGCCTGGTCGCTACCGTGGGAACCACCTACGTCCAGGCCGGCACGGTCCCGGGCTGGCTGTGGCCCTCGGCCTGCGGGATCGGCCTGCTCGCCTGCTCCCTGCTCATGGTCAACAACCTGCGCGACATCGACACCGACCCCCACCACGGCAAGATGACCCTGGCCGTCCGCCTGGGGGAGCAGGGGGCGCGGCGCGCCTTCTTTGCCATGCTCTACCTGCCTCTCCTGCTGGGGGCGGTCGGGCTCCTATGGGCGCGTGATGCCGCGGCCAGTCCCGCCGACGGCGGGGGACGGGTCAGCCCGTTGCTGAGCCTGCTGATCTCAGTGGGTGTTCCGCTCCTGCTCCTGCCGCTGGTCCGTCGAGCCACCGCCCCTGTTCGCGCTGGTGCCAGGGGTCGCGACCTCATCGGTTCCCTGCGTGACGCAGGACTTCTGGAGCTGGCTTACGGCATCGCCTTCGCAGCCGCTATCGTCATCATCACTCTGTGAGGTCTTCTCCGACTCCGCCAACCTGTCGTGATCCCAAGTGAGACCGGCGTGTCAGATCGAAGCACACGTTAGAATACTGTGATCTGAACCATGTGAATATGATTGATGATCGGCGTCCGCGATCGGAAGGGGGTCATGATGTCTCTTGATGGTGTGCAAAGTGATGAGCCGCAGACGCGCATTCCTCGTAGGTGGCGTTCTCGGGATCGTCTGTATCTGACGGCTCTGCGCACTCCGGTGATGCTGCTCTTATGGATATTCGTTATATATGCGTTCGGGTCTTTGGTGTATACGGTCATCGCTGAACGAATTCATAGTGCTGCTGATCCGTATTCGACTCAGGAACCTCATTTGTTCTGGATAATGTTAGCGATTCTGTTCTCCGTTCTTATGGTTCTGCTGATGATTTCGTTGGTTCTCAGCTTCACCGTGGTGGACCGTGACGGTGTGCACGCCTATCGGTTCCTTGTGTGCTACTGGAGGCGCCACGACTTCTCCTGGGAGGAATTCCGCTGGGGAGCCTTCGTGACGAAGACGCGTTCGGTGAGTCCCTCGGGGCCATCGAGTGTCGACGGTCTTTACGTCTCGAGGAAGTGGAAAAAATGGCGAGTTGAAGATGAGAGCACGGAGGAGTTCGCGTATTATGGTCGACCTAGCCGTGTGCGACCGAAAGGAAAAGGGATGCAAATTCCAGGTCTCCAGTTTTTCTCGTTATTTGGGGGTGATAATGTGGAGCGAGTGGACCAACAATGGCTCCAGGTCATCGAATGGGCTGAGTACAAGGGATATCTACGGCAAGGCGACACCCGTCCTGCAGTCGCTTAACGACGCTGTCGAACGATGTGGGCTGCACCGAAATAACGGTGCAGCCCACACTATGGGGGTCGCGGGACCGCTGTGGCTCAGCGGGCCGGTTCGGCATCGAGTGGAATCCACGGATCGGGCTGGTGGGTGATGCGGTTGCGCAGGTCACGGCGCACCAGCTCGATGGACCACAGCCAGATGACGTGCCCTAGTGCCTCGGAGAAGTGCTCCGCCCAGGTCTGCCCGCCGGCGACCCATGGGAAGGGCGAGGGGACCGTGCCCGTCAGCGGCATGAGCACCAGGTGCGCCCCCACCCACACGAGCAGACCGAAGGCGGCCCCCTGCCACAGCGTGATCGACTTGTAGTACTCCGCCATGACGCAGTAGAAGAGGGCGAAGACGATCGCGAAGCTGAAGTGAATGATGAAGGAGTAGATCGGCAGACCCTCGTTGCCGTTGAAGGTGACGCCGGCGTGGGACTGCCCCGAGCTCATCCCCAACTGCTCCAGGAGCCTCTGGGGCGGGTTCGTGGCGTTGCGCTCTGGGGTGCGGGGCGGGAAGGGGACCTCCCATCCGAACTTAACGATGGCGGAGAAGAGCCCTCCGACCTGACTCATGACGCTTAGTGTGCCGGGGGTGGGGTGCTCATGGCGGTGAGGATGTCGTCGGCGGTGTCGGTCAGACGCGGTGCGGCTGCGAGGTGGTGGCCGTTGAGGTTGATGGTAACTTCCTGCAGGCCGCGTAGCTCGCGCACGATCCTGGCGATGCTGATACCGGTGGTGTCCTGGAGGTAGCGGGCGACGGCCAGGGCGGCCATCACTACGGTCAGGTGAGCCTCGATCGCGTCTCGGGTGTGGTGGAAGACCGGTCGGGCCCTCAGGTCATGCTTGCTCATCCGGAAAGAGGCCTCGACGTGCCACAGCTCGTGGTAGGAGGAGACGACCTCACCGGCATCCATCAAGCGTGCAGGAATGTTGGTGACGTAGCCCTTGAGACCCACCAGGGAACGGGCTCTGGCGATGGACGCTTCATCGAGGACCTGATCGCCTTGATGGACGGTGACAAAACGCGTGCCCTTGGGATGCTTCTCGCCGGCGATGACGGCCCGGGCGCGGTTGGCCTGAGCTGTGAGGGTCTGGTTGTCCCGGGCCGCTCGCTTCTTGGAGTAGGCCCACACCGCTCTCCATGAGCCCGGATGGGTGTGCGGGTCCCACACCGGCTCACGACGACTGCTGATGTCGCGCTGGCTCCTGGAGCCCCTCTTGGGGGTGATGGTGTCGATCAGCTGCCCATCGGTGAAGGCGTCCCCGGCCCAGTGGAAGTAGGCCTCAAGGTCGCCTGGGGCGCGGACCTGGTGGGCCCCGATGATGAACCGCAGCCTCGCCTCATCCAGGGCCGCCAGGTTGGTGGCCGAGAGCATGCCGGCGTCAGCGACCACCACGAGATCGGCGATGCCGTGGGCGGCCTGGAAGGCCTCCGCGATGGGGATGATCGTGGAGGTCTCAGCCTTATTTCCTTCCCAGCACCCGATTCTCAGGGGGAAACCACGGCGGTCGACCAGCAGGCCGACGATGACCTGGGGGTCGACCCGCCTGTCCTTGGAATAACCCACCCGCCTCAGATCATCCTCACGCTCGGCCTCGAAGTAGAGGGTGGTCACGTCATACAGGCACAGGGCCAGACCCCCACTGGCGGTGACGTGCTCGAACAGAGCCTGGGAGATCGCCTCACGGTAGCCCCGCTGCCCGCAGCGCCCCAGGGAGCGGAACAAGGTCCGCACGCTGACCGGCTCCAGCCCCAGGTCACCCAGGACACGGGGAACCTGGGCCTTGGAAGACGGCTCGATCAGACGCGCCAGAACCATCTGCTCAAACGCCCGATCACCCCCAGTGGCGTCCCCCAGCCCCAGACGGGTGTAGACCTCGTGCAGAACGTCCCACAGCAGGCCCGAGCGCTTGGACTCCACCACCGCATCAGTGCCGACCGGGGCTGAGGCCGTGAGGAGTCCCGAAACCGCCGGTGGCGTGGGAGTCAGGTCCAGGGCCAGCTGGTCCGGGGCAATGCGGTGCCGGCCGATCTCCATCAGAGCAGCCAGCTCGGCCTCAGTGTGGGCCGATCCCAGGTGCTCGATCACCTTGTCCCGGCGCCCTTCCTTGACCGCGATCTGCACCGCCGTCGCCCCAGAGGCTGTCTTGACCTTACGCAGAAACGGGCTCACCACCCCCACCCTACCGGCCCCTTAGTGTGCCAGCACACCCCCAACACCACGGAATACCAACGAAAAACCCACCTCAAAACCCAGACCCCACCAAAGTGTCACGAGTCAGGTGCGGGGCGGGAAGGGGACCTCCCATCCGAACTTAACGATGGCGGAGAAGAGCCCTCCGATGACGCCGACGACGATCGCGGTTCCGATCCGTCGCCGCGTGGGGTCGGTCTTCTCCAGCAGGGTGGACATCATGGGCGCCTCCGGGGGATCGGGGGAGCGGACAGTGCAGTGACCGGGTCGGTGAACGGCTTGCAGTTCGAACGGTGTCTTGGTCGTCCGTTGTCCACCGACCCGGCCTCCGGAAGCCTGGCATGAGAAGTGGCCCGACCGCAACGCTGTCGTGATCTACGGCTGGTCGTGTCCCACGTGCGCTGGAGAGGGGATTGAGGGGGTAGAACATGAGGAGCACCCCGCCACAGCTGTCGCTGTGACGGGGTCCCCGTCAAATGGATGGTGCAGGTACCGGCTCAGTTGCCGCCGCCCTGCTCGCCGCCGCTGTCGGGCTTCGCGGAGCCACCCTGCTGGCCGCCACCCCCGTTGCCCTGGTGGTTGTCGCCCTGAACGGAGCCGCCCTGCTGACTGGTGGCAGTGCTGTCGGAGCCGCCCTGGTGGTCGCCGCCCTCGGAGCCGCCCTGCTGGTCGCCGCCCTCGGAACCGCCCTGCTGGTCGCCGCCCTCGGAACCGCCCTGCTGGTCGCCGCCCTCGGGCTTCGCGGAACCTTCGACGCCGCCCTTGTTGTCGGCACCGCCGGACATCTTGCTGTCGGCGCTGGGGGTCGCGGCGCCGCCGTCGCTGCTCTTGCCGGCGGTCTGGTCGGTGGCGGGAGTGGTCGAATTGCTCGAGCCGGAGCCGGAGCAGGCGGCCAGACCGAGTCCGGCGGTGACGATGAGGAGTGAGGCGGCGAAGGTCTTGGCACGAGTAGCGGTGGATCGCATGAGTTCTCCTTATGCGGTTGCTGGTGCGGTGTCAGTGCGGGTCGGCGTGAATCACTGTGAGTCACTGAGAGGCGACCCGCGCTTGCGGATCCGGAGTCGCCGTCGTCCGTGCTGTTTGCAGACGTTTCATGTGGGAGTCCGACGGCGCCCGTCGTAAGTGACGATCGTCATAGACGGCTATGTGGTTGTTCGACAATCCCCGTTGCCGATGGCTCCGAACCACTTTCGAGACTAGCAACAACAAACGGACCGAAAGGGTGAATCATCGTGACAACCATCTCTAGTCTGGTGGTCATCGGACTGCTCGGAGGGCTTATCACGGGCATCTCGCCGTGCGTCCTGCCCGTGCTCCCCGTCATCCTCCTCTCCGCGGGAGCGCAGGGCGCACGCGGGGGCGGAGAGGAGTCCAACGACGGCCCCGCCTCCCGTTTTCATCCCTACCTCGTGGTGACCGGCCTTGTGGTCAGTTTCACGGCGTTCACGCTTCTGGGGTCGACCCTGCTGAGCCTTCTCCACCTGCCGCAGGACCTCATCCGGTGGATCGGCATCGTCATGCTCGCCCTCATCGGCCTAGGCATGATGCTGCCGAGGGTCATGGAGATCTTGGAGCGCCCCTTCGCGCGCTTCCAGCGCTTCGGCGGTTCGAAGAACCCCTCGAACGGGTTCCTCCTCGGCCTGGTGCTGGGGGCCGCCTACGTGCCCTGCGCCGGCCCGGTTCTGGCGGCCGTCGCCGTGGCGGGTGCCACGGGGAGGATCGGCGTCGACACCGTCGCACTGGCCCTGTCCTTCGCCATCGGCACGGCGATCCCGCTGCTGGCCTTCGCCCTGGCCGGGCGCGGCATCACAGAGCGGATCCGGGCTTTCCGCACCCGTCAGCGCGCCATCCGCGTTACCGCTGGCGTCGTCATGCTCGGCCTGTCCGTGGCACTGGTCCTGGACGCCCCGGCTGCTCTCCAGCGCCGCCTGCCCGACTACACGGCCTCCCTCCAGGCCCGCACTGATTCCCTTTTGCACGGTGATTCCTCCTCTGGGCCCTGCAGGCCCGGAGCCGCCAAGCTCGGCGACTGCGGGCCGCTACCCGCCATCGAGGGCGCGGTGGCCTGGCTCAACACGCCCGGCGACCAGCCCCTGACCCAGAAGGACCGTACCGGCAAGGTCACCCTGGTGGACTTCTTCGCCTACTCCTGCATCAACTGCCAGCGCTCCGTACCCGGCATCGAGAAGCTGCACCAGACCTACGCCAAGTACGGCCTGCAGGTGATCGGCGTCCACTCCCCTGAGTACGCCTTCGAGAAGGAGGTTGACAATGTGCGCGGCGGCGTCGAGCGCCTGGGCATCACCTACCCGGTGGCCGTCGACTCCAATCTGACCACCTGGACCAACTTCGACAACCACTACTGGCCCGCCCACTACCTGGCCGACGCCAAGGGCAACGTCCGCCAGACCCACGTCGGCGAAGGCGGGGAGGCCACCACGGAGAAGCACATCCGCGAACTGCTCAAGCAGGCCGATCCGAACGCGTCCCTACCCGCACCCGTTTTCTCCGAGGTTAACGACGACGCGGGCACGAACAGCCCCCGCACTCCCGAGACCTACCTTGGGTCGGACCGGGCCTCCGGCTTCGCACAGGGCGCCCTGCACAAGGGACAGCACTCCTTCTCCTTCCCCTCCCATCTTCAGGTCGACACCTTCGCCCTGGACGGCACATGGAAGGTTGAGCCGCAGTCCATCGCCCCGGTTGAGGGTAAGGGCCGACTGCGCCTGTCCTACCGCGGCAAGCAGGTCAACCTCGTCGTCTCCGGGGAGGGAGACCTAACCTGGACGGTTAACGGGCAAACCCGCACCACCCACGTCTCCGGCGTGCCCAACGGGATGGAACTGGTCCACACCGACGAGGTGGGATCAGGCGAGCTCGAGCTGGAGGCATCGCCCGGGCTGCAGCTGTACTCCTTCACCTTCGGGTGACCCGACAGTGACGGCAGGGACGACCGAGGAGACGATGCGATGAGCCTGGTGACGCTGGAACCGCGGACCGGGACGCGCACCGTCCCCGCCCGCGGGCTCACCTACCATTCCCCTGTGACAAGCAGCAGTTCCAGCAGCTCCGAGGGGGACTGGATCGCACAGGTTGCCGACGGCGACGCCGACGCCTTCGCCCGCCTCTACGACGCCTGGTCCTCTCGCCTTTTCGCGCTGATCCTGCAGATCGTCGTCGACCGCGCCCAGAGCGAGGAGGTCCTCCAGGAAGTCTTCCTCGAGGTGTGGCGCACGGCCGGCTCCTTCTCCCCGGCCCGGGGCAGCGCCCGTGCCTGGCTAGTGACCATGGCCAGGCGCCGGGCCATCGACCGGGTCCGTTCCTCCCAGTCCTCCCGGGACCGGGAGAGCCGGTGGCATGACTACATGCCCGACGTCGACCTGACAATCCAACAGGTCGAGGACAGACTCGTGGGCGAGCAGGTGCACCGGGCGCTCGAGGCAGTGGGGGAGCCCTACCGCTCCACCATCGAGCTGGCCTACTTCACCGGCCTGACCCACCGCGAGATCGCCCGCCGCACGGATACGCCGCTGGGAACGGTCAAAACCCGCATCAGGGACGGAATGGCACGGTTACGACGAGAGCTGGGGGTGCAGTCATGAGCGACCACGACAAGACTCACGAGGACGCCATCAACGGCGGCGCCGATGCGCCGGGCGCCGGGGGGCTCGATGGCGTCAGGGCCATCGACGACATCGAGGTCTTCGACGATGAGCTCGACTCGGAGACAGGCGCCCTGCTCGGGGCCTCGCTCAGGCCCGTGGCCCCGCCCGCCGAGATCCGCTCCTCCCTGTTGGAGGCCATCGCGCGCGAACCGCAGACGGATCAGGTCGACGAGGCCGTCGGCACTGCTGATGAGGGCGCCGATGAGACCGGCGGTGACGCCGACGGCGACTCCGCGGTGAACTCTTCCGCGGAGCCTGTCGCTGAGCATGGAACCGATGGACATGGAACCGGCTCGGCCGGCTCGGCGAACTCATCCGTTGTCTCTCTCGATGCGCGTCGCAGGCGCCGCTCCTCCTGGCGCACCGGCCTGATTCGGGCGGCCGCGGCCGTGGTCCTGCTCGGCGTCGGTGTCGGCGTGGGGCGCTGGAGCGCACGGGGCGCGGTCGACGAGGCGATGGACTCCATGGCCCCCACCCAGCACTACGCCCACCTCAATCAGGCCCAGGACGTCCAGCGGGTGACCGACACAATGCCGGACGGCCACGTCGCGACCCTCACCTGGTCTCGGGACATGAGCATGACCGCGTTGACCCTACCGGCTGCCATGAAGGAGTCGGCCGGTGAGCGCAGTCTCCAGGTCTGGCTCAAAGAGGGGGAGGCGACCACCTCGCTGGGCGTCTACGATCCCCGCGACGGTGCCGGTTTCTCCTTCCTCGACATCATGCCCAAGCCCGGCCAGCAGATCGTCATCACCATGGAGCCGACCGGCGGATCGGCCCAGCCGACGACGCCGCCTCTGGTTACCTTGCGGGTGAGCGAGGACTCCGACCGGGCCGGCACCGCGACCGGTTCACCGTCCCCCGGGCCCTCGGCCAGTCCTGCCGGGGACTCCGCCTAGCGGCGGGCCGAGGAGCGGCATGGTGAAACGAGCACCCAAATCGTGAGGTAGTTAACAGTGAAATCACTCTGAGAATCTCGGCCTCGATACTGACAGACGTCAGTGCGCCTGGGGTAATTTCCCGGCATTCCGCGGTTTCCTGAGGTCCGGCTGGAGGGGCGGCTGGAGAGGGCGGTGGCCGTCGCGATGAGCAGACGATGATGAGTACTTCTTTTACCGTCTCCGGCAGGAGTCTGCGGAGAATTCTGAGAGCGTGAATTCCCTTTCAGAATATTCTCCCCATTCCGGTACTCGCTATGAATCGGAATGTCGTCGATATATCGACCGTAAGCCTCGAGATGCGGTCTCGACGGCGGCTCGGGGTCAGAAGTAGTACGGGAAGGGAGACCAGTCGGGCGTGCGGCGCTGGAGGAATGCGTCGCGCCCTTCGACGGCCTCGTCGGTCATGTAGGCCAGGCGCGTGGCCTCGCCGGCGAAGATCTGCTGGCCGGCCAGGCCGTCGTCGGCCAGGTTGAAGGCGAGTTTGAGCATGCGGATGGCCTGCGGGGACTTTCCTGCCACGGTGGCCGCGTACTCCAGGGCCCGTTCCTCGAGCTCGGCGTGGGGGACCGCTTCGTTGATGACCCCCCAGCGTTCGGCGGTGACGGCGTCGTAGGTGCGGGCCAGGAAGAAGATCTCGCGAGCGCGCTTGTCCCCGACTTGGCGGGCCAGGAGCGCGGAGCCGTAGCCGGCGTCGAAGCTGCCGACATCCGCGTCGGTCTGTTTGAAACGCGCGTGCTCGATGGATGCCAGGGACAGGTCGCATACGACGTTGAGGCTGTGCCCGCCGCCGGCCGCCCAGCCCGGCACAGCGGCAATGACGGCCTTGGGCATGGTGCGGATGAGGCGTTGGACCTCCAGGATGTGGAGGCGGCCGGCCCTTGCGGTGTCGAGGCGGGCCTGGGTGGCGGCGACGTCAGCCTCGTGGCTATAGGCGCCATCGTCCGCATCGCCGGTGGCCGCAGTTGTCGTCTCGGTAGCAGCGGACGCCTGGTCGCGCTCGTAGCGGTAGCCGTCCCGGCCGCGGATGCGCTGGTCGCCCCCAGAAGAGAAGGCCCAACCGCCGTCGCGCGGGGAGGGGCCGTTACCGGTGAGGATGACGGCGCCGACGTCGCCGCTCATGCGCGCGTGATCCAGGGCCCGGTAGAGCTCGTCGACGGTGTGGGGGCGGAAGGCGTTGCGCACCTCGGGGCGGTTGAAAGCTACCCGGACCACCGGCAGATCCCGCAGCCAGGTGCCGTCCCCGTCCCGCACGCATCCCCGGTGGTAGGTGACGTCCGTGAGGGCCTCCTGCGACAGTGGGCCACCGGCCTTGGCGTGGAGGAAGCCGGGCACCTCGCGCCAATGGGAGGGATCGAAGATCTCCGAGACGCGGTGCGGCAGCGGGCGGAATGGGGCAGGGCTGGCGTTCATGGCCCCAGCGTAGGGCCGGTCGAACTCGCTCAGTTTCCCAGGGCGGCGGCGATGAGCTCGGTGCGCGAGGTGTGACCGAGGCGGTGGAGGACCTCGGAGACGTAGATGCGCACGGTGTTCTCGGAGATATCGAGCCTCCTGGCGATGCGGCGGTTGGTCAGGCCCTCGAGGAGGCAGGCGTAGACCTCCTGAAGCCGAGGCGGGAGCTCGGCGACCAACTGCTGGGTGCGGGCCTCGGCGGTTCGACGGCGCTGCTCGGACTGGTAGGCGTTGACGAGCATCTCCGTGGGGCGCGAGGACATGACCGGTTCGCCTCGGCTGGCGCGGAGAAGTGCAGCGGCGACGTTCTCCGTGCTCTCATCCTTGGTGATGAATCCGTTGACGCCTTCTGCTAGAGCATCGGCGAGCATTTCGTCGCGGCTGAAAACGGTGAACATGACAATGGGCATTTTGGGGAAGCGCTGGTAGATCGCTTTCGCGGTCTGGGCCCCATCCATATCCGGCATGTCGCTGTCCAGCAGGACGACGTCGATCGGCTGCTGCCCGGTCATGAGCAGGCTGATGGCCTGTCTTCCTCCGGAGGCTGCGGCCACGACGGTGATGGCCCGTTGCGCATCGAGTTGCTCGGCAAAAGTGGTACGGATGACGGGATCGTCATCGACGATGAGGACTCGCAGGGAACGCAAGGTGTGGCTAGGCATAAGCGGCTCCTTCCGGCGGTGACATGAGGGATCTCGCATTAGTGGTCGGTATGGCGATCTCGTTCCAGGGGAGACTGGCGAGAACGGTCCAGGAGGTTCCGATCCGGTTGGAGCTCAGTGAACCCCCGGCGCTCTCGAACCGATCCTGGAGCGCCAGTAAACCGTACCCTCCGCGCATCTCCTCGGGGACCTCCTGCGCGCGCCAGGGCGAACTGCAGCTGATAAAGAGAGTGTCCTGCTCGTGTTCCACGAAGAGGGAGACGAGGTCGTGCGGGGAGTTATATTTGAGGGCATTGAGAGTGTTCTCGCGAATGAAGGCCACCAGGAGCCGGCCGGGTTCGGAGCGGTGCAATGATGGGATCTTCTCGATGCCGTCGAGGTCCGCATCCAGGACGATCTCGCGCTGGGACAGCGTGGCGGCGCTGGAATCGATGATCTCCTGAAGGGTGGGCTCTTCCTTGGGCAGCCCCTGGGAGACGGCGAGGTTGTGGATGAGCAGGCGCAAATGGGACAGGGCCTGCTGGGTACGGTCCTGCAGATCGAGAATGCGGTCGCGGTCGTCACCGTTCGGAATCTTGATGGAGCGGGAGATGATGAGCATACG
Organism: Actinomyces sp. oral taxon 849 str. F0330; assembly: GCF_000239715.1. Lineage (NCBI taxonomy): Bacteria > Bacillati > Actinomycetota > Actinomycetes > Actinomycetales > Actinomycetaceae > Actinomyces > Actinomyces sp. oral taxon 849. Next base: position 45,231 of record NZ_JH470355.1, on the reverse strand, counting down.
GGTGAGGTCGGCGGCCAGGTCGTCGTGGAGACTGTCGGCAATGTCGCGGCGCAGCTGTTGAATGAGCTCGGCAGCGATCTCCTTGGAACGCTCCGCCTCCTGTTGTATCTGCTCCAAGCGTTCCTTGGCTCGTCGCAGAATAATTCCAATACTTGAGCACATAAGGCCCCATAAGATGGTTGGGGCCAGAATATTAGTTAATGCGTATTCGCCGCTAATTTGCGCCAAAAATAGAATCGAGAATTCAAGGATTGCTAAGCGAATCCTGTCTGTTGCAATGAGGTCGACTATGATGGCGTAGGCGAGGATCCATCCCCATGAGGGGTGTATGTTTGGCGTTATGAAAGACAGTACAAGTACTGTTGTAAATCCTGCCATGCCGACAGGGAGTTTTTTGATGTAGATATAAATTATGAATGTGAAGATCTGCAGTACTTCGTAGGTTACTGAAACTCGGTCGGGTGAGGTGAGGAGAGTTTGAAGGTCGAGGAGTGTGATGAGTGAGGCGGTGAGTAGCAACGTAACTCTCCGCAAGTGCGGCATAAATCTGTTGTACCGCACCCAAAAAAAGGAGAGTAAACTTGTTCTCTGCATTCTGGGAATAAATTAACTATCGGTTTTTGGTTCTGTAATGGTTGGTAGTGGTGGGATTGCCTTGAATGAACTCAAGGGTGTTTACTCCTGCAAGGTTATGTTGCAGGAGTAAACACCTCAAGAGCCAGTGATTTTATGACCAGAACTTTGAGCGGCTGCATGCCGGAGCGGGCGGGAAGAGGAGGCACCAGTCGTTGTATGCCCTGCCCATGAATGTCGGTGAGTTGTCCTGCTTCGCGGGGGCGGTGGTCGGTGCGGCACTGGCCGGCGCGGCGAAGCCCGCCAGAAGGAGGGCGACAAGGGAGATGCGGGCGACGGTTTTCATCGGGGAACTCCTATCTAAGAGGGGTGTCAATGCGCGATTTATCCTACCATTCTTGTAGTTTGGGACAACTGCGTTCTTTGGGTGGCTTCGGTTGATTCGCTTCTCAACAAAATTGTTGAAATGGAAGGCGGTGTCCGTTCTGGGGTCCGTCCAGGTGGGAGACGAGGAGCGGCCGCTTCCCGCTGTCCTGCGGCCATGATGCGGGGCGGTGAGACCGCCAAACGCTCCCTTGCTCCCGTAGTCGACGGCGGGGGGTGTGTACTGCGTGGCCCGTCATTGTGATCCGAGACGCGATCTGATCCGACGTCAGATCTTCGGAAGGTCCACCCCGCACCGAACGTCGACATAAAATGTGAATATACTCACTTCTAGGGTGTTTGAGATCCTCCAGTTGCGGATGTGCGAATCATTGGATATATGGACTGTCTGTGTTCGTCGGTGCGCATGGCTCATGGGAGTCCTTGTTATCCGTGAGCGTTTCAATCATTTCCGGCGCTGAGGATCGGTGAGGCAGACTCTGCTCGTGAGGCGATCCTCGTCCCGCTCGTCGGGCGTGTCCCCAACCACGCCCGCAGGCGTGTCAAGGCCCAATGGCCCGCGAATCCGAGGGTTCTGGGGTGCCTTCAAATTGACCACCTGAATGCTCCGCAGCACCATGAAATGGGCTTGTGGCCGTCACGAGGGTCCCGGAAGCGGGCTTCACAATCCGCCTCTGTATCCTCCTTGCGGTGCAGGTCCAGGAGCTAGATCGCGAGGAGTGCTGTGAAAGTAATAGAGGCCAACCATGTCTACAAGGTCTTCGGTCGCCGATCGTCTGACGGAGTCAAGAAGCTCAAGGCTGGCAAGACGCGGGACGACCTGAGGAAGTCGGGGCAGACCGCCGCCGTCATCGACACTTCCTTCGACGTTGACAAGGGTGAGATCTTCGTCGTCATGGGCCTGTCGGGCTCGGGCAAGTCCACGCTCATCCGCATGGTCAACGGCCTGCTTCCCATCACCTCGGGCAGCATGACCCTCTACGGGGAGGACCTGGCCCACATCTCCAAGTCGAAGCTGCGCGAGCTGCGCCGCAGGCGGGTCTCCATGGTCTTCCAGAACTTCGCCCTCCTACCGCACCGGACAGTGGGGGAGAACGCCGCCTACGGCCTGGAGATCCAGGGGGTCGGCCGTTCCGAGCGCGAGCGCCGGGCCGAGAAGGCCCTGTCACTGGTCGGGCTGGAGGGCTGGGGCGGCTATAAGCCGGGCGAGCTCTCCGGAGGGATGCGCCAGCGCGTGGGGCTGGCCCGCGCGCTGGCCGCCGAGACCGACATCCTGCTCATGGACGAGGCCTTCTCCGCGCTCGATCCGCTGATCCGCCGCGAGATGCAGGACCAGCTCATCGACCTTCAGGGCAAACTCGGTAAGACGATCCTGTTCATCACCCACGACCTCAACGAGGCCATGCGGCTGGGGGACCGGATCGCGATGATGCGCGACGGGCGCATCGAACAGGTCGGCACCGCCGAGGAGATCCTCCGAGACCCTGCCTCCGACTACGTCTCGCGGTTCGTGGCCGACGTCGACCGCACCCGGGTGCTGACGGCCGGTTCCATTGCGGAACCGCCCTACGCGATCCTGGGCTCGGACCGCAGCCCGCGCGCCGCCCACAAGCTCCTGAGGGAGAACCAGCCCTCATGGCTGCTGGTGCAGAACCGCGACCGCACGCCCTTCGGATACGTTTGGGAGGACGACGTCGCCCGCGCGGTCAAGGAGGGCTCCGACATCCTGCCGCTATCCACGGTCCACGAGATGCCGGTCGTGTCGCACACGACCCCCGTCAACGAGCTGTTCTCCTACGCCGCGCAGCACGCTGCCCCCATCGTCGTCGTCGACGACGACGGGCGGATCTCCGGGGTCATTCCACGTGTCACCCTGCTGGCGGCCATCAGCGATCAGAACCAGGGCGTGAGCGCCGGCAGCGCTGAGGACGCCGAGAGCTCCGAGCCTGCACAGGCCGATGACGCCGCGCGGAACACCGTGGCGGAGCAGACCGACGAGCAGGCCGGAGAGGCCAGTGAGACCACCGAGGCCGAAGGAGCCGACGCCTGATGATTCCCGTACAGACCTTCATTCCCAAGATTCCTCTGGGCAAGCTGGTCGAAGGCCTCATTGACTGGATCCAGAACCATCTTCACGGCCTCCTCACCGTGGTCTCCCATGCCGGGACCTCGGTCAACGACACGCTCGTGGACCTGCTCTTGGCCGTGCCACCGTTGCTCATGGTGATCGTCTTCGCGCTCATCGCCTGGGTGGCGAAGTCATGGAGGCTGGCGGTGGGAACCGCCGTCACCTTCCTGCTCGTCATCTCCCTGGGGCAGTGGGACAACGCAATGGAGACATTGGTCCTGGTCACCATCGCCACCCTGACCGCTCTCATCTTCGCGATCCCCTTGGGGATCTGGGCCGCCCGGAACAAGTACGTCAGCGCGGTCATTCGCCCGGTCCTCGATCTGATGCAGACGATGCCCGCCTTCGTCTACCTCATCCCCTCAGTCCTGTTCTTCTCCATCGGAGTGGTTCCCGGCATGTTCGCCACGCTCATCTTCTCCATGCCCCCCGGGGTGCGGATGACCGAGTTGGGCATCAAGCAGGTGGACAAGGAGACCGTTGAGGCGGGTCGCTCCTTCGGTGCGACCGACTGGCAGATCCTCCGGGGCATCCAGCTGCCCCTGGCCATCCCCACTATCATGGCCGGCGTCAATCAGGTCATCATGTTGGCCCTGTCCATGGCCGTCATCGCGGGCATGGTCGGCGCCGACGGCCTGGGCAAGGAAGTCGTCAACGCCCTGTCCACCATCGACATCGCCAAGGGGACCGAGGCGGGACTGTCCATCGTGTTCCTGGCGATCTTCCTGGACCGGGTGACCGCGGCTCTCGGTGCGCCGCGGGAGGAGGGCTCGCTGCTCTCGCTCATCAAGAAGCGGTGACTCATGACTCGACAATGCTCTTCCGCTCCACCCTCGCCGACGCCGGGCGCCCACCGAAGGAATGCCATGCGAACCTCCCGCCGCACGTTCACTACCGCCCTTGCCTCACTGGCGGCCGCGGGATCCCTGGCCGCTTGCGGCAGGAGCTCTGGCGGGAGCAAACGGCTCCGGCTGGGCTTCGTCCCGTCCTGGAGCGATGGCCTGTCCATGACCCATCTGCTCAAGACTCAGCTCGAGAAGGCCGGGTACCAGATCAAGCTGACCGACCTGAGCGAGGCCGGGCCGCTCTACGCGGGACTCAGCCAGGGGGCGGTGGATCTCTACCCCTCGGCATGGCCCGACATCACCCACAAGGACTACATGGACAAGTACCGCAAGTACATCGAGGACCTGGGGGCCTACTACGACTCGGCCAAGCTGTGCTGGTCGGTCCCCGACTACTCCTCGATGGCCTCGATCGAGGACATCAAGCCCCACGCCTCGCAGATCGACAACCGGATCGTCGGTATCGAGCCAGGGTCCGGTCTGGTCAAGGTCTCCGAGGAGAAGGTGATCCCGGCATACGGGCTGCAGGACATGAAGTTCCTGACTTCCTCCACCGCGAGCATGCTCACCGAGCTCAAGAAAGCCGTTGACGCCAAACAGGAGATCGTCGTCACCCTGTGGCACCCCTTCTGGGCGAACACCACCTTCAACATGCGCGACCTGGAGGATCCCAAGGGAGCCTTCGGCAAGGGCGAAGGACTCCATTTCCTGGGGCGCGAGGGATTCGCGCAGGAGTATCCCGAGGTCGCCAGCTGGCTCGGCTCCATCAAGATGGATGAGGCCACCTATGGCAGCCTCGAGGACTTGGTCGTCAACACCTATGGCGAGGGCAAGGAGGATGAGGCCGCCATCGCCTGGTCCCAGAAGTATCCGCAGTACGACTTCAAGAAATCCTGATGCCCTACGGACCTTCCGTCCCCTCCTAGTGCAGGGTGGCGCTCGAAGCGCCGTGATCCCGTCGTCGGCGTGCTCGACGGCGGGATCGCTCGTGGGAGATGCGACCGCCAATGGGGAGCAGAGCCTATCGCGGGAGCGTGCTCCACCCGCGTAGCGTCGGTGCCGATGAGGAAGGAGGTTCCCATGGGCTCAGGCGGTAGGTCCTACGACGATCAGGGGAGCGGTTCATCCGAGCTGCGCCCCTTGGTATTCCCCAACAGTGCGGCTCGAAGGAGGCAGTGGATCTCATGGGGACTTGGTGTCAGCGTTCTCGTCGTCCTGGTCGGCTCCTTCATACTCATGCAGGTGGTTGCTGCGAATGCAGTCGTGGTGCGTGATGGTGTCGGCTGGGTGCTGGCACTACTCGCCGGCCTTCTCCTGGCGCCCCTTCCGCTGGTCATGTACTCGATGCTGATGGCCCTTGGCTCCTTGCGCAGCAGAGCTGGAATGCGCGTGGACGCGGGCGGGATCCATCTGAGCTCGGAGAGGGGGGACAGGACGTTGGACTGGGACAGCGTGCGCGGTCATATCGACGTCGTCGTGACCACCTGCTCGTCTCAGTTGAGCAGGGCGTCGGCCTTCATCCGCACCGTTGTGGTCCTCGGAGGCGATCGGATCGAGCTTCCCTGGCTCGATGTCACGGGGGCTAACGAGCGCCAGGCGCAGCAGCGGGTGCGGGAGCACGCCGTCGACCTCCTGGCCCGGGACCCGCATCCAGAGGTCTCGGTCCTGCCTGCGGAATCGGGACCGAAGCGCCCCGCCTCCCTTATTATGGAACAGTTCAGCGCCAACGGGGGTGCGACGTCGCTCACTGTGCGCTGCTTCGCCCTCATTCCGCCTCTTGCTCTGGCCGCCGAGCTCGCCGCCCTCATGTGGGGCGGTTCGGGATACGCCCTTCCCCTCCTTGTCATTCCGGGGGCTGTTGGCCTGGTGGACCTGTGCGCGCTGGTGTACCTGGTGGTGCTGTCCTCCTGGCTGCATGCGCCGACCTACGTCATCGTTGACGCCTCGGGGCTGACGGTCCATGGGCGTCAGGGCCGCTGGAAGGGGCAGTACGCGCTGGCCTGGGATCAGGTGCGCGGTCGTCTGGAGTCGCAGGTCGTCAAGGTTCCCGCGGGCTGGGAGGCGCAGGTCGTGTGCCGCACCGACGACGGGCACGATGTCGTTCTGACGGGGGCCTCGTTGCTTGCCCCGGACGAGCGCACGGCCAGGCGCATGGCGCACGAGCGCATCGCCCTCATTTCCTCCTACGATCCGGCTGGTCCATCGGCGGACGAGGAGCTCTACTCCTCGATGCGGTTGCCGTCCTCGTCGAGGTAGTAGCCCTCGTCATCGATCGCGCGGAAGGTCATCCGGCCATCGGCGATCTCCTCGGCGAAGTGCTCCCGGGTCATCATGCGAACTTTGCGTCCTCGTTCCTTGAGCTCCTCATAACTCACTGATGTGTCCCACGGTTTTTCAATCGAGCAAATAACGATGAAGAAAAATAGGCAGATAATACTTGTCAAAAACAAAGACGTAGACATCGTTGAAGTGAAGAAAGTGGATGTGCCGGCTGCGACGGGTGCGAAGATGAATGAGACCGCTGTTGCTATTGCCCCTTTATATTCCGGTGAACGTCTGGCGCGCATGATGAAGCGCATCATTATAGTGTCGACCGTTTTGCGGACAAGAACTGTCAGGATGGCGATTCCCGTCACCTGATTGAAATCCAAGCCTGATTGGGTGAGTGCCGACCATACTGCGACCATGGCTCCGAGTATGATTGCCTCAGGGATTCCCAAAATGAATTGTCCCATTATTGTTGTCTGAAGAGGGATTGGGGACTCCCAAGGGTCTTTATGTGCTTCGTTGTTAACTATGTTCGTTTCCATGTTAATACCGTGGGGTTTGTTCGCGGAGTCAGTGGGTGGTTGCGTTTATGCAGGTACGTTTAATGTGGATCGCCAAGTATGTATGCAGGGGATGTGCGTCGGTCGCTTCGCTTAATTCGTCGGGGTGGTCTGCGGTCTCTAAGGCATATCCATGATTCTGGAGAATTTCGCATTGCTGGTCAGTTGGTTGTCACTGGTTGGTTGATCGGTCTGTTTCGATGCGGTCGCCGTCCTCGTCGAGCAAGTAGCCCTCGTCATCAATGGGGCGGAAGGTCATCCGACCGTCGGCGATCTCCTCGGCGAAGTGCTCCCGGGTCATCAGTCGGGTCTGGCGGCCGCGTTCCTTCATCTCCTCGTAGGACATCGGTGTCTTCCATGGTTGTTCCAGCGTGCATGCGATGAGCATGAACAGTGCCCATGTGACCAGGGTCAACTGAGTGAGGGAGTGCGGTGCGAAGGCCATGGCCCCCAGCGCTCCACCGATGGCGGGGCAGATGATGGCGGCCACGGTCCGTTGTGTTGCGTTCATGTCGTTGGTGCGCAGAATGCGCATGGTCAGGCGCATCGAAGAGGCGTCGAGGACCTCGCGCACCGTGGTCGCCAGAATGGCGAATCCCGTGATCTGGTCGGAGCCGAGTCCGGAGTGGGCGAGGGCAGACCAGGTGGCCACGACCACCCCTAGTGCGACTGCTTCAAGAATGCCGAGACCGATCCGTCCGTACACCACCCCCCACAGAGGGACGGCCTGCTTCCAGGTAGCGTCGTCCCCTGCGGGGGTGGTGATCTGGCGCATCATAATTTCCGAGCTCGTGAATCTCGTGGCCTGATCAGAAGCAGGCGTTGACGACGCTATCGAGTCCGAGAATTCCCATGAGGACGGTGGCTGCCTCCTCGCCGATCTCGCCAGCTGCTGTGCCTACCAAGATTGCGCTTCTGATTGAATTAACGGCACCATAGAGTGCCTTGGCTTTCCTGATCCAGGCAATGACTTTCGCAACCGGAACTCCATACTGGACGACTACTCCTGCAACTGCCAGTACGCACCCGCCAACGCCGAACTGAGCAGCATCTTCCTGTGTGGTACCTGGAGCTTCTACGACGGTGATACCGTTAGTCGCGACAAAGAGACGGTTCTTGTAGTCGGGGGTGGTTGCGGGGTCGGCATTTTTGAGGTCGTTGGGGACGGCCTCAAGGGTGTTGAGGATGTCGGTGAGCTTCTGATCCTTCTGGGCGTCGGTCAATGCGGCTGCCTTGCCCGGTGGAATCGTGTTGGCTGGGCGTGTCATACCGGCGAAGGCGGATGTTGACGTCAGAGTCAGTGCGACGCCTGCGGTGCCAGCTGCAGTGGCAGTCCTCAGAAACTTCCTGCGGTCCATGTTTCCTCTCCCATCGGTGTACATGTGAGGTTGGACCCCTCACGTGATGAGCCTATGAACCATATGGCGACTGTCACACCTGACGAGGTTCAGGAGGAAGGATGTCGGCTGGTCCGGGTGGTTGTGGACGGTGTTGACGCTGTGCGTACCAGTGGTGTTGCTGGGTGGTTGAGACGTGATTGACGTTGCAACGCTGTGGATGTGCTGAAGTGTCGATGGGAGCGGGAGAAACAGGATCAAAGGTTCTGACTGGCTGGTGCTCCGAGGCGTTCGGCATGCGGAGGGCTATGGGATGTGAGATAATTTGCCTTGCGGTTGAATTGGGAGCTCTGGAGTCCCTCTCGCAGTGCTGGTCAGGCCTATCGCTGGAGCATCTCCCGGCTGAGCTCGGGGACGTACCGGCGGCCGTCGCGGAAGTCGGCGGTGACGTACTCCGGCGGGATCGGATGGGACTGGTGGATGTGCTCCTGAAGGGCGTCGTAGCCGAGCGAGGTGTCCCACGGCTTCTCAATAACGGCGACGAAGGCCATGAACGGCAGCCAGGTGAGTACCGTCAGCGCCGTCGTCGACGCCGGAGCAACGAGCCAGGCGGCCAGGAACCCGGCGACGGCGGGGCAGAGCACGGCGACAAGAGTCAGCAGCAGGCCGTGAGCGTCCCGGGAACGCCACAGGCGCATGATGAGCCGGTGGGCGGAAGCATCAATGGCCTCGCGCACCGTCACCGCCACCAGGGAGAACAATGCTGCCCGTCCGAACCCCAGGCCGGTCCCGGTCAGCGCGGACCACACGCACACGATCACCGTCATTCCGATGACCCCGGGCACCCCGAGGATCAGACGCCCCACCACCATCGCCGAGACCGGGGTGACGGGTCTCCAATGGCCGTGTCCTGCGCCGCTCCGTCCCGTACCGCCCTCGCTCATGGCTCCCCTTCTGTCCGGTCTGATCGCGAATTCAACCGTTTGAGCCATTCTACTAAGCCTGCGGAAGACATCTCCTGCTGGCGCCGCGGTCGGCGTCTTAGTGGACCGTGCCCTATCATCGTGCCGGCTCACCGCATTGAAAGGCCCCTATGACCGCGCTCGCTGCTCGTCAACGACGTGCTCATGGAGTCGGACGGCATTCGTCGGGCGTTCGTCGAGGTGGGGCCCGCCACCCTTGTCCCGGTTTCATCATGATGGTTGAAGATCATGCGTATTCTGTGACCGTGAGTCCGGACCATCAGCATGCCAACGGCGAGATCGACATCGCCTCCCTCCATGCTCAGGACTCCACCGGGCTGCTGGACCGGATCGACCGCGCCGTGGTCTGGGACATCCCCCTGACGACGCCGTTTCGCGGCATTACCCGTCGCGACGGCGTCCTGCTCCATGGCCCGGGCGGCTGGGGAGAGGTGGCGCCCTTCTGGGACTACGGGTCGGAAGCCAGCGCGCCCTGGCTCGCCGCAGGACTGTCCCAGGCCCTGGGCCGCGCCTTTCTGCCCCGCTACCGCGAGACCATTGCCGTCAACGTGACCGTCCCCGAGGTCGGCGCCGAGGACGCGGTCGAGATGGTGCGGTCCTCCGGAGCCAGAACTGCCAAGGTCAAGGTCTCCGGCAGGCCCGAGCAGCGCGCCGCCGATCTCGAACGGCTCGAAGCGGTCCGCTCGGCCGTGGGGCGGGCGGGAAAGGTGCGCATCGACGTCAACGGCGCCTGGGACGTGGACACCGCCCGCGAGAACCTGCCGCGCATGGACCGTGCCGCTGGGGGCCTGGAGTACGTCGAGCAGCCATGTGCCGCCGTCTATGACCTGGCCGACCTGCGCCGCGCCGTCGACGTGCCCATCGCCGCGGATGAGTCGATCCGGCTGTCGGCCAACCCGTTGGAGGTCGTGCACCGGCGCGCAGCCGACGTCGCCATCCTCAAGGTTGCGCCGCTGGGCGGTGTGAACCGGGCCCTGGACATGGCCGAGCGCCTCGGGCTGCCTGCCGTCGTTTCCTCGGCCCTGGACACCTCCGTGGGCATCATGGCCGGTGCCACCCTCGCCTTCAGCCTTCCGTCCCTCAGCCACGCCTGCGGTCTGGGGACCGTGCGCCTGCTGACCCAGGACGTCGCCGAGCCCAGCGTCGTCCCCCACAACGGGACCCTGCGTCTCGATGCCGGCGCCCCCGTCTCCGAGCGCCTCCTGGGTGAGGTGAAGGCGGGCCCCTATCTCACCAAGCACTGGGAGACGCGCCTGCTGCACCTGGCCGGCGCCCTGCACGCCCGTCGCCAGCGCGAGGCCCGCGACCCGAGCCGGGCCGTGGCCGGGCTGCCCCTGTGAGACGCGCGGGAGACCGCCCGAACTGTGATGAAGAGCAGCAGGGAGTGGGCCGTGCGCTCTCGTATCCTCGCCCCTGTGACCGATTCCGTCATCGATCCCGTGGCCGCGCCTGCGGGTGATCCTGTGGATCCCCCGCAGATTCCGCCCGCTCTGGCCGATGCCCGAAGCCTCGTAGCGGCCCTCCTGGACGAAGGCGTCCGTGAGGCCGTCCTGTGCCCGGGATCGCGCAGCG
>NZ_JH470355.1:19788-34328 GCF_000239715.1 Actinomyces sp. oral taxon 849 str. F0330 | reverse complement strand
GCAGCGCGGGCTTCATCGCGCTGGGCGCCGCCCGCGCCCACGCTCTGACCGGTGCCAGCCGGTGCGCCGCCGTGGTGACCACCTCGGGGACGGCCGTCTCCAACCTCCACCCCGCCGTCAGCGAGGCCGACGCCGCCGGGATCCCCCTGCTCGTCATCAGCGCCGACCGGCCCCACGAATTGGTGGGCACCGGGGCCAGCCAGACCACCGAGCAGACTGCCCTCCTCTCACCGGCCCTGCGCCTGGCCATCGATCTACCCGCCGACCTGTCCGCCGACCTCGGCAGTGCTGCTGCCCGAGCCGCCATCGCCGGGCAGGTGCGCCGCGCCGTCGCCGCAGCCACGGGGACCCTGAGCCGAGATCCGGGGCCGGCTCAGATCAATGCCCGCTTCCGCCCTCCCCTGGCGGTGGAGGGGGCGGCGCCGACCACTCCACCGGCGCTCGGGGCGCCGGAGGTTCGCGCGGCAGGGGCAGGCGGACCGGTGCCGGCCCTCGGGGCCGAAAGCGTCGAACATGACGGTCGTCAACCCCCCGAGGGGGAGAGCCGCGGGATCGTCGTCGCGGGCGACACCGCCACCCGCCGTCGGCGCGCTGGCCAGGTGCCTTGCCGAGCACCTCCATTGGCCGCTCCTGGCGGAGCCCACCTCGCATGCCCGCAGCGGCCCCCAGGCCCTGCCCCGCTACGCCGAGCTCCTGGCCACCGGACCGGGCCGTGAGCTCGCCGGGCGCGCCGACCACCTCATCGTCGTCGGCCACCCCAGCCTCAGCCGATCCGTCACCGCCCTTCTAGGGAGCGGCGACCTGGAGACCACCGTTCTGAGCGAGCGCGCCCGGTGGACCGACGTCTCCGGAAGGGCCCACCGCGTCATCCCCGTCGATGTCCCCGGCCCCTCGTCAGCCGGCCAGGCCTCCTCCCGGGCGGTCCGTCTGGCTACCACCCTCGGGCTGGGGCGGGCCGATGCCGTCTGGGCCGACTCCTGGCGCCGGGCTGTGGAGGAGCTGCCCGAACCGGATCGTCCCGGAAGCACTGATGCTGCAGCCGATGCCGCGGTGAAGGCCGTGTGGGAGGCGAGCCTCCTGCCCGGAGCCCCCACTCTGCTGGTCGGCTCCTCCATGACGGTGCGCCGCCTCGACCGCCTCGCCCGCCCCGGCAGTGCTGCCCCGCAGGTCGTGGCGAACCGTGGTCTGGCGGGAATCGACGGCACTATCGCCACTGGAATCGGGTTGTGGATGGCATCGGGCGAGCCGGTGCGCGCCATTATGGGAGACCTCGCCTTCCTCCACGACGCCATGTCAATGGGGAGAGGACTCCGTGAGGAGGAGGCGGACCTTCAGGTTATCGTCGTCGACGATGGCGGAGGAGCGATCTTCTCCCGCCTTGAGTATGCCCACACCGCAGAATCTCATCGGTTCGAAAGGCTCTTCACCACCCCACAGTGTGCGAATATTTCCGAACTGGCCGCCGCCCTAGGGGCTCGCGTCCGCATCCCCGAAGACGTCCCGGCCCTCCAGACACTCCTGGCCGAACCGGTCGGCGGCCTCAGCGTCGTCATCTGGACGGTTGAGGGGCACATGCCTAACGCCCGGACAACATGAACGACGATAGAGATAGACGGCACCGCACGAGATGAGACTCGGAGGAGAGGCCCCGGCCCGGACCAACCAGCCTCCCTGTCAGCGCGCTGCGACACAACGGTTATACGATCCACAGCAGAGCCTCAGGCAATAGTCGGAAACGGCACAGAGCCCTGATATTGGCTACCTGCTGACCTGGACAGGGCGCAAGGCCCGAGGAGGAACACATATGAGCGGCTACGACGAGACGAACCCGGAGACCTACCGGCCCACTGAGCCCAGCCGGGCGGCAGACGGCAGTTACCCCGGTGTCGGCTCCCAGTCCGCTGCCAGCCAGGGGACGCCGGGCGCGGCGGCCTCAGGCAGTGAACCTCCGAGCGAGCCCCTGAGCGAGTCCCCGAGCCGGGCCGGTTACGAGGACCTTTCGCAGGCCTACGGAGCAGACGCCTCCCAGTCCGAACCCGTCCTGCCCGGGACCGCCCAGGCCGCAGACGCGGAGAATGCGGAGTACACCCGGCCGTTGCCCGCTGACCAGCCCACTTCGCAGATGCCCGCGGACCAGCCCACCTCGCTCTACGCGCAGTCCGCGCAGGGCTCCTCCCCGTCCTACGAGGAACAGCAGGGGCAGTACCAGCCGGCACAGGGGCAGTACCAGTCCCAGCAGCAGCCCTACCAACAGTCCTACCAGCAGGGCCAGCCGGACCAGTACCCCGCCATCTCCCAGGGACAGCCCGCCACTTCGTACAGCCAGTCCTCTGCTGCCCAGCAGCCCTACCAGGCGCACCTCGGCTCGCCCTATACGAGCGTTCCGACGACGTCCGGCGGCTACGACTTCCCCCGGACCGAGGACCACGGCGGTGGCGGGCCCGTCGGAGGCTCGCAGGCCGGTCCCAGCAGCTACGCGCCCGTCGGCGCCGCGGGGGAGTCCTTCTACGCCGCCTCGAACGCCTCTGGCGGTGGGAGCGGGAAGAAGCGACGCCGGGGGCCGGGCTGGGTCGCCCTGGTCGCCTCCGTCGTGGTCGCCTCACTGCTGGGAGCCGGCGGCGCCGTCGGAGCGGTCAAGTATCTGGACGCCCGCGATGGGACGCTGTCATCGCGCTCCTCGGCCGCTCCCACCGCGATCGCCACCGGCGACACGACCAAGACTGTCAACAGCTCCGGCCAGGCCCCCGACTGGGAGGCCGTATCGGCCGCGGTGTCCAATGCGGTTGTGTCCATCGCCATCGCAACGGACAGGGGGACCGCCCTGGGCTCCGGGGTCATCTACGACAAGGATGGGCACATCATCACCAACAACCACGTGGTGGCGGGAGCCGCGCAGATCCAGGTGACTCTGGCCGACGGCCGCGTCTACGACGCCGATACCACCGGCACAGACCCCGCTACGGATCTGGCGGTCATCCAGCTCAAGGACGCCCCCGACAACCTCACCGTCGCCCAGCTCGGCGACTCCGACAAGCTGACCACGGGCCAGGACGTCATGGCCATCGGCAACCCGCTGGGACTGTCCTCCACCGTCACCACCGGCATCATCTCGGCCCTGGACCGCCCCGTCGTCAATGCCCAGGGAGAAGAGGGGGAGGGAGGCTCGGGCAGCGGCTCGTCGTCCTCGGCGGTCTACACCAACGCCATCCAGATCGATGCCGCCATCAACCCCGGAAACTCCGGTGGCCCCCTGTTCGATGAGAAGGGACGGGTCATCGGCATCACCAGCTCGATCGCCACGATGGGGCGCTCCAGCTCCGGTGAAGGAGGCTCGGGCAGTATCGGCATCGGGTTCGCCATTCCCGTCAAGCTGGCAGAGAAGGTCGCCAAGCAGCTCATCGAGTCGGGATCGGCTACCCACGCCTACCTGGGGGTCACTCTGGAGACCGGGGCCGCCGAGTCCGACGGCGCCAAGCGCGCCGGCGCCAAGATCGCCTCGGTGGAGGGTGACTCGCCCGCCGACAATGCCGGCTTGAAGAAGGACGATGTCGTCATCGCTATCGACGGCAAGACCACCTCCCAGGGCTCGGCACTGACCGGCTATGTGCGCCAGTATTCCGCCAACGACAAGGTCAAGCTCACCGTCATCCGCGATTCCAAGAAGAAGGACATCGAAGTGACCCTGGCCGAGCGCAAGGATTCCTAAGGAGAGCCCGGATCAGGGACTCACGCCCAGCGCGCCCAGCACCGGACGCATCTTGGCGGTTGTCTCCGCCAACTCGTCGGCCGGCTCGGAGTCCGGCATGATGCCGCCGCCCCCGAAGACCCGCGCGGGGGAGTGCGGGCCGGGTCCGCCGGCCGGCAGCTGGGCGCTGCGCAGTGCAATGCACCACTCGCCCTCGCCGTGCCAGTCCACCCAGCCCACGGGGCCGGCGTAACGACCCCGGTCCATGGACTCGGCCTCCTCGATGAGATGCGCAGCCGCCGGGGTCGGCGTCCCGCACACGGCCGCCGTCGGGTGCAGGGCGTCCACGAGTGCCAGGGCGCCGGTGTCCCCGGCAACGACTCCGGTCACGTCGCTGGCCAGGTGCAGCACATTCGGCAAGCTCAGGACGAAGCGCGCCGGGGCATTGACCACCGAGCACAACGGCTCCAGCGCCGTGATAGCCGAAGCCCTGGCCAGTTCGTGCTCCCGGTTGTTCTTCTCCGAGCCCTCCAGCCAGGCCGCCAGGCGGGCCGTGGCCGGCGCATCCTCACCGGCGCGTCGGCGGGCCGTGCCGGCCAGGACCCGGCTGGTAAGGCGCCGATCGCGCAGGCGCAGCAACAGCTCGGGGCTGGCCCCCACCATCTGGTCGACGGCGAAGGTCCAAGTGGACGGGTAGTCGGAGGCCAACCGTCGCAGCACCGTGCCGGTGGCCAGCGGCGCCGTCGGGCGAGCCAGGACATCGCGTGCCAGGACCACTTTGCGGGCCTGCCCCGAGCGCATCCGCTCCTGCGTGCGGGCCACCGTCCGGCACCACTGCTTCTCACTGAGCGCCCCGGTCTCGACGGCGGTGGCGCCCGCGTCCCTGTCCTCATGCTCCCGGCCGATCGCTGTCCGGGCCTCGGTGACGAGCGCCTTGATCAGCGCCTCGGGGTCCGGGTGTTCCGGCTCTACCCCGCCCATGGCCGAGGAAACCGCGGTGGTCAACCAGGCCCCGTCGTCGTCGAGCCCGATGAGGACCTCGGGGACCAGCAGCACCGAGGACTGCTCGGAGGCGGGGGAGAAGGTGATCGTGCCCAGGGCTACCGGTCCGGTTCCGGGGCGCACCAGCGCGTCGCGCCACCAGGCCGCGCCGATAACGGCCCGCCATGCCGCCCGCAGCGCCTCGATGCGCTCGTCGCCGTGGGCCTCGATCGTCAGGGCGCGCCTCAGACCGATGAGCCCGCGTCCCTCGTGGACCCACGAGACGACCTCCTCGCGGCCCGCCAGCAGGTCAATGAGCGCGACCCCCTCCAACGAGCCCTCGGGCAGCTCGTGAGTGCGGAAGGACAGACGCGGCGGTGCGGCCAGGCAGTGATCGGCCCTCACGACTCGGCTCGCCTCTCAGCGCTCGACCGCGGGGCGCGCGGTACGCGTGGCCCGGTGGACGGCGACGATCCCGCCGGAGAGGTTCTTGTAGCCCACGCCCCGCCAGCCGGCCTCGTGCATGATGCCGGCCAGCTCCCTCTGGTCCGGCCAGGCCAGGATCGACTCGCCTAGATAGTCGTAAGCCTGCGTGTTCGATGAGACCAGGCGCGCCACTGCCGGCAGGGCACTGCCCAGATAGAAGCGGTAGAGGCGACGGAACAGGGGCGAGACCGGGGTGGAGAACTCCGCGATGACGATTCGCCCGCCCGGGACTGTCACGCGGTGCATCTCTGCCAGTGCCCGCGCCGTGTCCTGGACGTTGCGCAGCCCGTAGGAGATAGTGACGACGTCGAAGGTCTCGTCGGCGAAGGGAAGAGCCGTGGCGTCCCCGGCCACGAAGGCGATCTTGGGGTGGCGGCGCTTGCCCTCGGCGACCATGCCGGTGGAGAAGTCGCAGGCCACGACCTCGGCGCCGTCGGCGGCGTACTCCATCGAGGAGGTGCCGGTCCCCGCGGCCAGATCCAGGATCCGCATCCCCGGTCCCGCGGCCACGGCCGCGCGTGTTACCGACCGCCACATGTGCACCTGGAACAGGCTCATCACGTCATTGGACAGGTCGTAGCGGCGCGCGACGGCGTCGAACATCCCTGCGACCTCTCGTGGGTCCTTGGCGAGGGTGGCTCGAAGAGGCGATCGGCTCATGGGGAGCATCATCGCAAATCCCGGCCGCGGCACCGCGCTGACAGTACGGCGGGCGAGGTTTCGGGAACCCCTATTGACGGCCTAGGACCCAGGTCCCGTCCAACGACGTTGAAATTCGTCACTCACTTGCAGCGTAATTCTGGAATCGCGCAGCCGCCGGTATCCGCGTAACTCCGCTCCAGTAATGCCGTCACAGCAACGAAAACCCCTGGTTGCCGTCTCAACCGGTAGCCTCGTCCAAGAGGTGCCCGCCCCCTGAGTACAGTCGGCACAGGCTCCGACGAGCGCGGGGCCTGCATTACCGTGCCAACTGTGATGCCTACGACAACACCTGCCGTACCAGATGCACCGAGGAGGGGAGCCCGAGTGACTCAGGCAGCCGCCCAGTCCAGCGCCTCCGCCACAGCCGACGTCATCGTCGTCGGCGCCGGCCCGGCGGGCTCCTCGGCGGCCTTCCACATGGCCACCCTCGGTCTCGACGTCATTCTCCTGGAGAAGCAGGAGCTCGGCCGTGACAAGGTCTGCGGCGACGGCCTGACCCCCTCGGCTGTGCGCGAGCTCGTCTCCATGGGTGTGGATACCTCCGGCTGGCAGCGCAACCGCGGCCTGCGCGTCATCGGCGGCGGCCACCTGCTCCACTTCCCCTGGCCCGAGCAGGCCTCCTTCCCCTCCTACGGGATGGCCCGCCCGCGCGCCCTGCTCGATCGGGACCTGGCGGAGCACGCCGCGGCGGCCGGCGCCCGGCTGCTGACCGGCGTGACCGTCACCGGCCCCGTTACCTCGCCCACCGGCCGCGTCACCGGCGTCGAGGCCCGCCCCACCAACCGGGTCGCCTACCCCGGCATCGAGGGCCCCACCACCTTCACCGCCCCGCTGGTCGTCGACGCCGGAGGGGTCTCGGCCCGTCTGGCTACCGCCGTCGGGCGCACGAAGAACGAGCGCCGCCCCATGGGCGTGGCCGTGCGCGCCTACTTCCGCTCCCCGCGCGCCAAGGACGCCTGGATGGAGTCGCGCCTCGAGCTGTGGGACGGCAAGCCCGGCAACTCCGACCTCCTGCCCGGCTACGGGTGGATCTGGTCGGTGGGGGAAGGGCTGGTCAACGTCGGTCTCGGCTCGGTCTCCTCGCGAGCCTCGGCCACCGCCATCGACTATCGCGCCGTGTTCAACCGCTGGATGGACAACGTCCCGGCCTCCTGGGGCTTCACCAAGGAGAACCAGGTCGGCGGCTTGGTCAGTGCCGCCCTGCCCATGGCCTTCAACCGCAAGCCCCATTACGCCGACGGCCTCATGCTGCTCGGTGACGCAGGCGGCATGGTCTCGCCCTTCAACGGCGAGGGCATCGCCCAGGCCCTTCTGTCCGGCCGCCTGGCCGCCCAGGCCGCCGCGCAGGCCGCCGCCCGTTCCACGACGTCGGGCCGCGAGCAGGTCCTGGCCCAGTACCCCAAGGCTCTCAGGGCCGAGATGGGCGGCTACTACACGCTCGGGCGCGTCTTCGTCGCCCTCATCGAGCACCCCGAGGTCATGCGTCTGTGCACCCGCTACGGGCTGCCGCGCAAGCGCCTCATGAAGCTCGTCACTAAGCTCCTGTCCGACGGGTGGGAGCGGCGCGGCGGCGACGGAATCGACCACTTCATCCAGCTCCTGACAAGGATGGTGCCGGAAGCATGAACCCCTACGCCTCCCTGCTCATCATGGCCGCCGTGGCCCTCGTGGTCGCGATCGGCGGACTGGCCCTGAGCGCCATCGTCAGCCCCGCTCGGCGCAACCGGGTCAAGGTCGCCAACTACGAGTGCGGTATCGACCCCACACCTGCCAATACCGAGCACGGGCGTTTCCCGGTCTCCTTCTACCTGGTGGGCATGACCTTCATCATCTTCGACGTCGAGGTGGTCTTCCTCTACCCCTGGGCCACCGCTTTCGGGCGCCTGGGGTTCTTCGGGCTGGGCGCCGCCGTCCTGTTCATCGGCCTGATCACCGTGCCCTACATCCTGGAGTGGCGCCGCGGCGGACTGGACTGGGACTGAGACAGGCGGATCGAGTGCGAGGCACCGACGACAGGACCCGCGGGCGCCACATGGCCCTGACGACCTCAAGGAGTACACAGCAGTGAAGAGCATGAAAAAGCACAACGCCTTCATGGCGTCCATCCCCTCCAAGCGCAACGACCCCTACGCGGCCGCTGCCGCCGAGGTGGACAGCCCCGGCTTCCTGCTGACCACCGTCGAGAAGCTCGCGGGCCTGGCCCAGGCCCGCTCCATATGGCCCGTCACCATGGGGCTGGCCTGCTGCGCCATCGAGATGATGGGCGCAGGCACCCCCCGCTTCGACATGGCCCGCTTCGGCTGGGAGGTCTTCCGTGCCTCCCCGCGCCACGCCGACGTCATGATCGTCTCGGGTCGCGTCTCCCACAAGATGGCCCCGATCGTGCGCAACGTCTACGACTCCATGCCCGAGCCCAAGTGGGTCATCTCCATGGGGGCCTGTGCCTCCTCGGGCGGCATCTTCAACAACTACGCTGTCGTCCAGGGCTGCGACCACATCGTCCCGGTGGACATCTACCTGCCGGGATGCCCACCCCGCCCCGAGATGCTCCTGGGCGCCATGCTCGAGCTCACCCGCCAGATCGAGAAGAAGCCGCTGTTCAAGCACCGCGAGGAGATCGCCCGCGCCGTCGAGGCCGCCGCCCTGTCCGCCACCCCCACCCATGAGATGAAGGGCCTGCTGGCATGAGTGAGAAGAACGCTCCGGCGAACGGCTCCGGCTCCGACGCCTCGCCCGAGATCCCCGAGGTCTCGGCGGTGCCCGCTGTCCCCGAGGTCGCCGGCACCCCCGTGCGCCCCGAGCTGCGCCTGGAGGTCATCGCCGTCTCCACCGGCCAGTTCGGCGCCTCCGACGCCGGCGACACCACCGGCTACGGCGAGCACCGCAGCGCCGTCACCCTCGCCCCCGCCGCCGTGCGCCCCTACGGCGGCTGGTTTGACGGCGTCGTCGACGCCCTCATCGAGGACCTCCAGGATGCCGGCGTCGACCCGGCCGCCGCCATCGAGAAGGTCGTCATCGAGCACGACGAGCTCACCCTGTTCATCGCCCGCGAGCACCTGCTCGACGTCGTGCGCCCCCTGCGCGACGACCAGGACCTGCGCTTCGAGCTGTGCCTGGGCGTCAGCGGCGTCCACTACCCCCAGCTGACCGGCCGCGAGCTGCACGCCTGCATCGAGCTCATGAGCCTGACCCACGGCGGACGCCAGCTGCGGCTCCAGGTCGCCTGCCCCGACTCCGACCCGCACGTGCCCTCCATCATCTCGGTCTACCCCGGCAATGACTGGCACGAGCGGGAGACCTGGGACCTCATGGGCATCGTCTTCGATGGCCACCCCCACCTGACCCGCACCGCTATGCCCGATGACTGGGTGGGCCACCCCCAGCGCAAGGACTATCCGCTGGGCGGCATCCCCGTCGAGTACAAGGGCGCCCAGACCCCGCCCGCCGACACCCGGAGGTCCTACCGCTGATGAGCACCACGAGCACCTTCCGCGCCTCCGGCCCCGCCATGGACGACCTGTCCGCCGGCGCTGAGCAGTTCACCGTCAGCGGCGGGGACTGGGACGACGTCGTTGCCCAGATCGCCGAGCGCGACGAGGCCGATCGCCTGCGCAATGACCGGATCGTCCTCAACATGGGCCCGGTCCACCCCTCCACCCACGGCGTGCTGCGCCTGGTCCTGGAGGCCGACGGCGAGGTCGTCACCGAGGTCCGCGTCGGTACCGGCTACCTGCACACCGGTATCGAGAAGAACATGGAGTACCGCACCTGGGTCCAGGGCGAGACCTTCGTGACCCGCATGGACTACGTGGCCCCCTTCTTCCAGGAGGTCGGCTACGCGCTGGCGGTCGAGAAGCTCCTGGGCATCACCGATGACGTCCCCGAGAAGGCCACCGTCACCCGCGTGCTGCTCATGGAGCTCAACCGCATCGCCTCCCACGTCGTGGCCGTGGGCACCGGGGGCAACGAGATGGGCGGTACCACGCTCATGACCATCGCCTTCCGCTGCCGCGAGAACATCCTCAAGGCCTTCGAGATGGTCTCCGGGCTGCGCATGAACCACGCCTACGTCCGTCCCGGGGGCCTGGCCCAGGACATTCCCGAGGGATTCACCGACTTCGTACGCTCGGTCATGCCCGACATCAAGCACGACATCCACGAGCTCGAGCTGCTGCTCCTGGAGAACCCGATCCTCAAATCTCGTTTCATCGGCGTGGGCGAGATCAGCCTGGCCGGCGCTCTCGCCCTGGGACTGACCGGGCCATGCCTGCGCGCGGCCGGCTACCCCCTGGACATCCGGCGCACCAAGCCCTACTGCGGCTACGAGACCTACGACTTCCGGGTGCCCACCTACAAGGTCTCCGACTGCTACAACCGGCTGCGGCTCCGGCTGGACGAGTCCTACGAGTCGCTCAAGATCGTCTCCCAGTGCCTGGACCGCCTCGACGAGATCAGCGCCCGCGGCGACGACCCCTCCAATACCACGATGGTGGCCGACCCGACCATCGCCTGGCCCGCCCGCATGGCCATCGCCACCGACGGCCAGGGCCAGTCCCTGGAGCACGTGCGTGAGATCATGGGCTCGTCCATGGAGTCCCTCATCCACCACTTCAAGCTGGTGACTCAGGGTTTCCGGGTCCCGGCCGGCCAGGTCTACCAAACCGTCGAGCACGCCAAGGGGGTCCTGGGCATCCATGCCGTCTCCGACGGCGGCACCCGCCCCTACCGGGTCCACTTCCGCGACCCCTCATTCTCCAATCTGCAGTCGCTGGCCCTGATGGGCGAGGGCGGCATGATCGCCGACCTCGTGCCCACCCTGGCCTCCATCGACCCCGTCCTGGGAGGCGTGGACCGCTGATGAGCACCACCGAGAACGCACTCAATCCGGCCGGCTCGGCCGCCCCGCCCATCAACCCCGCCGTGGAGACCATCGCCACCGTCAGCGCGGTGGGCCCGGCGGGCACCGTGGCGGCCGCCGCCGTCGCCGCCGGCTATAGCCCCGAGGTCGCCCAGGGCCTCCAAGTCGACATCGAGCGGATCATCGCCCGCTACCCGGCGGGCAAGGAGCGCAGCGCCCTCATCCCGATGCTCCACCTCATCCAGTCCGTGGACGGATACGTCTCACCGGCCGGTATCGCCCTGTGTGCCGCTCGGCTGGGCCTGGACCGCGCCGAGGTCAGCGCTGTGGCCACCTTCTACAGCCAGTTCCGCCGCCACCCGATCGGCACTTATCACGTGGGCGTGTGCACCAACGCCCTGTGCGCCGTCATGGGCGGCGACGAGATCTGGTCGGCCGTCACCGAGCACACGGGTCTGGGCGCCGAGGAGACCAGCGAGGACGGCACTATCAGCCTCGAGCGCATCGAGTGCAACGCCGCCTGCGACTACGCCCCCGTCGTCATGGTCAACTGGGAGTTCTTCGACAACCAGACCCCTGACTCCGCCGTCGCCATGATCGAGGCCCTCGAGCGCGGCGAGGACGTGGCCCCCACCCGCGGCCCCGAGACCGTGCCCACCTTCCGCGAGAACGAGCGCCTGCTCGCCGGATTCGAGGACGGCCGTTCCGATGAGGGCCGCGGCCCCGGCGAGCCGACCCTGCGGGGCCTGAGCATTGCCCGCGAGCAGGGTTGGACCGCGCCGAAGGAGGAGTCCAAGTGAGTGCCACCGCCACCTACACCGCGCCGGGCACCCTCACCCCGGTCCTGAGCGACCTATGGGACCAGGAGCGCTCCTGGACCCTGCGGACCTACCTCAACCACGGCGGCTATCGGGGTCTCAAGCGCGCCAAGACCCTCAGCTGCGAGGAGCTCATCACCCTCATCAAGGACTCCGGCCTGCGCGGACGCGGTGGCGCCGGGTTCCCCACCGGCCTGAAGTGGTCCTTCCTGCCCCCGGTCGACGGCGGCCCGCGCTACCTCGTGGTCAACGCCGACGAGTCCGAGCCCGGCACCTGCAAGGACATCCCCACGATCCTGTCCAACCCCCAGGCGCTCATCGAGGGCATCGCCATCACCTCGCGGGCCATCGGCGGAGACCACGCCTTCGTCTACCTGCGCGGCGAGGTTCCCCACGCCTACCGCCGCCTGCTCGGCGCCGTGCGCGAGGCCACCGAGTCCGGCCTGCTGGACACCGGCTTCGGCCTGGACGGCCGGCAGCGCCTGCGCATCACCGCCCACGCGGGGGCCGGCGCCTACATCTGCGGTGAGGAGACCGCCCTGCTGGACTCTCTGGAGGGCCGCCGCGGCCACCCCCGCCTCAAGCCGCCCTTCCCCGCTGTCGCCGGTCTCTACGCCCGGCCCACGGTGGTCAACAATGTCGAGACCATCGCCTCGGTCCCGGCGATCCTGGCCCGCGGCGCCCAGTGGTACTCCTCCATGGGCACCGAGAAGTCCAAGGGCCATGGCATCTTCTCCGTGTCCGGGCACGTGGCCCGCCCCGGCCAGTACGAGGCCCCCTTCGGCATTACGATGCGAGAGCTCATCGAGCTCTCCGGAGGCATCCGTCCCGGCCATGAGCTGAAGTTCTGGGTCCCGGGAGGGTCTTCGACGCCGATCTTCGGCCCCGACGAGCTCGACGTCCCCCTCGACTACGAATCCGTGGCCGAGGCCGGCTCCATGCTGGGAACCCGCGCCCTACAGGTCTTCGATGAGACCGTCTCGGTGGTGCGCGTGGTCACCCGCTGGACCGAGTTCTACCAGCACGAGTCCTGCGGCAAGTGCACCCCCTGCCGCGAGGGCACCTACTGGATGCGCCAGATCATGCTGCGTCTGGAGGCCGGGCGCGGACTGCCCGGCGACGTCGAGAAACTCGAGTCCATCGCCTCCAACATCGCCGGGCGCTCCTTCTGCGCCCTGGGCGACGCCTCCGCCACCCCGGTCCTGACCGGCATTAAGCGGTTCCGCGAAGAGTTCGAGGCCGGTTACACCACCGCCGCCGGCGAGCTCTTCCCCTACGCCGCCTCCTCCGTCTTCGAAAGCGCACGGTGAGCCATGACTGCTGAGACGACCGCCAAGAGCTCCGCACCGGCTGCGCCGCCAGCTCCCGAGATGGTCCGCATGACCATCGACGGGCTTCCCGTCGAGGTGCCCAAGGGCACCCTCCTCATCCGCGCCGCCGAGCAGGTCGGCGTACGCATCCCGCGCTTCTGCGACCATCCGCTGCTCGCGCCGTCGGCCAACTGCCGCCAGTGCCTGGTGGAGGTGGCCATGCCCGGGCGCGACGGCGTCGTGCGGCCCATGCCCAAGCCCCAGCCCTCCTGCGCCATGACTGCCATGGAGGGCATGGAGATCTCCACCCAGGCCACCAGCGAGGTCGCCGCCAAGGCCCAGGCCGGCACCATGGAGTTCCTCCTCATCAACCATCCGCTGGACTGCCCCGTGTGCGACAAGGGCGGCGAGTGCCCCCTGCAGAACCAGGCCCTGGAGCTCATGGCCTCCGGCGCCCAGTCCGCCACTCGCTTCACCGATGTCAAACGCACCTTCCCCAAGCCGCTGCGCCTGACCAGCAACATCCTGCTGGACCGCGACCGCTGCATCCTGTGCCAGCGCTGCGTGCGCTTCGCCGACCAGATTCCCGGGGACCCCTTCATCGCCCTCCAGGGACGCGGCGGCGGCCACCCCTCCTGCGACATGGACGGAAACCCCGAGCACACAGGAGGCCTGTACTCCGAGCAGATCGGACGCTTCGACGCGCGCGTCCTGGACTTCTCCACCGGCTCGGCCGAGCAGGCCGAGCGGTCCATAGACGCCGACCTCCAGACGATCCGCGGCGTGCCGTCCCTGAGCGCCCTGGGCGACATGACCGGCCCCGGCGGCGAGCCCGGCGCCTCTGACGGCACCGACTACGGCCCCGACCTGGGCGCGGGCCGCGAGGACCTGGACGCCTCCGGGCGGCCCTTCGCCTCCTACTTCTCCGGCAACATCATTCAGATCTGCCCCGTGGGCGCCCTGACCTCCGCGAGGTACCGCTTCCGGGCCCGCCCCATGGACCTGGTCTCCACCGACTCCGTCACCGAGCAGGACGCCTCCGGTTCGGCCATCCGCGTCGACATGCGCCGCGGCGTCGTCCTGCGCCATCTGGCCGGCAACGACCCCGAGGTCAACGAGGAGTGGATCACCGACAAGGACCGCTTCGCCTTCACCTGGTCCGCGCAGCCCGACCGCCTCACCGTGCCGCTCGTGCGCGACGAGGAGACCGGCGAGCTCGTCACCACCTCCTGGTCCGACGCCCTGGACGTGGCCGCACGGGGGCTTTCCCGCGCCGCCTCCGACGGGGGAGTGGGTCTCCTACCCGGCGGCCGCCTCACCCTGGAGGACGCCTGGGCCTGGTCCCGCTTCGCCCGTACCGTCCTGGGCACCAACGACATTGACCAGCGCGTGCGCTCCCACAGCTTGGAGGAAGACACCTTCCTAGCCGCCCGGGTGGCCGGCACCGGCCTGGGTGCCGTCACCTACCGGCACCTGGAGAAGGCCGGCCAGGTCCTGCTCCTGGGCCTGGAGCCCGAGGATGAATGCGGCTCCCTGTTCCTGCGCTTGCGCAAGGGCGTGCGCGCCGGCGGCGTCAATGTGGCCACCGTGACCACCTGCCTGAGTGCCGCCAGCCGCAAGCTCTCCGCACAGGCCATCCTCACCCCGCCCGGCGAGGAGGCCCGCGTCGTCGCCCACCTCAGCCAGACCCACCCCGCCCT
>NZ_JH470355.1:0-19624 GCF_000239715.1 Actinomyces sp. oral taxon 849 str. F0330 | reverse complement strand
AGGTCGAACGGGCCTGGAACATGGGTGCCGAGCGCTCCCTTCCCACCGCCCTGGGGCGTGACGCCACCGGGATCCTCTCGGCCCTCCTGGACGGCACCCTGAGCGGCGCCATCGTCGGCGGCATCGACCTGCGCGACTTCCCCGACCCGGGCCTGGCCCGCGCGGCCCTGACCGCCAGCAGCTTCACCGTCCAGCTCGAGGTGCGCCGCAGCGAGGTCAGCGAGCACGCCGACGTCGTCTTGCCCGTGGCTCCGGCCGTGGAGAAGAACGGCACCTTCGTCAACTGGGAGGGGCGCGTGCGCCCCTTCGGCCAGGCCCACGTCTCTCGCGCCCGCACCGACCGCCAGGTCCTGGGGATGCTCGCCGACGAGATGGGTGTCGACCTGCAGGTCGACGACTTGGTGACGCTGCACGAGCAGCTCGCCGCTCTGGGCCTGTGGCGCGGACAGCGCATGCCGGTGGCCTTCGGCCGCGCTCCGATGGTCGGCGCCGAAACGGCGATCGTCGTCGGCGGGGTGGAGGCGCGCCTGACCACCCATAAGCCCATGCTCGACGCCGGACGACTCCAGGACGGCGAGCCGTTCCTGGCCGCCACCGCCCTGCGTCCCGTTGCCCGAGTGGGCGCCGATCTCGCCCGTCGCCTGTCACTGCGCGGCGGTGAGGAGGTGACCGTGTCGACCGCCACCGGATCGATCACCCTGCCGGCCGCCATCGGCGGCGTCAGCGACGGGACCGTGTGGCTGCCCGAGTGCTCGGCCGGATCCACCGTCCACCAGACCCTGGGGGCAGGTCACGGCTCTCAGGTCACCCTGACTCATGCAGCGGAGGTACTGAGGTGAATCCGATCTACGCGGCTCAGGCCGCTGCCGCCGACGACGCCGTCTCCAACGGGGGTGTGGTCGCCGATTTCTCCGCCGAGACCTGGTGGCTG
The DNA here is from genome assembly GCF_000239715.1 of Actinomyces sp. oral taxon 849 str. F0330. Taxonomy (NCBI): domain Bacteria; kingdom Bacillati; phylum Actinomycetota; class Actinomycetes; order Actinomycetales; family Actinomycetaceae; genus Actinomyces; species Actinomyces sp. oral taxon 849. Next base: position 18,693 of record NZ_JH470355.1, on the reverse strand, counting down.
ACCCTCATCAAGGCCGTCTTCATCGTCGCCTTCCTCATTGTCAGCGTCATCATGGCCCTGTGGGTGGAGCGGCGCGGCCTGGCCCGCATGCAGACCCGCCTGGGCCCCAACGTCAACGGTCCGCTCGGACTGCTCCAGGCGGTCGCCGACGCCGGCAAGCTCATCATGAAGGAGGACTTCTGGCTCAAGGGCGCCGAGAAGGTCATCTACCTCCTGGCCCCGCTTATCGCCGCCTTCAGCGCCTTCATGGTCTACGCGGTCATCCCCTTCGGGCCGCAGGTGAGCATCTTCGGCCACTCCACGCCCCTGCAACTGACCGACTTCCCGGTGGCGGTCCTCTACATCCTGGCCATTACCGCCTTCGGCGTCTACGGCATCATCCTGGGCGGCTGGTCCACCCACTCCACTTACCCGCTCTTCGGTGCCGTGCGCAGCGCCGCACAGGTCATCTCCTACGAGCTGAGCATGAGCCTGTCCATCCTCACGGTGTTCCTGGCCTCGGGGACCATGTCCACCTCCGGGATCGTCGGCGCCCAGCAGCGGATCTGGTGGGCGGTGGCGATGCTGCCCAGCTTCATCATCTACGTCATCTCCATGGTCGGCGAGGTCAACCGCCTCCCCTTCGACTTGCCCGAGGCCGAGGGCGAGCTCGTCGCCGGCCACATGGTCGAGTACTCCTCGATGAAGTTCGCCTGGTACTTCCTGGCCGAGTACATCAACATGTTCAACGTCTCGGCCGTGTGCGTCACCCTGTTCCTGGGAGGTTGGCGCTCCACCATCCTCAGCCTGTTCTGGGAGGGGGCCAACTCCGGCTGGTGGCCGATGCTGTGGTTCATCGGCAAGGTCTGGGCCGTCATGTTCTTCATGATCTGGACTCGGGGCACCCTGGTGCGCATCCGCTACGACCATTTCATGAAGCTGGGCTGGAAAGTTCTCATCCCCGTCTCCCTGGTCTGGCTTGTGCTGGTCGCGGTGGTGCGCGCCTTCCGTACCTTCTCCGGCGCCTCTGTGCAGGCCCTGCTGCTGCCTCTGGCCGGCGCCTTCTGCCTCATCATGCTCGGTCTCTTCCTCATCCCCGACAAGGGGGACGAGGAGGAGTTCTACGCCGAGTACGACGAGGACGACACCGAGGATGACGTCGAGATCATGAACGACGACGGCCACGTCTCCTTCCTCGAAGGCTTCCCCGTTCCACCGTTGCCGGGCCAGTCCCTGCCGCCCTCGCCGCGCGCCCGCCGCGCCGCCCTGGCCGTCGATCTGGAGAACTCCGAGGACGGCGCTGTGACCGCCGTCGGCCTCCTGAACGACGTCGAGCTCGAGGACGACGAGACGACCGGCTTCGTCGCCTCGGCCGACACGGCCGACTCTGCAGACTCGGCGGACACGGCCAGCGCTGACGAGGCGTCTGTTCCGCTCCGCTCCGGCGCCGACGCAGCCACCGCCTTGCCCACGTTCACCCTTGACCTCAAGGCCGACACGGCCAGTGACAAGGCCGCAGACAAAGCCACTGAGGCACCCCAGGAGGGAAAAGATGACTGATCGCCCCAACCGCTCCCGGGGCTCCCAGCACGACGACTGGCTGCGCGACGCCCCCTCCGCCCTGGCCCGGGCTTTCGCGCCCGTGGCCGGCTACGGGGTCACCATCTCCTCGATGTTCCGCCCGGTGGTCACCGAGCAGTACCCCTTCGAGCCCGCCCGGGTAATGCCCCGCTACCACGGCCGCCACCGGCTCAATCGCTACGATGACGGCCTGGAGAAGTGCATCGGCTGCGAGCTGTGCGCCTGGGCCTGTCCCGCCGACGCGATCTACGTCGAGGCCGCCTCCAACGAACCCGGCGCCCAGTACTCGCCCGGTGAGCGCTACGGGCGCGTTTACCAGATCAACTACCTGCGCTGCATCTTCTGTGGCATGTGCATCGAGGCCTGCCCCACCCGGGCGCTGACCATGTCCACCGACTTCGACGAGCTCGTCGGCCCCGGCCGAGAGGGCCTCATCTACGAGAAGGAGGACCTTCTGGCCCCTGTGCCCGACGGCGCCGTGGCCGCCCCCCACCCCATGGTCGAGGGCACCGAGGATGGCGACTACTACCGCGGCCGGGTCACCGGCTCCACCCAGGGCCAGATCGACTGGGTGCGCGCCCACCGGCCCGACGATCCCAGCCTGGCCGATGCCCGCGCCAAGGCGGTCCCCACCGCCTCAGGCTGGGGCTCCGGGCAGACCGTGAAGGGAGCCGTGCGATGAGAGCCCTCCTGCTACCCGGCGCCGTTTCCGCCTTCGCCCCCGCGCTTCCCACCGACCTGACCCAGGACGGCCATCTGGGGTTGGGCGAGGCGATCGTGTTCATGGTCGTCGCCCTGGTCACCGTGGCCTGCGGTATCGGCATCCTGATCGCCAAGCGGGCAGTGACCGCCGCCATCAACATGATCGGTATCATGATCTCGCTGGCCGTCCTCTATATCGTTAACGAGTCGCCCTTCATGGGAATCACCCAGGTCGTGGTCTACACCGGCGCCGTCATGACTCTCGTTCTGTTCGTCATCATGCTCGTGGGCGTCGGCGGCGATGAGCCGGTGGGTGCCGCCGGCTCGGTCATGAGACGTCCGCTCCTCATCCTCCTGGGCCTCGGCCTGGCCGGCGTCCTGACCGCCGTCGTGTGGCGCACTGTCTTCCCGACGCCGGCCGGTCTCAAGGACGGCGCCAAGGCCGCCCCCGATCTCCTGGCCGTCACGCTCTACAACGACCACGTCGTCACCATGGAGTTGACCGCCATCCTGCTCATCGTGGCCGCCGTCGGCGCTCTGACACTCACCCACCGCCGGCGCATCCGGGCCCGGCTCGACCAGCGCCATATGGCGGCGAACAAGATGCAGGCCTATGCCTCCAAGGGCGTCCACCCCGGACAGAAGCCGATGCCCGGCGTCTACGCCTCCACCAACTCCGCCGCCGCCCCGGCCTTGGGCGCCGACGGCGAGGTGGTCGAGGGCTCCGTGCCCCGAGTCCTGCGGGCCCGCGGCCAGGGCCTGGAGCTGTCCGACGTCTCACCGGAGATGGGCCTGGCCCAGCGCTCCAGGAAGATCGTCTCCCGGCAGGGCGGAGCCGATGCCGTGGGCGGCACCGGACGCTCCGGGATGCCGGCCATGCCCGGCGCCGCAGCCCCCACCGTCAAGCAGCCCGTCCTCGGCGACGACGACTCTCGCCCAACGGGCTCAGCGGACTCGGCCGCCCCTGAGCAGAAGGAGGAGAAATGAGCCTCCCCGTCATCGCCGTCTACATCATCCTGGCCGGGGTCCTGTTCACCCTGGGGGCGCTCACGGTGCTGCTGCGCCGCAACGCCATCATCGAACTCATGGGGGTTGAGCTCATGCTCAACGCCGTCAACCTCGTTCTGGTGACCTTCTCCCGGATCCACGGCAACCTCACCGGCCAGGTCTTCGCCTTCTTCGTCATGGTGGTGGCCGCCGCCGAGGTTGTGGTGGGGCTGAGCATCGTCGTATCCATCTTCCGCACCCGTAGGTCCACGTCGGTCGACGACGAGAACCTGCTCAAGAACTGAGGGGAGAGACCACCGACATGCTTCCCGCTCCTGTCACCGCCGTCGTGACGCCCCTGACTGAGGCCACCGGCCCGGCCTCCTGGGCCTGGCTGCTCATTGCCGTGCCCGCGGTCTCGGCCGCCTTCCTGCTGCTGGCCGGACGTCGCTCCAACGCTTGGGGCCACTGGCTGGGCCTGGCCGCATCCTTCGCCGTCGCCTGCCTGGGCGTGGGCATCCTGCTCCAGGTCCTGGGCCTGCCCGTCGAGGAACGCGTCATCGGCCTGTCCCTCTACCACTGGTTCAGCGCCGGCAATTTGAGTATCGACGTCGGACTGCGCCTGGACCCGCTGTCGCTGACCTTCGTGACCCTGGTGACCTGCGTCGGCTTCCTCATCCACCTGTACTCGGTGGCCTACATGGCCCATGATCGCGACCGGCGCCGATTCTTCGCCTACCTCAACCTCTTCATCGCTGCGATGCTCACCCTGGTGCTGGGCGACTCCTACATCGTGCTCTTCGTCGGGTGGGAGGGCGTGGGCCTGGCCTCCTATCTGCTCATCGGCTTCTGGAACACGACCGACGCCGATGCCCCCCAGGGCGAGCAGGTCACCAGCCGCGAGAACGCCGCTGCGGCCAAGAAGGCCTTCGTCATGAACCGCGTGGGCGACGTCGGTCTGCTGCTGGCCATGATGACGATGGTCGGCCAGGTCGGTTCGGTCTCCTTCGACGCCGTCTCCGCCGCCGCCCTCGACGGCTCGGTGGCCACCGGCTGGCTCACCGCCACCGGCTTCTTCCTCCTCCTGGCGGCCTGCGGCAAGTCCGCCCAGTTCCCGCTCCAGGCCTGGCTGGGCGACGCCATGGCCGGCCCCACGCCGGTTTCCGCCCTCATCCACGCCGCCACCATGGTGACCGCCGGCGTCTACCTCATGGTCCGCTCCGCCGCCGTCTTCGAGGGTGCCCCGGATGCCCAGATGGCCGTCGCCGTCGTCGGCGCCATCACCCTTCTGCTGGGGGCCGTCATCGGAAGCGCTAAGGACGACATGAAGAAGGTCCTGGCCGCCTCCACCATGAGCCAGATCGGCTACATGATGCTGGGTGCCGGGCTCGGTCCGATCGGCTACGCCTTCGCCATCTTCCACCTGCTCACCCACGGCTTCTTCAAGGCCCAGCTCTTCCTTGGGGCCGGCTCGGTCATGCACGCCATGGGCGACCAGGTCGACATGCGCCGCTTCGGCGGCCTGCGCAGCGCCATGACGATCACCTGGGCCACCATGGGCATCGGCTGGCTCGCCATCCTGGGGGTGCCCCCCTTCTCCGGATTCTGGTCCAAGGACCGGCTCATCGAGGCCGCCTTCGTCGGCGAGGGCGTCAAGCCCTGGATCCTGGGAACCATCGCCCTGCTGGGCGCGGGCCTGACCGCCTTCTACATGTCCCGCCTGTTCTTCATGATCTTCCACGGCCAGCGGCGCTGGACCACGGACAAGGACCTGGTGGGCGAGGTCCACCCCCACGAGTCCGGCTGGCTCATGACACTTCCCCTGGTCATCCTGTCCGTGTTTTCTGCGGGCCTGGGCGGTCTGCTGACCTACAACAACCTGTTCGTCACCTGGCTGGAGCCGGTCACCGGCCACGTCGAGCACGGCGAGCCGGTCCTGCCCGCCGCCGTCATCATGAGTGCCACCCTCTCCCTGGTCATCATCGGCGTCGCCGTGGCCTGGTGGATGTACGTCAGCCGCCCGGTGCCCGTCGTCCTGCAGCCGGCCAACCCCCTGGTGGAGGCCGCCCGCAAGGACATGTACCAGGACGCCGTCAACGAGGCCCTGGCCATGCGCACCGGCCAGGGACTGGTCCTGGCCACCGACGCCGTCGAGCGCTACGTCGTCGACGGCGCCGTCGAGGGAGCCGCTGCCGGAACGGGAGCCGTGGGGCGCCTGACCCGCCGCACCGAGTCCGGGTACGTGCGCTCCTACGCCGGCTACATGCTGGCCGGAACGGTCCTCGTACTCATCGCCGTCCTGGCCGCCAGGTTCTGAGAGGACACGAGACACATGCCGACTCTTCCCGCATCGCTGCCCGTCCTGACCGTTATGGCGATCGTGCCATTGGCCGGGGCGCTCCTGCTGTGGCTGGTCCCGCCGCTGCGCCGGCTCCACGCCCGTGCCGTGGGTCTGGTGTTCTCCCTGGCAGTCCTCGCCCTGGGCCTGTCGGCCCTGAGCGCCTTCGACCCCGGCAACGCCGGTACCGTCCAACTAGTCCACACCCACCCCTGGATCCCCGCCATCGGCGCCTCCTGGGCCCTGGGCGTCAACGGACTGGGACTGGCCATGGTGCTCCTTGCAGCCTTCATCACACCGTTGGTCCTGCTCGCCTCCTGGGGTGAGGTGCCCGCCGACCGTCAGGGCCTGTTCACCGGGCTCGTCCTGGCCCTGGAGTTCTTCGTCGTCGTCATCTTTTCGGCCCGCGACCTGCTGCTGTTCTACCTTTGCTTCGAGGCGATGCTCATTCCGGTGTACTTCCTCATCGGCTGCTTCGGAGGTCAGGGGCGCCAGCGCGCGGCTCTGAAGTTCCTCCTATACTCGCTGGCCGGCGGGCTCATCATGCTCATCGGCGTCATCGCGGTCTACCTGCACTCCGCCAAGGACGGCGCCCCCAGCTTCCTCATCGACTCGGTGGCCGCCAACCTGCACGTGTCCACATCCGCCGGGCACTGGATCTTCCTGACCTTCTTCACCGCCTTCGCCATCAAGGCACCCCTGGTGCCGGTCCACACCTGGCTGCCCGACACCGCAGAGCAGGCCACGCCCGGCACCTCGGTGCTGCTCATCGGCATCCTGGACAAGATCGGCACCTTCGGGATGATCACCCTGGTCATTCCGCTCTTCCCCGAGGCCTCGCGCTGGGCCGCCCCGGTGGTCCTGGTTCTAGCGGTCGTCTCCATCATCTACGGGGGCCTGGCCGCCATCGCCCAGGACAACCTCTACCGGCTCATCTCCTACACCTCCGTGAGCCACTTCGGTTTCATGGTCCTGGGGATCTTCATCGGCAATCAGGTTGCTGCCAACGGCGCCATGGTCTACATGGTGGCCCACGGGTTGTCCATCGCCGGCCTCTACCTGGTCACCGGTTTCATGGCCCGGCGCACCGGGACGGTCGTCATCAGCGAGCTCGGCGGTATCGCCCGGGTCATGCCGCTGGTGGCCGGTACCTTCCTCGTATGCGGTCTGGCCTCCATCGCCCTGCCGGGCCTGAGCGGATTCGTGCCCGAGTGGATGGTGCTCACCGGTACCTTCTCGGTCTCGCTGGCCCTGGGCGGCGCCGCCGTCGCCGGCGTCGTTATCGCCGCCGTTTACATGCTGCTGCCCTACCAGCGGGTCTTCACCGGGGCGCCGGCGCCCGAACGCGTGGGCAGCCCCGACCTCGACGGGCGCGAGCGGCTCGTCGTCGCCCCCATCATCGCTGCGATGCTCGCGCTCGGGCTGGCCCCGGCCATCCTCACCCACGCGCTCGACGATGTCGCCAGGCAGGTCACGCTCACGGTGAGTCAGGAACCGGAGGCCGCGGCCTCCGGAGTCGTCTCCAGCGGCGACTCCGGTGCCGATAGCGCAACCGAAGCGCCCGCCGTCTCCACCGCTACGGAAGGGAACGCCAAGTGAGCCCCTCAGCCACTGCCCCGATCGTCAACTGGGACGCCCTGACACCGGTGCTCTTCATCCTGGGCGCCGGCGTCCTAGGCGTCCTCGTGGAGGCCTTCATCGCCCGCCCCGCCCGCCTGGTCATCCAGACCGGGCTGAGCATCCTGGCCATTCTGGTCTCAGGGGTCTCGCTCTTCCTGCGCTGGGCCGAGGTCAAGGCCGCCGGGACCGCCGCCGCGGCCGAGCCCCAGCTCCAGCTGCCCGAGGGTTTCCTCCCGGGCGCTCGCATGTCGGCGGGCCTGACCGAGGACCCCTTCTCCATCGCGGCCCAGGGCATCCTCCTGGTCATCGGCCTGCTGGCCGTCCTGGTCATGGCCGACCGCACTGCGGTCGACGACGGCGCCTTCGCGGCCCAGGTCGCCGATCGGCCCGGCAGCGCCGAGGAGACCGAGTCCCTCCTGGCGGGGTGGACCACCACCGAGATCTTCCCCCTGACCATGTTCTCTCTGGGCGGCATGATGCTCTTCGGAGCCAGCAGTGATCTCATCACGCTGTTCGTCATCCTGGAGATGATCTCGCTGCCGCTGTACATTCTGGCGGCCACCGCCCGCCACCGCCGGCTGCTCAGCCAGGAGGCGGCGCTGAAGTACTTCGTACTGGGCGCCTTCGCCTCCGCTTTCCTCCTCATGGGATCGGCTCTGCTCTACGGGGTGGCCGGTGCCGTTGACTACCGGAGCATCGGCACTGCCGTGCGCACCGTACAGGGACAGGACTGGCTCATTCTTGCCGGCCTCATGCTGGTGATCGTCGGCCTGCTGTTCAAGGTCGCGGCCGTGCCCTTCCACGCCTGGAGCCCGGACGTCTATCAGGGCGCCCCCACCCCGGTCACCGGCTTCATGGCCGCCGGGGTCAAGGCCGCGGCCTTCCTGGCCCTCGTGCGCTTCTACTACGTCATCGCCGGGGCCATGGGCTGGGACCTGGCGCCGGCCCTGTGGGCGGTGGCGGCTCTGACCATGCTCGTGGGCACCGTCGTCGGCGTGGTGCAGCGCGATGTCAAGCGCATGCTCGCCTACTCCGCCATTGCCCACGCCGGCTTCATGCTCATCGGGATCCTGGCCTACTCCAAGGCGGCGATCTCCGCGCTCAGCTTCTACGCCCTGACCTACGGGGTCGCCACCGTGGGCGCCTTCGGCATCATCGCTCTGGTGCGCTCCAACCGGGGCGACTCCGTGGGCGGGGAGGATGGCGACCTGGATGCCTTCAAGGGCCTGGGGCGACGCAGCCCCTGGGCCGCCGGCGCTATGACCGTCTTCCTGCTGTCCTTTGCGGGCGTTCCCCTCACGGCGGGCTTCATGGCCAAGTTCCGGCTCTTCGCCACCGGACTGAGCGGCAACGGGGTGCCCTTCGTGGTCCTGGCGGTCGTCTGCTCGGCCGTGACCGCCTTCTTCTACATGCGGCTCATCGTCCTCATGTTCTTCCATGAGCCCGACGGCGAGCGCTCGGTGGTCGTGGCCAGCAACGGGCCGATCGCCCTGGCGGTAAGCGTTGCGGTCATGGCCACAATCGGCTTGGGGATTCTGCCGCAGGCCGCCTTCGACCTGTTCGACCGGACGGCTATGCTCCTTCCGTGATCGGATCACTGCCGCTGAGCGCCCCCCAGCTGGAGACGCGCATCGTCCCCGCCCTCCAGGCCATCGAGGACCGCCTCATGGAGGTGGTTACCAGTGCCGACGAGACCATCAACCCGCCGACCTCGCACTTGGCCGAGGCCGGTGGCAAGCGCCTGCGGCCGGTCCTGGCCCTGCTGACCGCCCAGCTCGGCGAGCCGTCCCTGGCCACGGGGGATCAGATCCGCGATGCTGGCGTGGCCGTGGAGCTGACGCACATCGCCACGCTTTACCACGACGACGTCATGGACGAGGCCCCGCTGCGTCGCGGCGCCCCGAGCGCCCAGACCGTGTGGGGCAATTCCGCCGCCATTCTCACCGGAGACGTCCTGGTTGCCCGCGCCTCCCAACTCGTAGCGGCCCTGGGACCCGAGGCCGTCATGGCCCACGCTAAGACCTTCGAGCGCCTGTGCATGGGCCAGCTCCACGAGACCCTGCCACGCCCGGCGGGCACCGACCCGGTCGACCACTACATCCAGGTCCTGGCCGACAAGACCGGCTCCCTCATCGCGGTGTCCGCCCGCTACGGGGCGATGCTCACCGATGCCGGGGCGCAAACAGAACAGATCGTGGAAAAGTTCGGCGAGAAGATCGGCGTGGCCTTCCAGCTCGCCGACGACGTCATCGACCTCATGAGCGACTCCGCTACCACCGGCAAGACCCCAGGAACCGACCTGCGCGAGGGCGTGGACACCATGCCGGTCCTGCTCCTGCGCAAGGCCCTGGCGGCCGGCGAGCTCGACGCCGCCGGCCAGGCCATCCTCTCGCGCCTATCCACCGGCGACCTGTCCGATGACGCCTTCCTGGCCGACGTCGTCGCCCGCCTACGGGAGCATCCCGTCCTGGCCCGTACCCGCGAGATGGCCATGGCCTGGGCCGCTGAAGCGGTTGAGGGCCTGGAGGGCCTGGAGGAGGCTGTTCTTGACGGCACCCGGCACCGCCTGGCCGAGGCCGGGATCGAGGGTGAGGCCGCCACTGCGGCGCTGGCCGACGCGGGCGAGCGGGTGGTGCAGGTACGCGCCGCCATGGAGGATTTCGCCCGCATCCTCGTGGACCGGGCCGCCTGAAGGGGCGGCCTGAGGACTGAAGAGGTCTCGCAACTACCTACGGCCCCCCATGGAACGACGGGGAGCCGATGGGGAGAGACGGGTAGCTCCCCATTGTGAGCGGTGGACCGCGGCGCATAGCGTGCCAGGCATGTGTTCCCGATGCGCCGAAAGGTCCCCGATATGCCGTCCTCTACGCCGCTGTCGCCTGATACCCGTACCCGACTGACCCGTCGCAGTGTCCTGGCCCTGCCCGCCCTGGCCGGTGCGGGGATGGTCCTGGCGAGTTGCGGTGTGCTGAAGAAGGGCAGCTCCGTCTCCTCTGATCGCCGTACTCGCCGATTCCGCCGCAGTCTCCAACGTGCCCACCCGCATGGGCGTCTGGCCGGAGAATATCGGCTGAAGAGAAAGACAAGGCCAAGGATCTCCGCTCATATGGTTCCAAGCTCATGATCCTGTAGCGGTTGCTGTAGGTGTATCGGAGGGCGAAGCCGACTGAGAAGGGTATCCGATCCATGCATCCGCAGGATAAAAAAGGTGATCAAGTGCGATTCCCCAGGATGATACGGCTATAGAACGGCATATAGTTGCAAGTGAGTAGCTGCCTATATCCTGACCAGATGAAAGGGAGGACAACTGAAGAGTATCAGGAATCTTGTCGCCTTTACCTCCTTGCAGTAGTGATGTCGCCATATAAACGATATCCCCAAAAGTGCAGGATGCGCCCGGGATCGATCGTTCGTCGGAGCTCCAGGATAAAAATGCAACAGGTGAACCGGGAGGATGTACAGAGAATACAGGTTCTTTGTAATCGCCATATAGAATTATATCATGTTGATCAACATAAATGGGATCCGACATTCCATAGTTTTCAGTTCTCTGTGAACCGCTGCTGATGATGACATCCTCGCCGGTGACGATATTCTTTGCATGAAAAACACTCTGCTCGGAATCCTGAGTATTCCTATGGGGATAGGATTTGTCGTGATAATAAAGCCAGTTGTCCTTAACTAGTGCAGCGAGTTGATCATTATGAGACTCTGTTGTGCCGGTTGCGAGGTATACTATGGCCCTGTTCTCATCTGCATCTTCTGTGGTCAGTGCCTCCCCTATTGTGGTCATAGTTTGGTATCCGCCGGTGAGTGCCGTGCTCGCATCGAACTGAATGGAAAGATCTGCGGCGCTCAGACGGAATCCGAATCCTCTTGCGTCTGCGAAATCGCTGTTCTTGTTGCCGGCAATGAGTAGAGAGCTGTGGTCGGCGTTGAATGTGAGAGTGACCCGAAATGAAATGCCAGCGAGATAATCATTGTTAACTCTTGTCGAGGCGACAATTGTATGATCGGAAAGCGAAACCTTGATGACGTCGATAGCGCAAACATTGGGGGAAAAGTCCTGCGAATCTCTCCGCTCTTCCCCCGAATTTCGGTTATGGTAAACGCCGGCCGTCAAATACGCGTAAGACTCGTCGAGAACTGCAGGGCCAACAATAATGCTGAGTTCTGGAACAGTCGCTGCCGCGGTTGTGGAGGAACTGCTGTCCGCTTTCGGAGTCGTCGAAGGAGCTGGGGAGGAAGCCACTGAACTGATATTCCAGTTCCCCTTGCTATCGGGTGTGAGCGCCCAAGTCGACGGACCGTTGAGATCGACGACGACGGGGCACCATCCATCTGCGACCGTGTCCACCAACTCGGAGACTTCGAGACCCCCACAAAGATGCCATTTATGTAGCGCGGTAATTGTCACTCGAGCATTACCCGTGTTGGGCCACAATGCTATATCGGAAAAGGAGGAAGGAGCGGCAGTGTCGTTCGGAGGCAATGGCCTAGGAATCGGTCCTGGAGTTGGCATCCGTGCGATCGACGGTGTCGGTCCGGGTTTCGACTTCTTCTCGCAGGAACAGATAAACCCCCCTAAGGTGACGGCCGTAGAAATAACAAGAAAAGTACGACGATGCATGCTGAAGTCCATTCTATAGGAGTTACCGCTTAGGAGGTGGGTGTCGGGCTGCTCGGGTTTGAGGGGGCTGTCGAGGTAGGAGCGGACGAGGCATCTTCAAGCCAGCTGGTAGCGGAATAAAAATAGTCAGAGACAACGAGCCCCCATGGTGTGATTGCCCCGTTATCTCCGGAATATGCCGTACCTTGCCGAGCGTCAAAGATTGTTTTCCCGGAGCTGATGGAAGTGATATTGAACCCACGACTCGACGTGCTACTAGAAGCGTTGGCTCCGTAAAAGGAGTAAAGAACATCTCCAAAGGTACAGGCGCCGTTGGGAACTTCATGATTAGTTCCATCCCATCTCAATGCAGCGCTCGCAGTTCCAGGTGTGCGTACCGCAATAGCAGGTGAGTCATGCTGATCTTGCCAGGTGATATTTGTCTGTTGTCCTGAGAATATCCTGGGCCAACCTTTGACTTCGTTTTCCCAATCTCCCTCTAAGGAAATCTCCTGCCCTGAGATGACATGTCTAGCTGTTCCGACTAAAGATTCCGAGGAGTTCTTGTAATAGTACCAGTCGTCCCTCACTATGATTGGCTGGATATCATCCGTACGCTCGTACTTGTTGTTGGTCAAGAATATGATGGCATTGTTTGTCTCCAAAGGTAAGGGGAAGGTCAAGGCCTGGCCGCAGGGAATGACGACGGAAATGTTCTGTTTGTCGAGAATCGAATGTGCGTCGAACTGGATCGACAGGTCTTCAGTGCTCAGACGAAGTGCTATGTAATCGGCTGCGGAATCTGTAGAATTATAAGTTGCGCTGCCGTCGCCTGTAAGGATGATGGAGGCCTGATCGTTGGTGAAAGAGAGTTTCAGGTCCGACATGCTATTCACCTGATAGTGATCGCTAACCGTTTGAGAATTTTGAATCGACCCGTCCGACAAGCGAATTTTGAGGATGACGATTGGACAAGCGGTACTGTCAGAATAACTGTTGTTAATAGTGTCCTGTGTGCTGGGCGACGATAGCGTTAAGGCTCCGAGCGTGAGATAGGCGTATTCACTATCGAGAAGGGCTGGACCGACGAATATAGTAGTCAACGCAACCTTCGGGTCGTCGTCCGTATCGTCGCGGGCAACCATTTCCACTTTTCGGGTGGTCCATGCACCTTTCTGGTCCAGAAGAACTGCGTAGGTGGTGAGATTGCTGACGTCAACGACAACGGGACACCTTCCGTTGGTGAAGAGGGTGAGCGCATCTTTGATCTCCGCTTCGGCGCACAGGTAGTGATCATGAACGGCCGTGATCGTTGTTCTGGCGTTTATCGTTGGCCAGGTGGGCGTATCTGTGAAGGCAGTTGGAATGGCGTCAGGCGTTGGGGGCGGCGTGGGTGCGGGGGTAGCGGACGTGTTGGGGCGGCTGTGTTGGCAAGCTACTGCGGTGGGTAGCAAGATGGCTGTTGCTGTGGCGGCTATGAAAGTGCGGCGGCGCATGACTGCTCCTCTGCTGCGCTGGAACGGGAACCGGCTGCTGTCTATGGTTGTCGCCCGATAATGGGAATGGCAATGGGTAATGCTCCTCACGGGAGTCTTTAGGCCTGGGGCTGAACGTTGACTATGAGGGGTGGCCGAACCATGCGTCCGCCGGGAAGAAGAAGCCGTCGATAGCAATTCCCCAGGATGAGACCCCCATAGCGCTGCCCCACGTAGTGATAGGAATGTTGGCCACATCTTGGCCAGACGAAAGAGAAGAAACTTGAAGGTTGTCGACGCCTTTACCATCCGGCGTGTTCGGTGGCGCCATGTAGATGAAGTCGCTGAAGGTGCATGCGGCGCTGGGAATTGTGCGCTCGTTAGAAGTCCAAGACAGAATAGGCGTGGCTGATCCCGGTTGACTGACAGTAAAGGCGGGCTGCTCTGACATGCCATAAGAAATTATTTCATGCTGGCCGGTGTAGAGTGGATAAAAAACGTATGCAGGGAGAATCTCTTGAGGGTGCTCATTAAGGAGAGTGCTGTCCCCGGTGGTAGCATTTAGAACATGAAAAGTTCCTAACTTGGTAGCTTGCGGATTCATGTAGGGGTAGGTCTTCTCGTTGTAGTACACCCAATTGTTTTTGACTAGCTCGACTTCAATATCTTGCTGAGTTTCGACTGTGCCGTTTGTGAGATAGACGATGGTCACGCTCCCGTCATCCTTTTCTGCGACCAATGCTTCTCCTTTTGCGTCAACACTATGGTAAACTTCGGTAAGAATGGTGTTGGCATCAAACTGAGTAGAAAGATCATCTGAGCTTAGACGAAAGCCGAAACTCTTTGCGCTGGAATCTCGAGGATTCTTGCTTCCTGCGACAAGCAAAGCGTTATGTTCGTCATTGAAGGAGAAGGAAATGCTTTCGAGGAACAGGCTGCCGGTCACGTAGTTGTCGGTGATACGCGCTGATGTGACAATGGCATGGTCAGAGAGTGAGACCTTGATGACGTCGACAGTGCAAATAGCGGAGCCTGATATAGAGTCCGCTGAAGGGTGACTGTTGTGGTAAACACCGACGACAAAATAGGCGTAGGACTCGTCAAGAATCGCAGGACCAACAAGAACATCGAGATCCGAGCTGGGAGGTGCGGTGGTAGCCGCTGAGGTGTTGCTGGCTTTTGGCTCCGGTGTTGAACTCGCTGAAAGATCAACGGCCACAATATTCCAATGTCGTTGATCGTCAGGGATAAGGGCCCATGTTGTTGGACCATGTAGATCAACGATGACCGGGCATGTGCCGCTGACGACGGTAGCCTGCATTTTTGGTATTCTGACACTGCCACATAAGTGCTGTTTGCGTAGTGCGGTAATCCTCGTACGTAGACCATTGACTCCGGGCCATAGTGAAAGATCTGAGAATGAAGAAGGTGCAGTAGAATCGTTTGGGGGTGATGGTCTTGGTATTGATCCTGGAGTCGGCATCGGTGCAATCGAAGGACTTGGTCCAGGTTTTGGTTTATCTGAGCAGGCGCTGATTACGCCCGTCATGCCGATGGTTGCTGTAGTGATTAAGAAAGAACGACGTTGCATGGCGCGGCCTCGTCTTAATGTGTGCCGACTGTTCACGAGCTCGTTGGTGTGGCGGACTTAGAATCTGTCATCCACTCGGTCGTTGGATAGAAGAAACGACCGGTGCTGATTCCGTACGGTGTTACGAAACTGACGCATGCTTGTTGGAAGGGGGTGAACTGACGGTTATCGAGCTCTTCCCCGGTGTGTAGGTCGACGAGAGTGATCCTCCCGGACATGTAGCATGCATAGAGGACGTCTCCGTACACCTGCCCCGAGTTCGGAACCGCTCGCTCCGCCGAGTTCCAAGTGAGTGTCGGAGAGGTCGACCCCGGTGTGCGCACATCGATCTGATTATTCGTGCAGGTGATGATGTAGTCTCCGCTGGTTGCTGTATGTTGCATGTCACTGAGTTCATAAGGGAATCCGGTGAGAGTGAACTCCTCTCCGGTGTCAACATTGATCATGACAACTGTGCTTCCGGCAGTCGTATATCTTCTTGCATAGAGCCATTTTCTGCATACGTATTTGGGCGAGTCAGAGACCGTGTGTGAGGCTCCGTCAGTCAGGGTGACAACCGTTCCCGGTTCTGTTGAGCTGCTGTATTTGCTGGTGCATACGGCTTCCCCTCCTAAGTCGTTGAGATAGGCATACGTGAGTACGGAATGAGCGTCGAACTGAATGGACAGATCTGTTGCGGACAACCGCAAAGCCAGATAAGGGTCGCTGCCGGTCGTCAACATAAGAGCCGTCCCGTCCGCGGTAAAAAGGAGCCGTCCACTTGGGCTGTCCTGCAGAGCGAATGCACTCGTGGGGAAGCTGCTTGACAGTTGTACGCTGGCAGTCGCCTTGTAATCGGACAGTTGGATCTTGAGAAGAGACAACGGCATGTTTTCGTCTGACGTATTGCTCGAACCGGTTACCCCATCTGTTTTGCCGACGACGATGTAGGCATGATTGTCGTCAAGAGTAGAAGGTCCGGTGGCCAGGTGGGCGACTGCTCCTACTTTGCTCGTTTCTGTGGCGTTGTTAGCCGGTGCCGTAGGCTTCACTTCGGCTGCGTGATATCCCCCGGAGACGCCGTCGGGCAGTATTGCGTAGGTTGTGGGACCGGTGAGGTCGACGATGACCGGGCACATACCGGTCACGTCAGTTTGGCCCGGTAGATAGTGGGCTCCGATCGCACCGATGAGATAACGACCGTGGACATGTAGGATCTGACATCCTTCGCCCAAGATCTGATCCTGGTCGCTGATGACTCCCGGTGGGGGCCACAGCGGTTCCGCCCCGAAGACGATGGGGGTGGCTGTGGGGGTCGGTGGAGTGGGAGAAGCGGGAGCAGCGGCACTCGGGCTCGTGCTATTGGAGACGGTGCTCTTCGGATGTTTGGCTGAACAGCCGTAGAGCCCCGCGCCTGCGGCGGCGCCAAGGGCGGTGAGGAATGTGCGACGGCGCATAGGTGCTCCTGTGCTGCGCTGGAACGGGAACCGGCTGCTTTCGATGGTGGGCTGCGCACCATGCGCCGACAATGGGGAGTTGTTCCGGATGGGGCGTCTACACCACCTGCACCGCTACTGATGCGCCGGGACGTGACGCGGCTCAAAGCGGTGATGTTGCCCGCGCCCTGGGTGAGTCCTCCCTGTCGTCCATAGACTGTGCCGCGGTGTCCCGCCGTCGTCGTCCCAAGACCGGATCAACCGGCCGTGATGGCTGCGGGCGCGCGGCACCACGTCCACGTCCCCTGAATCAGGAATCAAGAACAGTGAACGCACGTCCTCTCAATGTCGCCGTCATCGGAGCAGGCCCCGCAGGCATCTACGCCTCGGACATCCTCTCGAAGTCGGGCATGGAGGTCTGTATCGACCTGTTCGAGCGGCTTCCTGCGCCTTACGGCTTGGTGCGCTACGGCGTCGCCCCCGACCACCCGCGCATCAAGCAGATCATCGTGGCCCTCTACAAGATCCTCCAGCGCGGGGACATCCGGCTCATCGGCAACGTCGAGGTCGGCCGCGACATCTCGGTGGCCGAGCTCCACGAGCACTACGACGCCATCGTCTTCTCCACCGGCGCCGACACTGACGCCCCCCTGGACATCCCCGGCGTCGACGCCCCCGAGTGCCACGGCGGCGCCGACTTCGTCTCCTGGTACGACGGCCACCCCGATCACCCGCGCACTTGGGACCTGAGCGCCAAAGAGGTCGCCGTCATCGGCGTCGGCAACGTGGCCCTGGACATCGCCCGCGTCCTGGCCAAGCACGCCGACGACCTCATGACCACTGAGATCCCGGCCAACGTCGCCGCCACCCTCCAGCAGTCCCCGGTCACCGACGTGCACGTCTTCGGCCGTCGTGGCCCCGCCCAGGTGAAGTTCACCCCGTTGGAGCTGCGCGAGCTCGGCAAGCAAGCCGACGTGGACGTCATCGTCGACGAGGAGGACTTCGAGTACGACGAGGGCTCGCAGGCGGCCCTGGCCTCCTCCAACCAGCAGCGTCAGGTGGTCAAGGCCCTCGAGGGCTACGCGATGCAGGAACCGGAGGACCTCACCGCCTCCCACCGCATCCACATCCACCTCTTCTCCGCTCCCCACGAGGTCCTCACCGACGACGACGGCCACGTTGTGGGCCTGCGCACCGAGCGCACCCGCTTGACCGGCGACGGTAACGTCACTGGTACCGGCGAGTACCGCGACTGGCCCGTCCAGGCGATCTACCGCGCTGTCGGATACGCCTCCAGCGCCATCGAGGGCCTGCCCTTCGACGCCGAGCGGCACGTCGTCCCCAACGAGGGCGGCCGCGTCCTCGGCGAGGACGGCAAGCCGCTGACCGGCCTGTACGCCACCGGATGGATCCGCCGCGGCCCTGTGGGCCTCATCGGCTCCACCAAGTCCGACGCGCAGGAGACCATCACGAACCTCGTGGCCGATGCGAATGCTGGTCTCCTGCACGCCGAGACCGACGACGAGACCCAGGTCGGCCACGACGCCCTCATCGCCCTGCTGGAGTCCCGCGGCATCCCCTTCACCAACTGGGAGGGCTGGGAGCTGCTGGACGCCTACGAGCGCGAGCTCGGCGAGGACTACGGTGAAGTCGTCGTCACCGGAGGCGACGCTAAGCCGCGCGAGCGCGTCAAGGTCGTCTCACGCGATGCCATGACCGCGATCTCCCGTTCCACCGAGGTTCCCGAGGACCTCATCGGCCAGCCCGAGGCGGACCGCGTCCCCGAGCGGGTCGCCCACCGCCTGGCTGACTGAACTGACTGAGCCGGGACCGGCGGTTTTGCCGCCGGTCCCGGTCGACACACGTCAACCCGTCCCCTCACGACGACCACTTCGAAGGTAGAACCATGCGAATCGGCGTTCCCACCGAGATCAAGGACAACGAGTTCCGCGTCGCCATTACGCCGGCCGGTGTTCACGCACTCACCCGGTGCGGGCACACCGTGACCGTTCAGACGGGCGCCGGCCGGGGGGCCTCGATCCCCGATGCGGAGTACACCGCCGCCGGCGCCGCCCTGACCGACGACGTCCCGGCGCTGTGGGCCGACTCCGAGCTCGTCCTCAAGGTCAAGGAGCCGGTTGCCCGGGAGTACCAGTACCTGCGCCCGGACCTGCTGCTGTTCACCTACCTCCACCTGGCCGCGGACCGGGCCCTGACCGAGGAGCTGCTCGCCAAGCAGGTCACCGCCATCGCCTACGAGACCGTCGAGACTGACACCGGCGCCCTGCCCCTCCTGGCGCCCATGTCGGAGATCGCCGGCCGCCTGGCCGCCCAGGTCGGCGCGGACGCCCTGCTGCGCCCCCACGGCGGGGCGGGCGTCTTGCTGGGCGGTGCCG
>NZ_JH470354.1:185361-191106 GCF_000239715.1 Actinomyces sp. oral taxon 849 str. F0330 | reverse complement strand
GCGACGACGCGCACCTGCCAGGGCGTGCCCGGGCTGACCGCCAGCAGGACGCAGGCGTTGGCAGCGGTGACGCGGTAGGCGGCGTGGCGGTCCATGATCGTGTTGGTGGCCCGGGTGGCCGCGGGTCCACCGCCGAGCATCACCGGGGCGAGGTAGCTCAGGGCCGCCACGAGGATCTGGAGGGCGAAGCCGGCCGCCAGGGGCAGGCGCAGGGCGTGGATGACGTCGCGGGCGGCGGCGACGTCGTCGGCCAGGGCCATGCGGGCGCCCAGTACGGCGACGCAACCCACGAACCAGGACACCGAGGCCGTGGCGGAGGCCGTGGCGAAGGAGGTCGGCGGGACTCGGCGGGCCGTCCTGTAGGCGGGCACGAGGACCCCGCAAGCGCCCCCGAGGTAGACCAGGGTGCCCAGGCCGGCCAGGGGCAGCCACAGCCCGGAGGCGGCCACGAGCGCGGTACCGCCCACAAGATAGGGCAGACCGCGGGTGGTCCAGCGCGGCGCCACGGGTTCCATGGGGGTGCGCAGCATCGTTGGCCACAGGACGGTGAGCGTGCCCAGGACCGTGGTGCCCACGAAGCCCAGCAGCATGGTGGTGGTATGGGCCAGATAGAGGCCGTCGGCCAGGCCGGAGCGTCCGTGGGCGTTGGACCAGGAGATAAGGAAGCCCAGGAGCGCGCCGGTGGCCAGCAGGACGAGGGCGACGGCATAGTGAATCGCCAGGGAGGCCAGGCGCGGGGCGATGGCGCGCCGGTACTGCACGGTGATGGCCACAACGCCGGCGATGGCCTGGGCCATGACGATACCCGCCCCAATGAGCGCCGGCACCTGTCGGCCCGTGGTGATGCCGGTGAGCACAATGATCGTGCCGAGGCTGTGGGCGTAGAGGCGCGCGTCCAGGAGGGCTGCGCCGCCCAGGGCGGGACGGTGCAGGAGGGTGTCGGCGAAGTGGGCGGACCAGATGGTGATGGCGCTGCCGATCCCGCCCAGAAGCAGGGCATGCAGGGGCAGCCACGTGCCCCAAGAGACCAGGGGGCCCACGATGGTCAGGCCCGCCAAGACCGCGGCGGCGAGCAACCAGGCCATGACGAAGGCGTTGCGACGCACCTGGGTGGTACGCCGGGAGGGCTTCTTGGCGGGGCGACCTCCCGGGCCCTGCGATCGTCCAGGACCGGGGCGGGGAGTGGGAGAACCGATAGACAAGCTCATGCGGGGCTCCCGCCCGACCGCGTCGTCGTCGAGCCGGCCGCCGCAGCCGGACGCCTCGCCCGGACGGCCTTTCGAATACTGCCGGAGGTGAGCACGCGGACCAGGGTGAGGACCATGAAGACGCCGATCGCCGCCACCCCGACGGCGCCTCCGACCTGCCAGATTCCGGCGGTCCCGGCGAGCAGCCCTCCGACGCGCACCACCAGACCGGCGTGCAACAGGACGTAGGGCAGCCACATGAGTCGGTGGTAAGGCAGGGCCCGGTGGACGATCGCGGGGATGATGACCGGGGCGTGGGCCAGGATCATGGAGAAGGCGAAACCGACCGTGATGGCGTGGATGACGATCTCATAGGCCGAGCCGCCCAGCCCGCCCAGGCCCCACAACGACCAGACCGCACCGGCCAGAGCGAGCCAGACGTAGCCGGCGAGCATGGAGGCCGCCATGAAACGGACCCCGCCGCCGGCTCGGATGGTGCGCCGGGCGACGTCGTAGTAGGCCATGACGACGGCCAGTCCCAGCAGGGCTGGGCCGGTCACGAGGTGGGCGCCCTGTCCCACCAGTAGCAGGCATGCGCCCAAAACCGCGGCACCGGCCAGGGCCTCGACGACGGTCTCGACCATCTCGTCGAGGAAGGCGATGCGGGCCAGCTCCAGGCGCTCCCCGACGATGGTGAGCACGGGGAAGAGCAGCCACAGCGGGACGACCTCCTCGATGCCGCGACCGCCCAGCCACAGGACATCTCCCAGCAGGAGGGCTGCGGCACCCATGGCCTCGACGTCGACGGCGGCGCTGGGGGCGCGCCGGTGAACACGCAGGTAGACGGCGCACAGGATGCAGGCGGCGGCGTTCATGAGGCCCCGGCCCACGGCGTCGGGCGCGCCGGCCATGAGGGTCAGGCAGCCCGCAGCGTTGCCCAGCGGGGCGAGGAAGGCCCAGGGGGCCCGGGCGGCGACCGCCCGCTCCAGGGCGATAACGGTGCCCAGGAAGCCGACGAGCATGAGGGGGCCGTGGAGCGCCGCCAGCCTGGCGCCGCTGATGAGGGCCGGCAGGTTGAGGCGTAAGAGGGCGGCGTTGAGTCCCATGAGGATGCAGGCGGCCCCCAGGGCCAGGGCCACCAGACGCGGCGCCACCCGGGTGGTCAGCGCCCGACTGAGGCGGCCGGTCGCGTCGTCAGCGCTAGACGCCTTGACCTGCGCGTCTGCCGCCGCTGCCGGCTTGTCCATCTCCACGGCCCAACCGTATCCAACAGCGCTGGAAACACCCGCACCCGCAGCAGCAGAAAATTCATGGACGACACCGCCCCGCGTCATCCATGAGGTCATGAGGTTGTGGTCGATTGTGGCGGAGGTCGTGCCGGTAGAAGCGGACGGTCGTTCCGGCCGGCTCGCGGTGGTAGTAAGGTCTCTCTGGCCAGAACGAACACTCTGAAGGAGAACCCTATGAGCGAGAGCCCCGAGCTGCTGCCCATCACCGAGAAGAAGTCCAGCTGCGGCTGCCACGAGCACGGCGACGAGCGGCTCACCCTGGACGCGCGAGCCATCCCGCACCGTTTGCGCCACGCCGCGGTCATCGGCGCCGCCTCCTCCCTGAACCCGGGCGAGGGCTTCGACCTTGTGGCCCCGCACGTCCCCACCCCGCTGCTGGCCCAGATCGACCAGCTGCCCTTCACCTTCCAGCACACCCTGCTGGAGCAGTCCGAGGGCTTCGCGCGCGTCGAAATCCTGCGCACCGCCTGATTCCCGGTCGCGGAGCGCGCCTCCCGGTCCCGCGCGCCCGGCCGATATGCTCGATCTATGACGCCAGTGCCACTTGATGCCGCGGTCGTCGGCCAGAGCAGGATCTGTGGTACCTCCACGGACCTGCCCATGCCGACGACCCGGCCGGTGCTACCCGAGCCGTCCGGGCGTCCGGACTTGTCGGGGCTGCTCCTCCCGGCGGAGACGATGCCGGAGCTTCCGGCGATCGCCGACGACGATGTTCCGCAGCACTTGACCGATCGCTACGGGCGCACCGTGCGCGACCTGCGCCTGTCCATCACGGACCGCTGCAACCTGCGCTGCACCTACTGCATGCCCGCCCAGGGGCTCCAGTGGCTGCCCACCCCGGAGCTGCTGACCACCGCCGAGCTCACCCGCCTGGGGCGCCTGGCCGTCGAGCGCCTGGGGGTGGAGCGCATCCGCCTGACCGGGGGCGAGCCGCTGCTGCGCCGGGACCTGGAGGAGATCATCGCCTCACTGTCCACGCTGCGGACGTCGTCGGGCCGGAAGCCGGATATCGCCCTGACCACGAACGGCCTGGGGCTGGAGAGGCGGGCCGCCGGCCTACGCGAGGCGGGCCTGGACCGCGTCAACGTCTCCGTCGATTCCCTGGACCCGCGGGACTACGCCGCCATCACTCGCCGAGACCGGCTCGTCGACGTCCTGGCGGGGATAGCCGGCGCCCAGGAGGCGGGCCTGGCCCCCATCAAGGTCAACGCCGTCGCGATGCCCGCCACCGTGGAGGAGCGCACTCCGCAGCTGCTGGCCGAGTCCCTGCGCCGCGGCTGGCAGCTGCGATTCATCGAGCACATGCCGCTGGGGCCGCGACAGACGTGGCGCAGCCAGGACGTCGTCGGCGTCGATCAGATCCTGGGGGCGCTGCGGGCAGCCGGCTTCGTCCTCGCCGAGGCGGGCCGTCCCGACCGTCGCCCGGCCGCCCTGTGGCAGGTGGCCGCCGGCACGCATGCGGGCCGGTCGTATCCGGCCGGGAGCGTGGGCATCATCGCCTCGGTCACCGCCCCCTTCTGCTCGGACTGCGACCGCACCCGCATCACGGCCGACGGGCGCCTCATGACCTGCCTGTTCTCCACTACCGAGACCGACCTGCGCGGCCCTATGCGCACCGGGGCCGACGACGACGAGCTCATCCGCATCTGGGCCAGAGCCACCTGGCTCAAGCCTCGCGCCCACGGCTCGGACGATCCGCAGGCCGACAGCGACGGCTTCGCACGCCCGCAGCGCACCATGTCGGCCATTGGTGGCTGACCCGCACCCGGCCACACCCGAGCCGCACCCGAGCCGCACCCGAGAAGGAGACCCCGAGATGCCCCCCTCCCCTGAGTCGCCGCCTGAGACGCTGTCGGTGACCCTGCGCTACTTCGCCGCTGCGGCAGAGGCCGCCGGCCGTCCCGAGGAGCGCCTCGACCTGCCCGCCGGCACGACGCTGGCGGGCCTGCGCGAGCAGCTGGCCGGGCGCGACCTGGAGATGGCCCGGATCGTCCCCATCTGCAGCTTCCTGGTCAACTCGGTCTCCACCCCGGCCGATTCCCTCACGCCCCTGGCCGACGGCGAAGCCGTCGACGTGCTGCCGCCCTTCGCCGGCGGGTGAGTCTCGCACTCCCCCTCATTCGCATCGAGCCGGGCAGAAAAGCGGTAAGGATACGCGAAAAATGCCCGGCTCGGCGGTGGAGGAGCCTCAGGCGAGATTGCTCCACTGGGCAGTGCCGTCGGTGAAGGTCTGGCGCTTCCACACGGGCAGGCGCTTCTTGACCTCCTCGACAATCTGGCCGCACACGGCGAAGGCCTCGGCGCGGTGGTCGGAGCTGACGGCAACCGCGAGCGCCGCGTCCCCGACAGCGAGGTCTCCGACGCGGTGGACGACGCCCAGGGCGCGCACCCGGCCGGCCTGGGCGACGTCGCGGGCAATCTGCTCAACGATCCGGCCGGCCGTGGGATGGCAGGAGTAGCCGATACCGGTGACGGCGCGGTCGGCGTCGTGATTGCGGACCACGCCCTCGAAGGTGACGACGGCGCCGGCGGCCGCGTCCTGGACAGCGCCGGCGAGCTCGGTGACGCTGATGGGCGCCTCGGTGACCTCGGCGCGCACTACGCGGGCGCTCCCGGGCTTGTCGGGGCTGATGCTCACGAAGGTCTCCTCGTCCTGGTGCGTCTTGTTGTGCATCGATCCGACGGTCCCGCTGGGGCCGGGACGTCGTCGGCCGCGAGCATACCCAGGTGGGCGGGGCCCACCGAACAGGCATGATGGGCACATGACGACGTCGGTCGACCGTCCGAGCGGCGGCCCGGCGGCGGCTCTGCCGCACCCGAGGACGGCTCGTCGAGAAAGGACCGCTATGGCGCAGATGATTCCCCTGGAGGACTACGTCGCCCAAGTGCTTGAGACCCTCTCCCCCCTGGAGAACGGTCGGCTGGCGCTGGAGCAGGCGCACGGCCGGGTGCTGGCCGAAGACGTGACCGCGGTCCTACCGGTGCCGCCGTGGACGAACTCGGCGATGGACGGTTACGCCGTGCGCGCCGGGGACACGGCCGGAGCCTCGCCGCAGACGCCCGTGGTACTGCCGGTAACCGGGGATATTCCGGCCGGTGCCGCCCCGCAGCCGCTGGCTGCGGGAACCGCCCAGCGGATCATGACCGGGGCGATGCTGCCCGAGGGCGCCGATGCGGTGGTCAAGGTGGAGGACACAGACCAGGCGCCCGGTCCCCGCCCGCTGCCGGAGCGCGTCGAGCTCCGCGCCGGGGCCCGGCCGGGGCTGAAT
>NZ_JH470354.1:183654-185341 GCF_000239715.1 Actinomyces sp. oral taxon 849 str. F0330 | reverse complement strand
CGGCCATCTCCGCCCTGGCCTCCGTGGGGCTCGGCTCCGTACCGGTCGCGGCGCGGGTGCGCGTGGCCGTGGTCTCCACCGGGGCGGAGCTGCGCGACCCCGGTCAGGCGCTCGTCCCCGGTACGATCCCGGACTCCAACGGCTTGCTGCTGGCCGGCCTGGTCTCCGAGCACGGGGCGGACTGTACGAGCGTAGCCCGCAGCGGCGACAGCGCTAAGGAGCTGGGCGAGGTGCTGCGCCGGGCCGCGGCGGACGCCGATCTCATCGTCACCTCCGGGGGCGTGTCCGCGGGGGCCTTCGATCCGCTGACGATGCTGGCGCAGGCCCGGCGGGGCGAGGACGCGCCGGTACGCCTGGACTTCGTGAAGGTGGCCATGCAGCCGGGCAAGCCCCAGGGGCACGGCTGGGTGCAGGCCGACGACGGCCGGCGGGTCCCGATCATCTGCCTGCCGGGCAATCCGGTGAGCGTCCTGGTCTCCTTCACCACGATCGTGGCCCCGGCGCTGGCCCGCCTGGCGGGATTCGACACCGACCCGGTTGAGGGGGAAGACGGCGCTCTTCCGGGCCGCCCCCGTCTGACGGCGCGCGCGGCAGTGGCCTGGCGCACCCCGCCGGGCCGGCGTCAGCACGTGCCGGTGCGCTTCACCGGGCCCCCTCCCGCCCCGCCGTGGGAGACGACGCCGGGGATTATGCCGGAGGCCATGTCGACGATCGTGCGGGCCTGCCCTGGGTGACGCCCTCCCACCGACTGGGTTCGGGATCGCACCTGGTGGCCTCGCTGCCCGCTGCGCAGGCGCTGGCGGTGGTGGCCGCCGAGGTCGAGTCGGTGGAGGTGGGCGACGAGCTGCCCCTCATCCCGCTCACCGGCTCATGTCCTTCTGGCCGCCCAGTGCGCGTAGACGCACCTTAATCCCCGAGATCGGTCCCTGCGGGTGCGCCATCGATGACCATGGTGCCTCCGCGACGAGCAACCCCACGCCCTCCCGCTGAAGGAGTCCCCTCATGGAAACCCGCCCCCGGATCACCCTCACCCACCTGGACGAGGCGGGCTCCGCCTACATGGTGGACGTCACCGCCAAGACTCCGACCGTGCGCGAGGCCCGCGCCAGTGCCTTTGTGTCCTGCTCGGAGGCGATCGTGACCGCCCTGCGCGAGGGCACAGTCCCCAAGGGGGATGTCCTCGCGGTGGCCCGCGTGGCCGGGATCGCGGCGACGAAGAAGGTCCCCGAGCTCCTCCCGCTGGCACACGTCATCGGCGTACACGGCGCACGCGTGGACCTGGAGATCATCGACGGCGGCGTGCGCATCGAGACATCCGTCCGCACGGCCGACCGCACCGGGGTGGAGATGGAGGCCCTCACCGCCGCCACCGTGGCGGGTCTGGCGATCGTCGACATGGTCAAGGGAGTGGACCGGGGCGTCGAGCTGCGTGAGGCCAAGGTGATCGCCAAGTCCGGGGGCCGCTCCGGGGACTGGGTGCGCGGAGACGATGCCTGACCAACCGGCGGATCACGCCGCGAACCTCGGCCCCGCTGCGGGTGCAACCGGCACGCCTGACGAATCCGGCGTGGTCGACGTCGTCGTGCTGGCCGGCGGGACCGGCAGGCGGTTGGACGGGGCCTCAAAGCCCGATGTCGTCGCCCGCGGGGCCCGCCTGCTCGACCATGTCCTGGCCGGCCTGGAGCAG
>NZ_JH470354.1:171245-183211 GCF_000239715.1 Actinomyces sp. oral taxon 849 str. F0330 | reverse complement strand
TCCTGGCGAGCGCTGCCGAGCCTCATCGAGGCGCTGCGCCAGAGCGAACCAGGGACCGACGGCGTCTGCGCCCTCGACGGCGACCACGTCCAGTACCTGCTGGGCCTCTACCGCCGTGCGGCGCTGGCCGCGGCCGTCGCCCCGGGCGGTGTCCCCCTGCGCGACGTGGCCGTGCGCCGGGTTCTCGGGGCGCTCCGTGTCAGGGCGATACCCACGGCCCGCGATGTCGTGCGGGACCTGGACACCTGGGCGGAGGTCCGCGCTTGGGACGCTGACGTTCCCCGGTGACGGCCGAGGAGGGCGATCAATGGTCGCCGCCGCCGAGCTGCTCCAGGACGTGGGGAACCAGGGGGCCGATGACGGCGATGGTGTCCTTGACCCCGCCGCGCGAGCCGGGGGCGTTGACGATCAGGGCGCCGTCATCACCGCGGGAGGTCACCCCCACTAGGCCGCGCGACAGGCCTGCCAGCGGGGTCTTGGTCAGTCCGTGGGCGCGGATCTGGGCTTCGAGTCCCTCCAGGCGGGCCTCAAGCAGCGGGGCCGTGGCCTCCGGGGTGAGATCGCGCGGCGTGACCCCGGTACCGCCGGTGGTCAGGACGACCCGGGCGCCGGCGGACACGGCCCGTGCGATCGCCTCGCGCACGGGCTCGACGCCGTCGGGCACGAGGTGCACCTCGTCGACGACGATGTCGTGCTCGGCCAGGAGGCGCTGGGCCAGGGGGCCGGAGAGGTCCTCGCGCTCCCCGCTGACGCAGCGGTCGGAGACGGTGATGACGGCGCCCTTGACGGGCTCGGTCAGGGGCACGAGGCCCTTCTGAACGATCGGGGTCTGGCTCATGGGCCCACAGTAGTCCGCGCCACCCGACTGCGGCTCTCCCGTCTCCTGCTGGGAACTTCGGGGGTTGCCGCGCCCCGCTCCAACCGGTCACCCCAATTAGACAACTTAGATTGAATCTAATTCATCGCCCCTCGTCAGCCTCGAGATGTCGGTTTCGCTTCGTATTACTCGGACATTCGTCCCTTGCGTGAAGGCTCGACCGGGTCCATGCATCATGGGAGCGGTGCGGGCCCGCGCGCTCTCACCGACATTCCCGACATTTTCACAACAGTCTCAGGTCCATGGCGCCGTCGCCCAGCAGACCGAGCCCACACCACAGCAGGAGCCCTATGTCCACGCTCGACACCTCCGGTCGCGTCCTCACAGGGTGGAACCCCGAGGAGCCGGAGAACTGGTCCGCGAAGATCGCCTGGACCACTCTGGCTATTACCACCTTCTCCCTCATGCTCGGCTTCACCGTCTGGTTCCTGCCCAGCGCCGTGGCCCCCAGGCTCAACGACATCGGCTTTCACCTGACCAAGAACCAGATCTACTGGATCACCTCCATGCCGGGCCTGTCCTGCGCCGCGCTGCGTCTGATCTACATGTTCCTGCCCGCCACCATCGGCGCCCGCAAGATGATCGGCTGGTCCTCCCTGCTGTACATCCTGCCGATGCTCGGCTGGTTCTTCGCGGTGCAGAACCACAACACCTCCTTCGGCGTCCTGCTCGCCCTGTCCTTCGCCTGCGGTATCGGGGCCGCCACCTTCTCCGGCTACATGCCCTCGACCGGCTTCTACTTCCCCAAGCGCCTGGCCGGCACCGCCCTGGGCCTGCAGGGCGGCCTGGGCAACATGGGCATGAGCGTCATCCAGCTCGCCGCCCCCTTCCTGATGAGCATCAGCCTGTTCGGGCTGACCTGGGTCGCCCCCCACCACGAGGGCGCCCCCATGGTCGTCAACGCCACCGTCTTCTTCCTGCCCTGGTCCCTTATCGCGGCCTTCCTGACCTTCCGCTATATCAAGGACGTCCCGCTCAAGGCCAACATCAAGGAGCAGATGGACATCTTCGGCAACCTCGACACCTGGCTCATGACGGTCCTGTACATCATGACCTTCGGCGTCTTCTCCGGCTTCGCCGCCCAGACCGCCAACATCATCAACAACAACTACGGGGCCGCCTCCGACCTGGCCCAGAGGTTCGCTGCCTCCGACCTGCCCCAGGGAGCCTCCTACGCCTTCATCGGCACCCTCATCGGCTCCTTCCTGCGCTTCGCATGGGGTCCCCTGTGCGACCGCTTCGGCGGGGCGATCTGGACCTTCGTCTCCGCGATCGGCATGGCCATCACCATGGGGTGGTGCGGATACCTGGTGGCGAGTGCCGACGACCCGGCCGACTTCACCATCTTCATGGTGGCGCTGCTGGCCATGTTCTTCTTCGCCGGCGTCGGCAACGCCTCGACCTTCAAGCAGATGCCGATGATCATGCCCAAGCGCCAGGCCGGCGGCGCCATCGGCTTCACCGCCGCCGTGGCCTCGCTCGGCCCCTTCCTGGTCGGCATCGCTCTGACCCTCATGCCGACGCACGTCTTCTTCTACAGCTGCGCCGTCTTCTGCATCGTATGCGCCGTCATCTGCTGGATCCGCTACGCCAAGCCGGGCGCCAAGCGTCCGGGCTGATCCGGCATCCGGCATCGGCCGGGCCCGCTCCGCCGAGCCGACCGCCCACAACCGAATGATCGGCCCGACGGCGACGCTGCTGAGAGCTCGGCAGCGTCGCCAGGGCCGACCAGAAGTACTCAGCGCCCGCCCCGCCCTCATCGGCCCCGGGCCGCACAGACCAGCCACCGCCCACCTACCAGCAACCCGCCAGCTTCACGGACCAAAGGACCATTGATGAGCACCACCGGCTCCCAGCCCACCGGCCCCGGGATCGTCCCCGGGCCCGACCAGCAGGTCGAGAACGCCCCCGGACTGCTCACGCTGGGCTCGTACCTGCGAAGAGGGCAGGCCTCGGCCGACGCCCGCCGCCTGTTCCTGACCGGCGGGCGCCAGGCGGACACCTTCTACCGACACCGGTGGAGCCACGACAAGATGGTCCACTCCACCCACGGGGTCAACTGCACCGGTTCGTGCGCCTGGGAGGTCTACGTCTCCGACGGCATCATCACCTGGGAGAAGCAGATCACCGACTACCCCACCACGGGGCCGGACATGCCCGAGTACGAGCCCCGCGGCTGCCCGCGCGGCGCGGCCTTCTCCTGGTACACCTACTCCCCCACGCGTATCCGTTACCCCTACGTGCGCTCGGTGCTGCTGGACGCCTTCTGCGCTGCGAAATCCGCCAACGACGGCGACCCCGTGGCTGCCTGGGCTCAGGTCACCGGAGACCCGACCACCGCCAAGGCCTACAAGTCGGCCCGCGGCAAGGGCGGCATGGTGCGTGTGGGCTGGGACGAGGCCATGGAGATCGTCGCGGCCGCCTACGTCCACACCATCCGGACCTGGGGCCCGGACCGGATCGCCGGGTTCTCTGTCATCCCGGCCATGTCCCAGGTCTCCTACGGCGCCGGTGGCCGCCTCCACGAGCTCATCGGCGGCACGATGCTCTCCTTCTACGACTGGTACGCCGACCTGCCCCCGGCCTCACCGCAGGTCTTCGGCGACCAGACCGACGTCCCCGAGGCCGGCGACTGGTACAACTCCCAGTACCTCATGATGTGGGGCTCCAACCTGCCGCTGACCCGCACCCCGGACGCCCACTTCATGACCGAAGCCCGCTACCACGGGCAGAAGGTCGTGGCCGTCTCCCCCGACTACGCCGACAACACCAAGTTCGCCGACCAGTGGCTGCGCGTGGCCCCCGGCACCGACGGCGCCCTGGCCCAGGCGATGGGCCACGTCATCCTGACCGAGTTCCACGTCAAGCGCGAGGAGCCCTTCTTCCTGGACTACATGCGCCGCCACACCGACTCCCCCTTCCTCATCGGGCTGGAGGCATCCCCCGACGGCACCGGTTACGTGCCCGGCCGCTTCGTGACGGCCTCCGACGTCGAGGGAGTGGCCGCCGGCGCCCCGAAGAACGAGTTCCGCCCCCTCGTGTGGGACCGCCGGCGCGGTCCGGCCGACCCCGGCGGCACCCTGGCCGACCGCTTCACCCCCGAGGGCGAGGGCAAGTGGAACCTGCTCATGGAGGGCGTCGACCCGGTCATGAGCATCATGGACCTGCACGGCGAGGGCCCCCAGGTCCAGGCCGCCGAGGTCCTCCTGCCCCGCTTCGACCTGCCCGGTTCGTCCACCCCCGAGGGTTCTGTGGGCGGAGGCGTCGTGCGCCGCGGTGTGCCGGTCACCCGTATCGGCGACCGCCTGGTCACCACCGTCTACGACCTGCTCCTGGCCCAGTACGCCGTCGAGCGCCCCTCGATGCCGGGCCAGTGGCCCGCGGACTACCAGGACGCCACCGTCCCGGGCACGCCCGCCTGGGCCAGCGAGATCACCGGCGTGCCGGGCCCCGCCATCATCCAGGTGGCGCGCGACTTCGCCCTCAACGCCGTGGAGTCCGGTGGCCGTTCCCAGATCGTCATGGGTGCGGGAATTAACCACTACTACCACGCCGATCAGATCTACCGGACGATCCTGGCGCTGACCTCCATGTGCGCCACCCAGGGCGTCAACGGCGGCGGCTGGGCCCACTACGTGGGTCAGGAGAAGGTCCGCCCGCTCAGCGGCTTCCAGCAGTACGCCTTCGCCCTGGACTGGCACCGCCCGGCCCGGCAGATGATCTCCACGGGCTTCTGGTACATCACCACCGACCAGTGGCGCTACGACACCACTTCCGCGGAGCGCCTGGCCTCGCCGCTGGGGCCCGGGACCCTGGCGGGCAAGACGGCGACCGACACGATGGTCGAGGCCATGAAGCGCGGGTGGACGCCGTCCTACCCCACCTTCAACCGCAGTCCGCTGCTCCTGGGCCAGCAGGCCGCCGAGGCGGGCATGGACCCCAAGGACTACGTCGTCGAGCAGCTGCGCTCCGGTGAGCTGCGCTTTGCCTGCGAGGACCCCGACGCTCCCGAGAACTTCCCCCGCATCCTGTGCTCGTGGCGCACGAACCTGCTGGGCAGCTCGGCCAAGGGAACGGAGTTCTTCCTGCGCCACATGGTGGGCGCGGACAACGATGTCAACGCTGTGGAGACCCCGCCCGAGCAGCGACCGGCCTCGGTGACGTGGCGCGATGAGGCCCCTGTCGGCAAGCTCGACCTCATGTGGACCGCGGACTTCCGCAATACCTCCACCACCCTGCACTCCGACGTCGTCCTGCCCGCGGCCACCTGGTACGAGAAGCACGACATCTCCTCGACCGACATGCACCCCTTCGTGCACTCCTTCAACGCAGCCATCGACCCGCCCTGGGAGGCGCGCACCGACTTCCAGGTCTTCCAGACCCTGGCCGGGCTCATCTCCGCCTGGGCGCCGCGCTACCTGGGCACCCAGACCGACGTCGTCGCCGCACCCCTCACCCACGACACCCCTGATGCCATGACGATGGCCCACGGTGATGTCTCGGCCCTGCCCCAGGAGTGGGTGCCGGGGGTGACGATGCCCAAGCTGGTGCCCACCGAGCGCGACTACACCCAGATCCGGGCCAAGTTCGACGCCCTGGGGCCCCTCGCCGAGAAGCTGGGGCTGCCCTGCAAGGGCATCATGCTCAAGCCCGGGCCGGAGGTGAAGCGCCTGGCCCGCAACCACGGGGTCTCCGCCGACGGTGTGGCCGCCGGCCGGCCACTGCTCGACACCGACATCCGCGCCGCCGACGCGATCTTCACGCTGTCGGGCACCACCAACGGGCGCATCTCCACCGAGGGCTGGGACACGCTGTCCAAGCGCACCGGCACCACGCTGGTCGAGCTCAGCGAGGAGGAGGCCGGCAAGCTCATCTCCTTCGCCGACACCCAGATCAAGCCCCAGGGAGTCATCACCTCCCCGGAGTGGTCCGGCTCCGAGCACGGCGGCAGGCGCTACTCGGCCTTCGTGGTCAACGTGGAGCACGCCAAGCCCTGGCACACCCTGACCGGGCGCATGCACTACTACCTGGACCACGATTGGATGCGGGACATGGGCGAGTCCCTGCCGGTCTTCCGACCGCCGCTGGACTTCCACGCCCTGTACGGGGAGGCCGCACCGGGCTCGGTGTCCACGAACCAGGCGGGCACGGCAGAGGTCGCGGTGCGCTACATCACCGCGCACAACAAGTGGGCTATCCACTCCCAGTACTTCGACAACCTGCACATGCTCACCCTGGGGCGCGGAGGCCAGACCATCTGGATGAGCCCCCAGGACGCGGACAAGATCGGCGTCAAGGACAACGAGTGGGTCGAGGCGTACAACCGCAACGGCATCGTGGCGGCGCGCGCCATCGTCTCCCACCGCATCCCCGAAGGCATGGTCTTCATGCACCACGCCCAGGAGCGCACCATGAACACCCCGCTGACCGAGTCCAGCGGCAGGCGCGGCGGGACACACAACTCGCTGACCCGGATCGTGCTCAAGCCCACCCACTTCGCCGGCGGCTACGGGCAGTTGTCCTACGCCTTCAACTACATCGGCCCCACGGGCAACAACCGCGACGAGGTCACGCTCATCCGTCGCCGCAGCAACCAGGAGGTGACGTTCTGATGAAGGTCATGGCCCAGATCGCAATGGTGATGAACCTCGACAAGTGCATCGGCTGCCACACCTGTTCAGTGACCTGCAAGCAGGCCTGGACCAACCGTGAGGGCACCGAGTACATGTGGTTCAACAACGTCGAGACCCGCCCCGGTGTCGGCTACCCCAAGGGGTGGGAGGACCAGGAGACCTGGCGCGGCGGCTGGGAGCGCACCGCCTCGGGCCGCCTGCGGCCCCGTTCGGGCGGGCGCTTGCGCCGCCTGGTCAACATCTTCGCCAACCCGGAGATGCCCACGGTCGAGGACTACTACGAGCCGTGGACCTACGAGTACGACAAGCTGCTCTCGGCCCCCAAGGACTCCCCGGCGCTGCCGGTGGCCCGGGCCAAGAGCCAGCTGACCGGCGAGTACATGCCCACCATCAAGTGGGGTCCCAACTGGGACGACGACCTGGGCGGCTCCATGGAGACCCTCCAGCAGGACCCGATCATCGAGGCCATGGGCACCAAGGTGCGCACCGACATCGAGTCGGCCTTCATGTTCTACCTGCCGCGCATCTGCGAGCACTGCCTCAACCCCACCTGTGTATCCGCCTGCCCGTCGGGCGCCATGTACAAGCGCACCGAGGACGGCATCGTCTTGGTTGACCAGGACGCCTGCCGTGGCTGGCGCATGTGCGTGTCGGCCTGCCTACAAGAAGGTCTACTTCAACCACGCCACCGGCAAGGCCGAGAAGTGCACCCTGTGCTACCCGCGCCTGGAGGTCGGCGAGCCCACCGTGTGCTCGGAGACCTGCGTGGGCCGCCTGCGCTACTTGGGTGTCCTCCTCTACGACGCCGATCGCGTCTCGCAGGCCGCTGCCGTCAAGGACCCGCAGGACCTGTACATGGCCCAGCGCGAGATCCTGCTCAACCCCCACGACCCCGAGGTCGTGGCCGGGGCGCGCGCCGAGGGCGTCCCGGACAACTGGATCGAGGCGGCCCAGGCCTCCCCCATCTGGGACCTCATCGACACCTACGAGGTGGCCCTGCCCCTGCACCCCGAGTACCGCACTATGCCGATGGTCTGGTACATCCCGCCGCTCTCCCCGGTCGTCGACGAGGTGGCGGCAGCCGGGCTGGACGGGGAGGACCACAAGGTGCTGCTGACGGCCGTCTCCGAGATGCGCATCCCGTTGGAGT
This sequence comes from Actinomyces sp. oral taxon 849 str. F0330, assembly GCF_000239715.1. Lineage (NCBI taxonomy): Bacteria > Bacillati > Actinomycetota > Actinomycetes > Actinomycetales > Actinomycetaceae > Actinomyces > Actinomyces sp. oral taxon 849. The sequence goes on along the minus strand of NZ_JH470354.1, from coordinate 175,551 downwards.
ACCTGGCGGGCCTATTCACGGCCGGTGAGACCAACACGGTGGAGCTCGTGCTGCGGCGCCTGGCCGCGATGCGCTCCCACATGCGCGACGTGCGCCTGGGCCGCGAGCCCGACCCGGCCATCGCCGCCGCCGTGGGCCTGGACGGGAAGAAGCTGGAGGCCATGTACCGTCTGCTGGCCATCGCCAAGTACGACGATCGCTACGTCATCCCCACGACCAAGCCCGAGGTCCCGCGCGGCATGGAGTCCATGGGCAACGACGTCAAGACCCTCCTGGGCGAGGGGGCGCCGGCCGGCTGCCACCCCGACGTCGCCTCCTTCCACGGTCAGGGCGGTGCCGGTTCCATGAACGGCGGCCCGGTGAGCCTGCCGCTGCCGACCGTGCGCCGCGAGCCGGTGCCGGCTGCCGGTCCGGGAATGCCGGAGGTCGGCATGCCCCAGCCGGTGGGCCAGGCTCAGACGGCCGACGCCCCCTCACGAGCCGCGTCGACCGGCCCCGCGGTCACGGCCCCCAGGGATCTCTGAGATGGTCTCCTTCGTCCGCGCTCCCCGAGTCCTTCAGGCGCCCCCCGAGGTGCCCCTGGACTCCTCTCAGCGAGCCACCGTGCACATGGCCGCCTCGCTGCTGCTGGACTACCCGGCCGAGGGCACCCTGGAGACGCGTCTGAACGCCGTCGAGGCCGAGCTGGCCGGATTGCCGCCGGAGGTGGCCGTCCTCTTAGAGGAGTTCATCGGCCAGGCCCGGCGCCGCGGCGAGCGCGCCATGGCCGAGCACTACGTGGAGGTCTTCGACCGGCGTCGGCGCTGTTGCCTGTACCTGACGTACTACACGGTGGGCGACACCCGGCACCGGGGCGCAGCCCTGCTGGCCTTCAAGCAGGCGCTGGCGGCGGCCGGCTACGAGATGGCCGCCGACGAGCTGCCCGACTACCTGCCGGTGGTCCTCGAGCTGTCCGCACGCAGCGGCGACGAGGTGGCAGGCGCGCTCCTGTCCTCCCACCGCGAGGGCATCGAGGTGCTCCGTAGTGCCCTGGCCGACGCCGCCTCCCCCTATGCCGGGCTGGTGGAGGCCGTCTCGATGACCCTGCCGCGCATCGACGAGGCCACCGCCGAGCGCGTGCGCGCCCTCGTGGCGGCCGGTCCGCCCACCGAGACCGTCGGCGTCACCGACACCCTGCCCTTCCCCACCGTTCCCGTGCGCAACCCGAGCCTGTCCGGTTCGCCCACTCTGCCGGATCCCGTACCGGTCGCCGGCCCTTCCCCCTCACGAGCAGCCAGGAGAGCATGACATGAGCCCAATTCAGCAGAACCTCCTGTGGGTGGCCCTGCCCTACGCCAGCCTGGTGCTGCTGGTGGCCGGCATGATCTGGCGGTGGCGCACCGACCAGTTCGGGTGGACCTCCCGGTCCTCCCAGTGGAACGAGTCGCGCATCCTGCGCCTGGCCTCGCCCCTGTTCCACCTGGGCTTCCTCATGGTCATGGGCGGTCACGTCGTCGGGCTCCTGGTGCCCAAGGACGTCACCGAGATGCTGGGCATCTCCCAGCACATGTACCACCTGGGCGCCACCTACTTGGGAACCTTCGCGGCCATCATGACGATTCTGGGCCTGGCCGGGCTCATCTACCGGCGCGTCGTCGTCAAGAGCGTGCGCCTAGCCACAACCCGCAACGACTTGGTCATGTACTGCTTCCTCATCGTGCCGGTCCTGCTGGGCTCGGCCGCTACGGTCCTCAACCAGCTCGCCGACGCCCACGGCTACGACTACCGCGAGACCATCAGCCCCTGGCTGCGCTCGGTACTGATCCTCCAGCCGCGCCCCGAGCTCATGGCCGACGTGCCGGTCTCCTTCAAGCTCCACGTCATCGCCGGCTTCCTGCTCCTGGCGATCTGGCCCTTCACCCGCCTGGTCCACGCGGTCTCCGCGCCTGTGGGCTATGCGACCCGCCCCTACGTGGTCTACCGTTCACGCGAGGGGGCCACCTCCACCGCCCGGACCTCGCGCGGCTGGACCCCGGTACGGACCCAGGGCACCGGCAACCAGGGGATCAACGACGTCACCCCGTCCCAGGGCGCCTGAACCCGGCCACCCCGACATCAATAAGGAGAACACATGGGGATGACCCGCCGTGCGGCGATCGCCGCCGTCAGCTTGCTTTCCGCCCTCTCACTGGCCGCCTGCGGCGGCTCTGCCAGCAACAGCTCCACCGGCGCCGCTTCGGGCGCCGCCTCCGCGAGCGCCTCGGGCGGCGCGGGGAAGGCCACCGGCAAGGTCACGGTCCTGGCCGCAGCCTCCCTCCAGGGGGTCTTCGAGGAGATCGAGAAGACCGTGGAGAAAGACAACCCCGGCCTGGACATCACCTTCGACTTCCAGGGCTCGCAGGACCTGGTGGCCTCCCTGGCCGGCGGCAACAGCGCCGACGTCCTGGCCACCGCCAACAACTCCACCATGAAAGACGCCGCGGACCAGAAGCTGGTCGGCGACCAGACCGAGTTCGCCACCAACGTCCTGACCCTCATCGTTCCCAAGGGCAACCCGAAGAACGTCACCGGCCTGGACTCCTCACTCGACGGCGCCAACCTGGTCATCTGCGCCCCCGAGGTCCCCTGCGGTGAGGCCACCAAGAAGCTCACCACTGCCCTGGGCGTCACCCTCAACCCCGTCTCCGAGGAGCAGAAGGTGACCGACGTGCGCGGCAAGGTCGAGTCCGGTGAGGCCGACGCCGGCATCGTCTACACCACCGACGCGGCGGCCGCCAAGGACAAGGTGGACAAGATCGACATCCCCGACGGCGGCGTCGTCAACCACTACCCAATCGCCCAGACCGCCACCCCCGAGAACGCCGCGGGTGCCAAGGTCTTCATCGACGCCGTCACCGGCAAGACCGGCCAGGAGGTCTTGGCCAAGTACGGTTTCGGAGCGCCCGGCGCCTCCAAGGCCGGTGCAACCGCAGGTGCGAGCTCCAGCGCTGGGGCCGGCGCGGCAACCAGCGCTGCCCCGTCCCAGGCCGCGACCGCCGGCGGGTCGGCCTCCCCGGAGGCGGACAAGCCCACCGCGGAGACGACTGCTCCGTGACAGCGGAAAGGTCGGCTCGGTGACCTGATAGAGATGGTCCTGTGAACTCGACATCCTCCTCCTCACAGCGGCCCGCCCGCGCCCTGATCCGGCGTGGGCGGGCCGCTCGCTCTCCTCTGCCAGTCTTCGTTATCGCACTGGCGATCCTGGGCGGCTGCGCGATCGTCCTGCCTCTGGTGGGCATGGGCACGCGCGTCTCCTGGGGACAGCTGCCCCAACTGCTGGCAACGCCGTCCGCCCAGGCCGCCCTGTGGCTGTCGATCCGCACATGCCTGGTCTCCACGGTGATCTGCGTGGTACTGGGCGTGCCTCTGGCGGCGCTGCTGTCCCGCGGCTGGCCGGGCGTGCGGCTGGCGCGGATCCTGGCGGTCCTGCCGATGACGATGCCGCCGGTGGTGGCCGGTATCGCCCTGCTGTCGACCCTGGGAAACCGGGGCATCCTGGGGGCCCAGCTGCGTGAGTGGGGCATTCCCATCGCGTTCTCCACCACAGCGGTGGTCATCGCCCAGATCTTCGTCTCCATGCCCTACCTGGTGGTGACTCTTGAGGCGGCGCTGCGCAGTCGCGACCAGCGGGTCGAGACGACCGCACGGAGCCTGGGGGCGGGGCCGTGGCGGGTCCTGGCGCAGATCACGCTGCCATTGGCGGCGCCGGCGCTGGCGCGCGGTACCGCGCTGGCCCTGGGGAGGAGCCTGGGCGAGTTCGGGGCGACCATCGCCTTCGCCGGTTCCAAGGAGGGGGTCACCCGCACCATGCCGTTGGCCATCTACCTGGAGCGGGAGAAGGACACGGCGACATCGTTGGCCCTGGCGGCCGTGCTCATCGGGCTGTCCTTCCTCATCGTCGGGGCGACCACTGTGGACTGGTCCCGTCTGGTCGGCTCACTGCCGGGCGGTCTCCTGGGCCGAGTCGGCCGGGCGGTCCCCCCGTCCTCCGAACCGTCCTCGGACGGCGGGCCCGGCTCGGGCTCATCCTCCGCGAGCTCCCCTTCCACTGCACCGCCCCGGGGCACCGGGTGCGGCCAAGACCTGCAGGTCGCCTTCAAACTGAAGGCGCGCGACGTCGTCGTCGACCTGGAGGTGGGGGCCGGGCGCACGGTGGCGCTCATCGGGCCCAACGGCTCGGGAAAGTCGACGGTCTGCTCCGTGGCGGCGGGCCTGCTGGACGCCGAGAGCGGCCGGGTGGTCCTGGGCGGACGGGTCCTGGACGGTCCCGGGGAGTTCGTGCGCGCCG
>NZ_JH470354.1:150761-171037 GCF_000239715.1 Actinomyces sp. oral taxon 849 str. F0330 | reverse complement strand
GTCCTCGATGAGCCGATGTCGGCCCTGGACGTCACCGCCCGCCAGGAGATGCGCCGTCTGGTGTCGCGCCGGTGCGCCGAGGAGGGGCTGACGCTGCTGCTGGTGACCCATGACGTCCTGGATCTGACGGCGCTGGCCGAGGAAGTCGTCGTCCTGGACCGGGGCCGCGTGGTCGAGCAGGGGCCGACGGCGCAGGTCCTGGCCGCACCGCGCTCGGACTTCGTCGCCCGACTCACCGGGACATCCGTGCTCATGGGCGTCATCGACGGGAAGGCCGGGGCCCCGGGGCTGCGGCTGCCGTCGGGCCGGGTCATTCATGGCCGCCCGCAGGACGGCTCCACCGAGGCCGAGACCGCGGATCGGGGCGAGATTCTCTCCCCTGGGGCTCCGGGGGTTGCGCTGGTGCCGCCCGATGCCGTCGCCCTCTACCGCGAGGCGCCCGAGGGAAGCCCCCGCAACGTCCTGACCGGTCGGGTGACGGGACTGGAGCGCTCGGGCGCGCTGGTGAGCGTGCGCTTGGAGCTGGAGGAGGGGCAGCGCCTGTCGGCTGCGGTCACCGCGGGGGCCGTGGCCGAGCTCAGCATCGCCGAGGGCCGCCAGGTCTGCTGCGTCATCAAGGCGGTACAGGTGCGCGTCGTCGCCCGCCGGGCTTGAGGCCTCCAGCACCGGAGATCAAGACAGCATTAACGAGGGGCGAATAGAGATGGAAGAGACACCATGAGCAGGGCCGACCAACGCACCTACGGCTCGGTGATCGCCGATGAGCGCCTGCGGCCGCTCAGCCGAGATGAGCTGGAGCGCTACCACCGCAACGCGCTCGTGCCGCAGGTGGGGGTGGTCGGCCAGCAGCGCATCCGGGCCGCCCGGATCCTGCTCATCGGCGCCGGCGGGCTCGGGGCGCCGGCCGCCCTGTACCTGGCGGCCGCCGGGGTGGGCACGATCGGGCTCATCGACGACGACGACGTCGACCTCACCAACCTGCAGCGCCAGGTCATCCATACAAGCGCCGCCGTGGGCCGCCCCAAGGTGGACTCGGCGGCTGCGGCGATCAGGGCGCTCAACCCCGACGTCGAGGTCATCCCCCACCGGATTCGATTAACCGCGGAGAACGCCCTGGGTCTGCTGGACGGCTGGGACGTAATTATCGACGGTACGGACAACTTCCCCACGCGGTACCTGGTCAATGACGCGTCCGTCATGCTGGGGCTGCCGCTGGTGCACGGGGCAGTGCTGGGCTTCAACGGGCAGGTGGGGGTCTTCGACGCCCGCCGAGGCCCGTGCTACCGGTGCCTGCATCCGACGCCGCCGCCCCCGGGCTCGGTGCCCTCCTGCGCGGAGGCCGGGGTACTGGGGGTGCTCCCCGGGATCATCGGCACCATGCAGGCAGCCGAAGCGCTCAAGCTCATCATCGGGGGTGCGCAGCCGCTGCTGGGAAGGCTGGCGCTGCTGGACGTCTGGGGGGCACGCCTGCGGGAGATTCCGGTGGCGAAGAACCCGGCCTGCCCGGTGTGCGGGGCCGGCCCAAGCATCACGGAGCTGTCGACGCCGGTCGATTCCTGCACGCTCCCCCAGACTCCTGAGACCGATACCTGCCGGCCCGCCCGAACCTCCCGGATCGACGCCCCCGGACGGCCACGGGGTCCCGAGACCGGCTCCAGCGCACGCCTCAGGGTTCAGGCGACTGAAGAGGACCTGACAACAGGATCGACGGAGGACGTCGTCTCTGTTGCCGAGTTGCGGAGGCTCCTGGACGCTGCCGAGCCACCGGCGCTGCTGGATGTGCGCGAGGACGTCGAGGTGGCGCTCGAGCCGATGGAGGGGGCCCGGCATATTCCACTGCGCGAGGTGGTGGCGCGAATGGACGAGTTGGACGCGGATCGCCCGACCGTGGTCGTGTGCGCCGCCGGCGTGCGCTCGGCCCGGGCCATCGAGGCGCTGAGGGCAGCGGGCTGCCCCGGCCGGCTCCTCAACCTCGAGGGCGGTATGAAGGCCTGGGCGGCTGGAGCGGCCGACTGACCGAAGCTCGTGAGCTGCAGGGATTGACGGATCTTTCCCTGTGTCTGACAGCGAGGGAGTACGGGGCTTAGTGGCCTTGGGCTTCTTCGGCGTCGTCGGTGAGGTAGGAGGTGATGCGGACGAGGTCGTAGGGGGTGGAGGTCTCGGTGGTGGTGATGGTGCCCTTGATGGGCCGCCAGGTGGTCTGGGCGTGCATCGCATCGGCAGTCACCACCACCCCGTCCAGGTCGACGGGCTCAAGCAAGTCCCTCAGGGCCGGGACCTCTGGTTGGACCTGTCCGCCACCCGCTGCTGGGTCAGCACGGCGCCGGTGGCGTGGTCCAGGTCCTGCAGGACCTGGCGGATGGTCGACTCCGACGGAAGAGCCTGGCCCTCCTCCAGCCCCAGGGCCTCCAGGTCGGCACCAGTCAGGTCGGTGGCGTGCTCCCATATCGCTATCAGGTTGCGACAGCCCGCCAGCACTCCGGTCACAGCCAGAGACAAGACCGTGAACAGGCTGTGGCGCACTCCGCGTCTGTCGCGTGGGTCGGTGATGTTCCTGAGAACCTGGACCAGGGGCTGGCGCGACAAGACGTTCGTGGTGGAGGATGACATCAGCGCGGGCTCCCAGGACGAAGGGATTGATTAAGCACCACTCATCGTCCCCACGGGGCCTGCGCCCCCGTCCTAACGACACACCGCCCCATCAAACCAGCTCAGACACCCTCACCCACCGACTTTGCCGATCCCTGAGCTCCCTACCCATGACCGACGCCCAGCCCGAACAGGTCACCGTCTGGCTCCAAGGGCATTGGAAAATAGAGAACCGACTCCACTGGGCCAGAGACGTCGTCACGTGCGAGGACCACCACCAGCTGCACACCGCTAACGGTCCCCGAGATCATGCCCGACCTGCATAACCTGCCCATCAGCGTGACCCGACTCTTCCACAGCCCCAGCATATTCATCGCCTCAACCGCCAAATCCACGTCAAGACGACCAAACGAGCCATCAATTTCATCACCCAGCCAAGCACCTGAACCAACTTTGCCAGCCCCACCTCAAGGAGTGCTACTAACCTCCGTAATTATTTTGTGCATATCGTATATTGTTCTGGAATTGCAGCATTCTTGGGAGTGTGTTAATTTAACTACAAGTAGATCGAATCATTTGCATCCAGATGGGCTCCACATGAGGTGAGACTCGATGAATTGGTTGCAAACACAGAAGGAGATTACCTTGGGAGAATACGCTGGCAGCGATGCACAGTTGGTGATGTTCACGGGTGGACGCGATAGCACTCTTGCAGCCTGATCCCTGATGCTGAGAGGTATCCCAGTACATCTGTACACGGCAAATTCTGGATGTTCTCTACACAGAGATGTCCTTGAGGTACGGGTGCGAGAGATGAGGAGCCGCTTTGGCGGACTGATGCTGAGACACGTCAAACAAGATATTTCTGGAAGCTTCCGCTCTCTCGCTATTGCCGACCTTAAACAAGACATCCTGACCTACAGGAAGAATCTTGTACTACTGGGAGAGAAAATAGCGATACACTGCCACGTGATCGACTACTGCAAGCGGAACGACATTACTATAGTTAATGACGGTATCGTTGTCTACCAGAAGGAGTTTCCGGAGCAGCGTTCCGTGGCCAAGGACTACTTTGTGGAGTTCATGAAGGGTTACGGAATCACGTACGAGAGCCCCATCTACGACTGGGCACAGTCGTCTGATGACGTTAAGTACAAGTTATTACAGTTAGGGTTGTCCACAAAATCACTCGAGGGCCTGTCGGTATTCGCCGACAGTTTTACCACGCCGAGCGATGAAGTTGTTTTACAGTATTTGTGCGATAAGGAGCGCAAGGCTGTCGACATTATCGACTTCCTTCAGGGCAGTAAAGTTAACTCTTCCACCTCCTTGGAGGGTTCTAGGTATGCCAAATGATCCAGCCTCAATAAATCCTTCACTAAATCCTTTCTTGAGTCGCGACCGATCGAGAGAATCATATTACGGACATACTTCCAGAAGTCGGAGCGCTCTTGCTGACATGCTGGGCCACGACCTAGGCGTAGACTCTAACTGCATTCATTTTGTCCCGAACACCTCTACCGCCCTGGCTGTGGTGCTCGGGGGGATTATGGCAGAGAATTTAAGATTGAGAGGGGCAGGTCCACTATGGAGGCACTACGGTCCCTATCAAGGGGTAGTCAGATCTATGGAAGAGGTGCTCAACGGCAGGTGGGTCGGTTTTCATACGCATGTAGCCCCAGTGGACGTTAGCGTCGATAACAGCTTCCGTGAACCAGGGGGCGCGACAGCCTCTGTCGTGGACGGAGCACAGTCTCTTGGCACTTCCCTTACCGAGGAACTGGTGTCGAGTGGTACAGTCGTAATTGCGCCGCTTCATAAGCATCTGGCGCTCGCACCGGGGCTGGGTATAGTGATACTAGATGCCGTTACAGAGCAACAGCTGCCGTCGATTGCGAGTTTTTTGTCACTGACTGAGGGCGGCTGCCCATCACTTGATCTGCTTGAACAGGCGCTTGATAGAATGAGACGCGGAAAGGTCTGGAACAAGGCGCAGCTCCTGTTCTCTCAAGACCTTGTCGACTGGGCGGCCGCGGAGGGATTAGAGATCGTGGGAGGTGGCGGCGGACTCCCTATGGCGGCGGTAAAGATGTCCAGAGGAGGAGGCGACGCGAACGTGATGGTACGAGAACTTCCACCCAGCGCCAAGTACTTCAGGCGTCAGGGAATCATTCGCTACTCGTACTCGAGCCTGGGGTGCAAGGATGATTCCTGGGTCGATGCTACTGAAGCCTTCTGCCGTGACCTGGAGGGACTGATCAGATGTCGGGAATGCTAGATAACCGATACGTCCGGGGCGCGGTGGTGGTGCTCGGCGGGGTCCTGGTCATGTCTTTTGATGCAGCCCTCATCCGCGCTGTAGACCAGCCGGCCGGGGTGTTGTCGTTGTGGCGCGGTGTGCTGATATGCGCTGCCATGGTGCTGGCGGCAATGGTCTGCCACGTTGCTGGGGTAAAGCAACGCTGGGACAACGAGTGGGCTGCCTGGGGTAACGGGCTGATGTTCGGGATAGCATCAGTGGCATTCGTGTATTCCATCGAGAGCACTTCCGCCGCTAACACGCTCTTTATCATGGCGACCATGCCGGTATGGTCGGCAATTCTGGGACGAGTGTTTCTCCGGGCCAGTATCGACCGGCCGACGGTCCTGGCAATCCTGGCGTCGCTGGCCGGTATGACGATCATCTTCGCTTCACAGCTGTCCAGCGCCGCAGGCCGGGGGGAACTGCTGGCCCTGCTGGCTGCCGTGTCGATGAGCGGCGGCTTCGTGTGCTCCTCCAAACGCCGCTCCAGCCCCTTCCTCACCACAGCGGTCGGTGGGGCGCTGTGCGCACTCACCGCTGCCGCCCTTCTGCACGGGGTCAAGGTTCCTGACGAGTCCTCCTCATGGCTGCCTCTGGTAGCCGAGGGCTTCGTGGTCATGCCGGTCGGTCTGGTCTGCTTATCCGTTGGGCCGAAGCTCCTGCCCGTGCACCATGTGGCAATCTTCGTGTTGGCGGAGACAGTGCTGGGCCCGGTGTGGGTGTGGCTGTTCTTCCGTGAGAATCCCGGGGCGGCTTCGCTCGTAGGTGGGTCGGTGGTCATTGGGGCGATCGTCGGCCTCAACATGCACTACATTCGCCGCTCAAGGAGGGAGGGAGCGGGTGCGACTTGATAAGCGTGACATGGGAAAGAGTTCGCCAGTTGTCAAGTGCGCTGCGGTCGTTCTCCGCGGGGATAGCGTGCTGCTTGTCCGCAAGCGCGGTACGACCGACCTCATTTCTCCTGGAGGCAAACTGGAGAAAGGGGAGTCGCATGTCGCCTGCCTCGGCCGCGAGCTTGATGAGGAGCTCGGGGTCTCGTTGGTGTCGGCCACCTACTTCGGTACCTATGAAGATGTCTCCATCTTCGACCGGAGCCGGATGATCACCCTATTCGTCTACATGTGCGATATTGCGGGCGACCCGGTCCCTCGCTCTGAGATCGAGGCCGTAGAATGGGTCCCCGTGACCTGCTCGCCAGGTGATGGGTCAACCTTTCAGAGCAGGGTTATTCCTGATATTGCAAGGATGCGTGGTCAATGCTGAGCAGCCCGGTGGGCGTGGTGACAGACCTGGACGGGACCGTCGTCTTCGGCGGAGTCGCCGATCCCCGGCTGACCCCCTTTCTCAGGCGGGCCGCGGGACGTGAGGACATATCGGTCATCGTGGCGACCTCACGTGCGCCCCGAGGAATGACCGAGGTACTGGGAGACGCCGTGACCTGCCTGGAAGGCTCGGTCTGCCTCAACGGGGCTCTCTTGCGCCTAGGAGACAAGGAGAGGCGCTACCCCATGAGGGCGGATCACGTCCGCGCCGTCGTGGACGCCGCCTTCCGTGCGGGCATGCCCCTCTACGTGGACCGGGGCCACTCTTTCACTGCACTGGCAGGGCATGTCCCTGTTGCAGAGCCGCGGTCAGGGGAGGCGTCTGCAGCGGTCTCAGATTTCGCTGCGTCTCCAGGGACAGTGGCGGAGAAGGAGACCCGGCGAAGGGGCAGCCAAGATTCCGAGACGGCACCGGGCCTCTGGGACGGCCTGGAACACATGCGGGACTACCCGGATGGCACGTGGTGCACCGACCCGGCGCAGGTCCCGACTGACGACGTGCTCAAGGTGACGGTCGTCAGCAGGAGGCACCAGGGCCGTACGGGGCAGGACATCATCAGGCAGAGGATTGCCGATCCGCTACAGGGAGCGGCTGATCCGGGTACGAGGGCTGCCGGCGCGCAGGAGACGGGCGGCCCGGAGCCCGCGGGCGCTCTCCAGGACTTGCTGGGGCTGCGCCTTGACGGCGTCGTCGCCTACCCGCACGAGGACGGCGTGGTCGACGTCTGCGCGGCAGGGGTGGACAAGAGCGTCTGTATGAGGCTGCCGACTGGCGAGGAGGAGCCGGCCGCCTCGGGAGGGGCGGATACCACAGAAAGGACAGCCGTCATGGGGCAGGCACCAGGCCTTCGCCACCGGCCCGTCTCCACGTGGGTCGCGGTAGGCAACGACGCCAACGACATAGCGATGATCCGCGCGGCAGATATCGGTGTCATCGTCGGGGACGGCCTGGAAGAGGTCAGGGCGAGGAGGCAGACGGTCCGCGTCCCCTCGCGCCCCGGCGCGGTGGTGTCCATTCTGGAGCAGCTGCTTGAGCTGCACCACTAACGTCGCCAACCTGTATGTGGAGTGCCTGGCGTTTGTCGGATTTGGGGAGATTTTCTTCCCGTGAGTAGACATGGGTGGAGACCATGCCAGCGGCGAAGTACTCAGAGGAGCTGCTAGACACGGGGCGTGCGTGAAGCGTCCTATGAAGGACCGCACCATCGCCGAGGTGGCTAGTCCTACCCTTGTGGCCCAAAGAAGTGGGCAGCTGGGTCGCAAGGTACAGGAAGGAGCACGCCACCGACCAAGACATCCAGAAGGCCTCCGAGTCGGCTTAAGAATCACGAAACTCAAGGCGGAGGTCCGTGAGATGCGTGGGGTGATGCGAGTTCTTAAAAGAGCAGCAGCCTGGCTCCGAGCGCGCCCGACGGCGGCCTCAGCCGGTCCGCCCGGCGCGCTCGGAGGAGAATATGAGCAGCCAGACGAGGTAGAGCCCGCCCAACGCCGCGCTGACCAGGCCCACCGGGATCTGAAAGGGGCTGAGCAGGCGCTGCGCCAGGAAATCAGCCCCGCCCAGCAGCAGCGCCCCCATGGACGCCGAGGCGATCATCGTGACCCCGGCCGACCGGCTCAACCGGCGCGCCAGCTGCGGCGCGGCCAGGGCGATGAAACCGATCGGACCGGCAGTCGCCACGCATATTGCCGCCAGCACGACGCCGTAGCCGAGCATCGCGCCGCGCACTCGCCCGACGTGCAGTCCCAGGCTCATCGCGGCGTCGTCGCCCATCTCCAGCAGGCCCGCCGGCCGCACGAGCCACACAACCTGGGTCAGCAGCACCACAGCCGCCAGGGCCAGGGGCCTGACCTGCCCCCAGGAGATCGCGTTGAAGGAGCCGTACTGCCAGGCCTTGGCTGCCTCTGCGCTGGGGAGACTCGCCTGGGAGATGAGGTAGTTGTTGGCCGCTGAGAGCATCTCGGAGATGGCGATCCCAGTCAGGACCAGGTTGTCCCCACCGACGCCTCCGCGCCGCGAGATGAGGGCGACCGCCGCTGCGGTGACAAACCCACCGACAATCGTGCCCACCGAGACCTGGAGGTCACTCGCCGACGCCGCCAGCAGGAGCATGAACAGCCCACCGGTGGAGGCGCCGGTCGTGAATCCGACGATGTCGGGACTTCCCAGGGGATTACGGGACAGGCTCTGAAAGATAGCGCCCGACAGCGCCAGCATCGCCCCCACCAGCACGGCCGCAACCGCGCGCGGAAGCCGCTGATGCAGGACGAAGAAGCGGTCCATTCTGCTCCCGGAGCCCGTCACCAGAGTGTGCAGGGCGTCGGCGGCGGAGATGTTGTAGGCGCCGAACAGCACCGAGGCGACCACCACGGCCACCGCGGCGACCAGCACCAGCACCGTCACCACCACGGCCCGCCGGTGGGCCAGGAACACCCTCGCGCCTCCCAGGGGATATCGCAGCTGAGAGGCCGGCGGGCCCAGCCGCACCGCCCGCTCCGGCGACACCGAACCGCCACCGACTCCCCGAGGCCGCCTCATCGCCCGCTCACCCCCATGCGCTGGATCACCATGAGCAGCAGCACCGGCCCACCGATGAACGCGGTCACGACGCCGGCCTCCATCTCACCGGACTCCAGGATGACGCGGCCCAGGATGTCGGCGGTCAGGAGCAGCACCGGACCAGCGACGACGGAGACCGCCAGCAGCTTGCGCTGGTCGGCCCCCAGGGCCAGCCGCAGCACGTGCGGGACCACCAGCCCGATGAAGGAGATCGGCCCGACCGCCGCCGTCGACGCCCCGCACAGGAGGGTGATCGACGTCAGTGCCAGCGCCCGAGCCCGCCCCGGGCTCACTCCGAGGGCCTTGGCCTGCTCCTCCCCCAGCGCCAGGGCGTTGAGCGTCAGCCCCGAGGCCAGGGCCAGCACCAGGCCGGCGACGAGGAAGGGAACCACCCACACCAACAGCCCGGCGTCCCGGTCCGCCAGGGAGCCCAGCACCCAGAAGCGGTAGGAGTCGAAGGTGACGGAGTCGTACATGGTGACGGTCCCGGTGATCGAGCGCAGGCTCGCTCCCAGCGCTACGCCGGCCAGCACGAGCCTGGCGGGTCCAGCCTCGGCGCTACGACGCGCCATGAGGTGAACGAGGAACGCCGCCACGGCGGCGCCTGCGAAGGCGAACCAGAGAAAGCCGCTGGCGTCGGTGAGCCCCAGCAGGGACATCGACAGGACCACCGCCAGGGAGGCCCCCGCGTTGACGCCTAGGATGCCGGGCTCGGCCAGAGGGTTGCGGGTCAGCCCCTGCATGACGACCCCGGCCACGGCCAGCGAGGAGCCGACCATGACTGCCAGGGCTGTCCGCGGCATCCGCAGCTGCCACACGATGATGGAGGCGACCGATCTCTCCCCGGGCGTGAAGGCGCTCGCCAACTCCTCCAGCGTCAGGCTGCGCGATCCGATGGCCAGGCTCGTCAGGCACAGCAGCACGCACAGTGCCGCGAGAACAAGGATGATGACACTCGTCGGAACCCCTGTGGAACCCCTGGTATGAAGTCCAACGCCCCCTTCACCTCCGCGGCGGCGCCGTCGAGCAGACCGCCATGGGGTCACGACGTCGGCCCGTTCACGCGCCCCGCAGAACCTCCGCAGTCCAGGGCACCTGCAGCATCCTCCACAACTGCACGCCCGGTGCCGGGGAGTGCCATCGAGGCGATATTGACCACGGGCCCACCTTTTCTGAGGATAGTTCTTGATTAATGAGGCAGGAATGAGGTTAGCCTAAGTTCATGACATCGTTCTACCGTCGCCGCAGCATTCTCGCCTTCGCGGGCCTGGCCGCCGCCGTCCCCGTCCTCGCCGCCTGCTCCTCCGGCAAGAAGACCGGCTCCAGTGCCGCCTCATCGGCCAAGGTCGAGCCCACCTCGTCGGTGCCCACCGGCATGCCCGACGGCAAGGGCTCAGGCCAGGCCGACGGCGTCTTCCCCCGCACGGTCGTCCACTTCAAGGGCAGCACGGAGATCCCGGCGGCCCCCAGCAAGGTCGTCATCCTGTCCACAGGCCAGCTCGACGTCGCCCTGACCCTGGACATCGTGCCGATCGGCTCCACCAAGGGCGACGGCGCCGAGACGGTCCCGGAGTACCTCAAGAAGGCCTTCCCGGACCACGCCGACCAATTGGGCTCCATCACCGACGTCGGCTCACGCAAATCCCCCAGCGTGGAGGACATCGGCAACCTCTCCCCGGACCTCATCCTCGTCAACCAGGCAGGCAAGGACGACATCGACGCCCTCTACTCCTCCCTGTCCGCAGTGGCGCCGACGGTAGTCACCCAGGGCAAGAGCGAGGCATGGAAGCAAGACTTCCTGCTCGTGGCCGACGCCCTGGGCAAGCCGGACACCGCCAAGAAGTGGATCGAGACCTACGAGGCCGATGCCGCGAAGTCCGGTGAGAAGATCGACGGCAACCCCACCGTCTCGCTGCTGCGCAAGACCAGCGACAAGCTCCGCATCTTCGGGGCGGTCTCCCTGGCGGGATCGGTCCTGTCCGACATGGGCGTCGCCCGTCCCGACACCCAGAAGTTCACCGACAACGGCAACAAGGACATCGACTCCGAAACCCTTGCCGACGCCGAGGCCGATTGGATTCTCTACGGGGCGCAGAAGACCCCGAAGGATGAGAAGGACCAGGACAAGAACAACACCGAGCTGACCGCCATGCCCCTGTGGGCGGGGCTCAAGGCCGTCAGCGACAAGCACGCTGTGCGCGTCGACGACGACGCCTTCTTCCTCAACGCCGGCCCCACCGCGGCACGGCTCGTCATGACCACGGTCACAGACACGCTGTCGAAGAAGAAGTAATCCGTGCCCACTCCCGTCTCAACGGAGACGCCTTCGGACGCCACGGCCCCGCCCACGGGCCTCGGCGTCCGGGGAATCTCCCTGGCCTACCATCCCAGCCACCCCATCATCGAGAACCTGAGCACGGCCATCACCCCGGGCGCGGTGACGATGATCGTGGGCCCCAACGCGTGCGGGAAGTCCACGCTGCTGCGCGCCATGAGCCGGGTCCTCTCTCCGGGCGCCGGCCAGGTGGTCCTCGACGGCCGCGACATCGCCACCCTGGCCCCCAAGAAGCTGGCCCGGCGAGTGGGCATGCTCGCCCAATCATCGATCGCCCCGCCCGGGATCACGGTCCATGAGCTAGTGGCGCGCGGCCGCTACCCCTATCAGTCGCTCCTGCACCAGTGGTCACCCGACGACGACGCGGCCGTCACCGAGGCCATGGAGCGCACCGACGTCGTCGGCCTGGCCAACCGGCACGTGTCCTCCCTCTCCGGCGGGCAGCGCCAGCGGGTGTGGGTGGCCATGGCGCTGGCCCAGCGCACCGACATCCTCCTGCTCGACGAGCCCACCACCTACCTGGACCTGGCCCACCAGGTGGATCTGCTCGAGCTGTGCCGAGACCTGAACTCCGAACTGGGCACCACGATCGTGGCGGTGCTCCACGACCTCAACCAGGCCTGCCGCTACGGCGACGAGGTGATCACCATGCGTGCCGGCAGCATCCTGGCCCACGGGCGGCCCGAGGAGGTCGTCACCGCAGAGATGGTCGAGGAGGTCTTCGGCCTGGCGGTCCGGGTCATCTCCGACCCGCTCACCGGGAACCCGCTGGTGCTGCCCCTTCCGCGCGGGGCCGGTGCGACGACGTCGAATGACGGGCACGAGCAGGTGCAGTAGCGCCTTCCCGGGTTTGTCCGGACTTCGGCCGAGCGCGATCATTCGCGGCCATCTGCGCTCATCACTGCCGCTCGCCGGCACCGGTCTTCGCCCATGCTCGGGCCGAATAGGCCGAGTCCTCAAGCCGCGACTGGCGCCCCGCAAGTCCGCTGGGGGGACCTGACAGAACCCGGCAGGCGGTGGACCCGCGGCAAGGCGCGCGTTTAGTCTTCACATATCAACCCGCACTGATGTGAGGACTGCTTGTGACTGTTTCTGCTCCCGCCCTGCCCACCACAATGCGCGGCGTCATCATGCACGCCGCCGGTGACGTGCGCGTCGAGGACCGCGAGGTCCCCCACGTCATCGACCCCACCGACGCCGTCATCAAGCTCGAGGCCGCCTGCGTGTGCGGCTCTGACCTGTGGCCCTACCGGGGCATCCAGCCCCTGGAGAAGGCCCGGCCCATGGGCCACGAGTACGTGGGCACCGTCGTCGAGGTCGGCGACGAGGTCAAGAACGTCAAGGTCGGCGACTTCGTCGTCGGCTCCTTCTGCCTGAGCGACAACACCTGCGAGATCTGCGAGGACGGCTACCAGTCGCGCTGCGCCAACGGCGGCTTCATCGGCGACACCCAGGCCGAGTACGCGCGCGTGGCCCTGGCCGACGGAACCCTCGTCGTCGTCCCCGGAGGCAGACCCGATGACCCGGAGATCATCGCCTCCCTGCTGGCCGCCTCCGACGTGCTGGGCACCGGCTGGTTCGGGGCCGTGGCCGCCCAGGCCGGCCCCGGCAAGACCATCGCGGTGGTCGGCGACGGCGCCGTGGGCCTATCCGCGGTCCTGGCCGCCAAGGCCCTGGGCGCCGAGAAGGTCATCGCCTTCTCCCGCCACGAGGACCGGGCCGCCCTGGCCCGCGAGTTCGGCGCCGACATCATCATCGCCGAACGCGGCGACGAGGGCGCCGCCAAGGTCAAGGAGCTCACCGGCGGCTACGGCGCGCACGGCGTCGTCGAGGCCGTGGGCAACCAGACCTCGATGATGCAGGCCATCGCCTCCTGCCGCCCCGGCGGGTACCTGGGCTACGTGGGCGTGGCCCACGGCGTCTCCCTACCCGGGGACCAGCTCTTCTTCGCCGAGATCAACATGCTGGGCGGCCCCGCCCCCGTGCGCCGCTTCCTGCCCGACCTCATCGACCGCATCCTCAAGCGCGAGATCGATCCCGGCAAGGTCTTCACCCTGCGCCTGCCCCTGGAAGAGGCCCCCGAGGCCTACAAGGCCATGGACGAACGCCGCGCCATCAAGGTGCTCCTGGAGCCCTGACCCCGATTCGCGCCCGCACCGCGCCGGCGGTGCGTAGCATCGAACGGGAGGGCACGCGTCGTCGGCGTCTTCCGACCGAGCGACGCGCCGTCCACGATCACCATTTGAAAGCAGGAGCGTTCATGAAGACCCTCGTTCTCGTCTTCCACCCCGACATGTCCGCCTCACGCGTCAACCGCCCCCTGGCCGCCAAGGCCGAAACCCTCGGTGACGACGTCACCGTGCGCTACATGTACGACATCTACCCGGATCAGAAGGTCGACGTCGCCGCCGAGCAGGCCGCCCTGGAGGCCGCCGACCGGGTCGTCCTCCAGTTCCCCATGTACTGGCACTCCACCCCCGCCCTGCTCAAGCAGTGGGAGGACGACGTGCTCCTCTACGGCTGGGCCTACGGCTCGACCGGCACGGCCCTGGCCGGCAAGGAGCTGCTCCTAGCCGTCAGCACGGGCGGTCCCGGCGATGACTACAGCCACGACGGTTCCTACGGCTACACGCTCACTGAGCTGCTGCGCCCGCTCCAGGCGACGGCGAACATGGTCCAGATGACCTACCTCGAGCCCTTCACCACCACCGGGACCCTCACCATCACCGATGAGGCCCTGGCTCAGCGGGTCGAGGACTACGCGGCCGTTCTGGAGTCCGCCGACCTTCCGACTCTGGATCGCCGCGGCTGACGGGAGACGCGACCCGATCATCGTCAAGGGGCCCAGGACCGTCACATGGTTCTGGGCCCCTTCTCATCGAGTCCGCAGTATCGGTGCAGTATCGGCTCAGTCGCCGTCGGCCAGGTCCTTGAAGTAGCGGGCCACCGGCCAGCGCCGGAAGCCGAGACCCTCATAGGTGGCGCGGGCAGGTGCGTGTCCGCGGTCCCCGCCGGCGATCGCGCCGACGGGGACCCAACAGGATCAGGGGCGGGCAGCGCCTCAGCCGAAGATGTCGAGCATAGGGAGCTCGGCGGTCTGGAGGACCGCGGCGTAGTCCTGTGCGCGCCGGGCGATGGCCTCGTCGGTGATCTCCAGGGCGCCCACCGACAGGAAGGGCACGGCGTACTTGGTTCCGATGACGCGCGAGGTGCCCTGCATGGGGCGCAGGAATTCGTGGATCGTGTAGATGTGCGCGCCCTCGCGGCCGTAGGCGCTGCCGGCGCCGCCGACGCTGACGGCCAGGAGCAGCTCCTTGCCGTGCAGGGCCGTGCCGGTCGAGCCGTAGGCCCAGCCGAAGGTGAGAACGTCGTCGAGCCACTTCTTGAGCAGCGGCGGGCAGGAGAGCCAGTACATGGGGTACTGCAGGACGATGCGGTCGGCGCCCAGCAGGGCGGCCTGCTCGGTGGCCACATCGATGTTGAAGTCGGGGTAGATGTCGTACATGTAGCGCACGGTGATGTTGCCGCCGAGCGACTCCGCCGTGGCCCCGAGGGCCTTGTTGACCCGCGACTCGGAGATGTTGGGGTGGAAGACGAGAACGAGAGTGTTCACGGAGGACTCCCTGGTGTCGTTGGACTGCGATGCGGGGGATGGACCACGCGAGGCGCCGTCGCCCCCGGCGCCGGAGGACAGGACGTTGCTGAGGCTGGAGAAGCCGCCGATGATGACCTCCAACTTGGGGGCCATCGCACCGCGGTCCAGCCAGGACTCCTTGGGGCGGAAGGGGACGCGGTCGGCGTCGTCGCCGCCGTGCAGCTGGTGCGACCGGCGCATGCCGAGGGCGGCGCCCGAATCTCCGAAGCGCTCGTCCCACATGCGGGTGGCGATGTCGATGCCGCACTCGCGGCGGCCCGGCTGATGCTCGGACTCGATCGTCTCGGCCATGGCGGCCGCCTGCTGGTGGGAGGTCAGGACCGTCGACAGGGTGTAGTTGAGCGCCAGGTAGGCGTCTTCACTGCGCAGACCGCCCGAGACCAGGGCTTGGTGGGCTCGCTTGGCCACGGACATGAAGGGCACGTAGGCCCAGGCCAGGTCGATGAGGGTGTGGTCCAGGCCGGGGTTGGCGTCGAGCACATCCCACAGCGAGTCGGAGAGCTGACGCAGGTAGTCCGGCCAGCGCAGGCCCGCGGACGGCAGCGTGACGTCGGCGGAGACGCGCTCGAGACAGGCCACCAGCAGGTCGTCGCGCGAGCTGACAGTACGTCCCAGATCGGCCGTACTCACCCCCAGTCGGCGCGCCACCTTGCCCATGGTGAACCGGTCCACACCAATCTCGAGGGCGGCTGTGACGACGTCGTCCCTGGTAAAAGCGGCATTATGCTGCATAGAGTCTCCCGAGTTGGGTCATGCCTGTCAGCGTAACGAACCAGTAACAGGCAGCCAAATCGTGGCCGCCTGATCACATGACGCCCGACGCCGTTCTTCCGCAATTTTACGGCAGAAATCGACACTCGCTCATCCGGCCGCCCACCCCCCAGAATCTCAAGATTCGATAACGATTCGCCGCGGTCGCGAGGCGCCCGGAGAGTGGCACGCCCGGCGGCCGTGGGACTTCCCCGAGCCCGCTCCCCCGCTAACGTGGTGTCATGAGCGAGACTCCCCGCCCGCAACGCCCCGTCTTCCCGGCGCCTCCCGCGGCGCCCTCGCCGGAGGCGGCACCGCCCACCACGACGGCGCCCCCGGACAAGCAGCGACGCTGGCGCGACGACCTGCACTTGGCGCACACGATCGCCAACAAGGTGGACAGCCTCACCCAGGCCCGCTTCGACGCCGGCAACTTCACGGTGGAGACCAAGTCGGACCTCACGCCGGTCACCGAGGCCGACCGGGAGGCCGAGCGCGTCATCCGCGAGCAGCTGGGGCGGGCGCGCGGGCGCGACTCCGTCCTGGGCGAGGAGCTGCCCACCACCGGGCACTCCTCGCGCCAGTGGGTCATCGACCCGATCGACGGGACCAAGAACTTCGTGCGGGGCGTGCCCGTGTGGGCCACGCTCATCGGCCTCATCGAGGACGGCCAGTGCGTCGTCGGACTGGTCTCGGCCCCCGCGCTGGGAAGGCGCTGGTGGGCCGTCTCCGGCGGCGGGGCCTGGACCGGACGCTCGCTGAGCTCGGCGCGGCGGATGTCGGTGTCCGGCGTCGACGACCTCACCCGGGCCTCGATGTCCTACTCCTCGCTGTCGGGGTGGGCGCAGATCAAGCGGCTGCGTGGGATGCTGGGGCTCATGCAGTCGTGCTGGCGCACCCGCGCCTACGGGGACTTCTGGTCCTACATGCTGGTGGCCGAGGGGGCCGTGGACCTGGCGGCCGAGCCAGAGCTCGAGCTCTACGACATGGCCGCGCTCGTGCCCGTGGTCACCGAGGCGGGCGGGCGCTTCACCTCCCTCGACGGCGAGCCCGGGCCCTTCGGGGGCAACGCGGTGGCCACGAACTCGCTGCTGCACGACGTCGCCTTGAGCCACCTGGGCGCCGAGACGGACTGAGTTCGCCGCCACGGCCGTCCGAGCCTTCACCTCCCGTCACTGGATCTCAACGCGCCCTGAAGTTATAAAAGATCTAAAAGATCTAAAGCGCGCAAAAGTGAGCCAGAGCACTTTTCGAGGTGGTTGCGCACAGTGTTGGCGGGGATAAGACCATCTTCACGGCATGGCACGACCCCGTTGGAGCAGGCAGCGCCTTCGAGGGGTCAACTCAGCACATTCCACGCGCCTCAGGACACCCCGGCCAAGGGCTAGCCACACGCCGGGATCACACGGGCTGGACTTGCCACGCATCCAACGTTATAAAAGGGATACAAACTCATACGCGGCTGTAGAACTGGGCCTTTGACCCGACGTCGCCCATGATCGAGCCGTCCACCGCTGCGGCGGGTACCACAGCCATCTGGACGTTTCCCCTTCCCTTGCGCCGGTAACCTGCCGTGAGTCCACCATCCGTCCACCCCAGGAGTCCCTTTGAACTGGCTGCACGCCGTCCTCCTCGGCATCGTCGAGGGCATCACCGAGTTCCTCCCAGTGTCCTCCACCGGGCACCTCAACATCGTCGAGAAGCTACTCGGCTACGAGATCAACTCCGCGGGCACGACCGCCTTCACCGCAGTTATCCAGGTGGGTGCGATCCTCGCGGCCATCATCTACTTCTGGTCCGATATCGTCCGGATCGTCACCGCCTGGATCAAGGGCCTGAGCAACAGGCAGGCCCGCCAAGACCCCGACTACACGCTCGGCTGGGGCATCATCCTGGGGTCCATCCCGGTGGCGGCCGTCGGGCTGCTGTTCAAGGACTTCATCGAGGGGCCGGTCCGCTCCCTGTGGGTGATCGCCGGGGCCCTCATTCTGTGGTCGGGGGCCATGTGGCTGGCCGACCGCCAGCAGAACCTCACCAAGGGCATGAAGGACGTGACCGTCAAGGACGCCCTCATCATCGGCGCGTTCCAGGCCCTCTCACCGGTCTTCCCCGGCATCTCCCGCTCCGGGGCGACGATCTCCGCGGGCCTCTTCCTCAAGTTCGACCGGGTGACGGCTACGCGCCTGTCCTTCTTCATGGGTATCCCGTCCCTGGTCGCGGCCGGGCTGCTGGAAGCCGTGACCGAGGCCGGCACCATCAGCGACACCGTGGGCTGGACGCCCACCATTATCGCGACCATCGTCTCCGGCATCGTGGCCTACGCGACCATCGCCTGGCTGCTGCGCTTCGTGTCCTCCAACAAGTTCACGTCCTTCCTCGTCTACCGCGTGCTGCTGGGCCTCATCATCATCGCCCTGGTCTCCGCCGGCACCATCGCCGCCTGACGGAGCCCTTTTCATCGACACCGATTCACCGGCAGCAACGTTCTTCGCGTGGGGCAATGGTTTTTCCGTTGCCCCACGCGATTTCTGCATTCCTCAGCATCGAACTCTGACGCCTTACGAATCCTGCTTCTGCATTTCCGTCCACTTGTACGATAGGCGGCATGGCCACCCCCTGGGGTAAGCACAGACTCACGAGCCACTGAGAACGACGTCTAAGGACATCGGGGAGATCCGTAGTATGACCACACGCCACCCATCCGCTTCTCCCACGCGAATTCGCTTCGGAAGTCGACCGATGATCGCCGCAGGTTTCGTCAAGCGGCAGGAACAGGATGAGCTCTTCGACGCCGTCTTCACTCGCGTGGAGCCTCGCACGGTTCTGACGGGGATGCGGGGAAGCGGCAAGACTCAGCTGGCCGCTGCGGTTGCGGCCAGGTGCGAGGAGGAGGGCTGGCCCCTAGTCGCGTGGATTCATGCGGCCTCACGCAAGGAAATCATTGTCGAT
The DNA here is from genome assembly GCF_000239715.1 of Actinomyces sp. oral taxon 849 str. F0330. NCBI lineage: Bacteria > Bacillati > Actinomycetota > Actinomycetes > Actinomycetales > Actinomycetaceae > Actinomyces > Actinomyces sp. oral taxon 849. The sequence goes on along the minus strand of NZ_JH470354.1, from coordinate 152,578 downwards.
CTCTACGAGGTCGCACTGCGGATCGATATCGATGCACCGAAGAACATCCCTCTGGAGGTCGTCGTTCGACGCCTCATGAATAATTTGCGCTCAGCGAATGGGAGCAATAGTCTCTTCGTCTTCGACAACGTGGAGAACCCCGACGACCTGAGAGACCTCATCCCCGAGGGCACTGGAGTTCGGACCCTCATCACCACCACGCGCCACCTCGACTGGGACGGCCCGGGGTGGCTGCGGTTGGCGGTGGGCGCCTTCGATCGGGAGCAGTCGATCGCCCTCCTGTGCGAGCACACTGGCGACACTCACCGCGAAGCAGCTGACCGGATCGCGGATGCGCTTGGCGACGTGCCCCTCGCCATCACCCAAGCCGCCGCGACAGCACAACAGGGTGTATACGCCTTATCCGGCTACCTTGACAGGCTCAGTCATCACCCGCTCGAGTCAAACATCAGTCGCCTCGAGGGTGCCAACTACCCCGACGCCGTCGGCATCGCACTGCTCATGGCCTATGAACAGGTCTTGGAGCAGCTCAGAACCAAGCATCCTCAGCAGGAGAGGATCGCCGTATCGCTCCTCGGCGCACTGTCCCTCCTGGCTGCTTCCGGAGTGCCGACTCACTGGCTCTTGAGGCTCGACGGCGACTCCGATGCAGTACGCGACACCTTGTCTTCCCTGAAGAGAGCTTCCGTCATCCAAGAATCCAACGACGGCCAGAAGACCGTTATTCACCGCCTCCAGGGACACGTGTACCGGGAAACCTACCTGAGCAACCAGAAGAAGCTCGATGAGGCGAGTGCGCGCACAGCAGCACTTCTCAGCGGGATTGACGTAGACCGCCTAGAGAATCCTGAACAGCGGCGACACGAGACCCAACATCTCATTGAGCAGCTACTCTCAGTCACATCACAGGACTACTCTCATTCATTGTTTTCTGAGCCACAGGTGTCTTCAAAGCTCGCCGAGACACTGGAATACGCAACCGGCCTTGGGATGTCCCAGCTAGCCCTTTGTCTCACTGACTCCGTGACCCAGGCCTGCGACGCCTTGGGCCCCCACCACCCCGACACCCTGGCTTCACGCAACAGTCTCGCCGGTACCTACCGGGACGCGGGCAGGCTCGACAAAGCCATCGCCCTGTACGAGCAGAACCTCGAGGACTCCATCCGCGTCCTGGGCCCCGACCATCCCACGCACCCTCACCTCACGTTTCAACCTCGCCGGCGCCTACAGAGCGAGCGGCAGGCTCGACGAAGCCATCACCCTGTACGAGCAGGTTTTCACCGGCCGCAGCCGCGTCCTGGGCCCCGACCACCGCAGCACCCTCACCTCACGTGACCAGCTCACCGACACCTACTGGGAAGCGGGCAGATTCGATGAAGCCATCACCTTGAAAAAGCAGATCCTCGCAGACGCCATGCGCATCATGGGCCCTGACAGCCCAGGCGCTTCGGCCGCACGTAACAACCTCGCCGCTACCTACCGGGATACGGGCAGACTCGACGAAGCCATCACCTTGTACAAACAGAACCTCGACGACGTCAGCCGCATCCTGGGCCTCGACCATCCTGAAACCTTGGCTTCACGCCACCGCCTCGCTGGCGCCTACCGGGATACGGGCAGACTGGATGAGGCCATCCCCCTCTTTGAGCAGAACCTCACCGACTTCGTACGTCTCGCGGGTCCCGACCATCCTGAGACCTTGGCCTCGCGCGGCAACCTCGCCGGCGCTTACCAGGCAGCCGGGAGGCTCCACGAGGCCATCTCCCTTTTCGAGCAGAACCTCGAAGACCGCACCCGCACTCTGGGCCTCGACCACC
>NZ_JH470354.1:148042-150499 GCF_000239715.1 Actinomyces sp. oral taxon 849 str. F0330 | reverse complement strand
GGACGAAGCCATCCCTCTGTTCGAGCAGAACCTCGCTGACTTCATCCGCATTCTGGGCCCTGACCGCCCCGACACCTTCACCTCACGTAGCACGCTCGCCGGCGCCTACCGGGATGCGGGCAGGCTCGAGGAGGCCATTCCCCTGTTCGAGCAGAACCTCGAGGACCGCACCCGCACCCTGGGACCCGCTCATCCTGTCACTCTCACCTCGCGCGGCAACCTCGCCAATGCCTACCTTGCCGCAGGGAGATCCGAGGAAGCGACGAAGCTTTTCGAGGCGCCGTAAGAATTCTGTTTCGGCGCCGCTGACCGCCTGTACGATAGCGGCATGGCCGATCCCCTCTCCCTCACCGTCCTGTCTGCCAGCATCACCGGGCTGCTCATGCGCGGAGCCGCTGTGGCCGTCGATCCTTCATGGAGCAGCGCGGCGTCGCTGCCAGGCGAGGCCCTCAACGCATGGCGCAGCCTAAGACATCTGCAGCAGGGGCGAGGTGGACAGGAGAATCCGCTGGAGGCATCTGTCAAGGCCCGGCTTCAGAAGCAGGTGGATGCCGCTGGCGAGCGGTACGAGCGGACCGGAGTCACTCAATCCGCCTTGGCTGGAGCCGTCACCGAGATGGAGGTGGCGCTCAAGGAGCTCAGCAGGGACGACGACGCAGTCATTGAGGCGGTGCGGTTCCCGGATCACTTCGAGAGGTACCTCCGACGGCGTGCGGCCGGCCGCCGCCAGAACGTCGAGGCAGCAGCCGAGCCCTTCTTCAACGACCTGACACGCATCGTCGCCGACGAGTTCATCCATCTCGCACCAGGCTCACGCGGTTTCGACATCGCCGCGCTCAAGCAGCTGCTCGCAGTCCAGGATCAGCTAGTTGCCGGGCAGAAGCAACTACTGGAGGGACAAGCAGAGACTCACGAACGTTTGACGGCAGCGGCTACGGATATCCAGGAGATCCATAGAGCGGTCACTCGAAACCAATCCGCCTCACCCACACGGATTCGGTTCGGCAGCCGCCCCAGGGTCACCGCAGGCTTCGTCAAACGAGAGGAACAGGACAAGCTCTTCGAGGCTGTCCTTACCTGCGCGGAGCCTCGTACAGTGCTGACAGGGATGAGAGGGAGCGGCAAGACTCAGCTGGCCGCTGCGGTTGCAGCCACGTGCGAGGAGGAGGGCTGGCCCATGGTTGCGTGGATCAATGCAGCCTCACGTAAGGAACTCATTGCCGACCTCTACGAGCTCGCACTGCGTATTGGTATCGATGCGCCGAAGGACATTCCTCCGGAGACTATTATTCGGCGCTTCCTGGATCAGCTACGCTCAGCAGATGCGGCGGACCGCCTCTTCGTCTTCGACAACGTGGAGAATCTCGACGACCTGAGAGATCTTACCCCTGAGGGCGACGGAGTTCGGGCCCTCATTACCACAACGAGCCACCTTGACTGGAACAGTTTGGGATGGTCACCATTGGCAGTCAGCGTCTTCGAACGGGAGCAGTCGATCGCTCTTCTCTGCCAACGCACCGGTGACGCTCATCGCGATGCAGCCGACCAGATCGCAGAGGCGCTTGGCGACCTACCTGTCGCCGTAACCCAAGCCGCGGCAACAGCCAAGTGGGGACACTACTCCCTTTCAGAGTATTTCATAAGATTGAGCACCCACTCGCTCGAGTCAAGCATCAGTCGCCTCGAGGGCGATGACTACCCAGAGGCTGTCAGTGTCGCGCTATTCATGGCGTACGAACAGGCCTTGGAGCAGATCAACTCCAAGTACCCCTGGCAGGAGAGGATTGCTATATCGCTCCTCGACACACTATCCCTCCTGGCCGCTTCCGGAGTACCGACTCACTGGCTTCTGGAGCTCGACGATGACTCCGACGCAGTTCGAGACACCCTGTCGTTCCTGAAGAAATCATCAATTCTCCAAGAATCCATCAACGGCGACAAGACCCTCATTCACCGCCTTCAAGGACAAGTTTACCGCGAAACCTACCTGAGCGAACAAGGGATATTTAACAAAGCATGCACATACGCAACAACCATCCTCGACAAGATTGACATAGGCCAACTAGCTAATTTTGAACAGCAGCGACAGGAAACACGAAATCTCGTTGAACAAATAGGCGCGGTCACATTTCAAGACCACTCTCGCCCATTATTTTCCGATCCAGATTTTGTCGCATTACTCGCAACGACGATACGGAATGCAGCCGACCTTGGGATGCCACAACTGGCACTTACCCTCACTGATTCTGTTACGCGGGCGGGCGACACCCTTGGCCCCGATCACCCCAGCACCCTGGCCTCACGCAACAGCCTCGCCGGCGCCTACCAGGATGCCGGCAGGCTCGATGAGGCCATCGCCCTGTACGAGCAGACCCTCGAGGACCGCACCCGCATCCTGGGACCCCACCACCCCCACACCCTCATCTCACGCAACAACCTCGCCGACGCCTACCAGGA
>NZ_JH470354.1:143526-147537 GCF_000239715.1 Actinomyces sp. oral taxon 849 str. F0330 | reverse complement strand
GCACACGTATCCTGGGACCCCACCACCCCGACACCCTCATCTCACGCAACAACCTCGCCGGCGCCTACCAGGCTGCCGGCAGACTCGACGACGCCATCACCCTGCACGAACAGACCCTCACCGACAGCACCCGCATCCTGGGACCCCACCACCCCAACACCCTCATCTCACGCAACAACCTCGCCAATGCCTACCTTGCCGCGGGGAGATCCGAGGAGGCGAAGAAGCTCTTCGGGACGCCGTGAGAATTCTGTTTCGGCACCGCTGACCGCTTGTACGATAGCGACATGGCCGATCCCCTCTCCCTCGCTGTCCTGTCTGCCAGCATCGCCGGGCTGCTCATGCGCGGGGCTGCTGTGGCCGTCGATCCTTCGTGGGGCAGCGCGGCGTCGCTGCCAGGCGAGGCCCTCAACGCATGGCGCAGCCTGAAACGTCTGCAACAGGGGCGAGGTGGACAGGAGAATCCGCTGAAGGCGTCCATCAAGGCCCGACTTCAGAAGCAGGTGGATGCCGCCAGCGAACGCTACAAGCGGACCGGAGCCACTCAATCCGCCCTGGCCGGGGCCGTCACCGAGATGGAGGTGACACTCAAGGAGCTCAGCGGGGACGACGCCGCAGTCCTGGAGGCAGTGCGGTTCCCGGACAACTTCGAGACCTACCTCCGACGGCGTACGGCCGGGCACCGCCGAAACGTCGACGCGGCAGCCGAACCCTTCTTCGATGACCTGACCCGCATCGTCGCCGAAGAGTTCATCTATCAAGCACCGGGATCACAAGCCTTCGACATCGCCGCACGCAAGCAGCTGCTCGCAGGACAGGAACGACTAGACGCCGGGATAGCACGGCTGTTAGACCAGCACACGAAGACTCACGAGAGCCTGGATAAGATCGTCGACACGATCAACAACACTCGAAATACGCTCTCTCAATCGCAAACCACCCCTAAACGGATTCACTTCGGCAGCCGCCCTACAGTGACCACCAACTTCGTTTCACGGGCAGGTCAGGACCAGTTCTTCAATGCCATCATCACTCGCGCCGAACCAAAAACAGTCCTGACCGGAATGCGAGGCACCGGTAAGACTCAACTGGCTGCCGCAATCGCCACCAAATGCGAGAAAGAGGACTGGCCCCTAGTTGCGTGGATCAATGCAGCCTCACGTAAGGAGGTTGTTGCCGACCTCTATGAGCTTGCCATACGAATCAGCACCGACACCCCAAAAAATACGCCTCCGGACACTGCCATACGGCGCTGCCTGGACGCGATGAGTTCAGCGGATACAGCCGACCGCCTCTTCATCTTCGACAACGTCGAAAATCTCGACGATCTCAAGGGACTCATCCCCCACGGAGACGGAATCCGAGTCATTATTACTACCACACGCCACCTCGACTGGGATAGCCTGGACTGGTCACCTATCGAGGTAGGTACATTCCAACGCGATCAATCGATCGATCTTCTCTGTGAACGTACTGGCGATACCAACCGTGACGCAGCAGATCAGATCGCGGAGGCGCTCGGCGACCTACCCGTTGCCGTGACCCAGGCCGCCGCAACAGCCCGTAACGAGAGATACGCCCTCTCCGAATACCTCGACAGGCTAAATGACCTCCCATTGTCGACCACCATCGAAAAACGAGAGGGTGGCAGCTACCCCGAAACCGTCAGCACCGCCTTGTGGCTAGCATGCAAGACAACAACAGAAATCATCAAGAGAAAGAGCCCCACACAGGGACGATTGGCAATTCAGCAGTTAAGCGCACTGTCACTACTCGCCGCCCCAGGCGTGCCGATCCGCTGGCTGGAGCACAACACCGACCGAGAGAGCGCCAAGAAGGCGCTCAGCGCACTATTCAATTCCTCAATATGTCAGACCTCGACAGACAATAGAAAGGCATTAATTCACCGACTTCAGGGGCGCGCCTTCAGAGAGAATCACCTAACCAATGAGGCAGAGAAAGACTCCGCCCTCGCCTCGACAGTCTGGATTCTGGAGAACAGAAGCACACACACTCCAGACAACCCCTCTAAAGAGCGAGAGGAAGTGTGCGACCTCATTGAACAGTTGGGTGCTGTCGCGTCACAGGATTATTCACAGCCTTTATTTACTAAACCCACCATCGCCACAATACTCGCAAGAATACTACAAAAAGCCTTACAATTCGGAATGCACCAGACTGCGCTCACCCTCGTTAATTCGGTTGCGAAGGCAAGTGACGCTTTGGGTGTAGATCACCCCGACATCCTTAGCTCGCGAAACAGTCTCGCTAACGCATACCTGCTAGAAGGTCAGATCGAGAAGGCCATCGCCCTACTCGAGCAGAACCTCAAACATTCCCAGACAACTCCTGCCACCACTCAGCACGACATCCAGGCACCACGAAATCAATCCATGAGCACCTTTCGAGCCGCTGACAGGATCGACAAGGTCGTTCCCCCTCGCCAGCAGACTCAGAAAAGCCATTCCCACCCCCTGAGCCCGGACCACTCCGAAATCGTGGCCTCACGCAACAACCTTGCCGGCGCCTATCGGGAGGCTGGCAGGCTCGAGAAGGCCATCACCCTATACCAGCAGAACCTCGCTGATACCGACTACTTCCTGGGTCCCAACCACCCTCATACTCTCGCTACACGCAACAACCTCGCCGGCGCCTACCAGGACGCCGGCAGACTCCACGAAGCCATCACCCTGTACGAACAGAACCTCAAAGACCGCACACTTCTCTTAGGACCCAACCACCCCGAGACCCTCGCCACACGCAACAACCTCGCCAGTGCTTTGAGGGAGGCTGGCAGGCTCGACGAGGCCATCACCCTGTACGAACAAACCCTCGAAGACCGCACCCGCATCCTGGGACCCAACCACCCCGACACTCTCGCCTCACGCAACAACCTCGCCAACGCCTACCAAGACGCCGGCAGACTCCACGAAGCCATCAAGCAATACGAGCAGACACTCGAAGACAGCACCCACATCAGCAAATCTAACCATCCCGCCACCCTCACCTCACGCAACAACCTCGCCAGCGCCTACCTGGAGACAGGCAGGCTCGACGAGGCCATCACCCTGCACAAGCAGAACCTCAAAGATTCCACCCGCATCCTGGGACCCAACCACCCCGACACTCTCGCCTCACGTCACAACCTCGCCAGCGCCTACTGGCACGCGGGCAGGCTCGACGAGGCCATCACCCTGCTCGAGCAGACCCTCAAGGACTTCGAGAACCTCCTTGGCCCCAACCACCCCCTTACCCTCACTACACAGGACAACCTCGCCAGCGCCTATCGCGCCGCAGGTCGAGCTGAAGAGGCGGAGAAACTCTTCGAGACGCCGCCGGGCTCAGAGGACGAGCAGGACGGCACCGAGGAGGACCTGGACCAGGAAGCCGGCGACTGACCGCCACAGGGTGCCGTCATTGATGTCGGTGGGCTGTGAGACAGTGTCCGCATGCGGATCCTCCACACCTCCGACTGGCACCTGGGGCGCACCTTCCACGGGCGCGTGCTCGATGACGCGCACGCCGCCTTCGCCGACCACCTCGTCGAGCTCGTCGCCGCCGAGTCAGTCGATGCTGTCCTCGTCGCCGGGGACGTCTACGACCGCGCCATCCCGCCCAACGACGCCGTCGCCCTCCTGGACGAGACGCTGCGCCGCCTGACCGAGCGCACCCGGGTGGTCCTCACCCCCGGCAACCACGACTCCGCCCGCCGCCTCGGCTTCGCCGCCGACCTCATGCGCGAGGGCCTCATCATCCGGGCCCGCACCGCCGGCCTCGACCGCGGCATCATCCTGCCCGACGCCGATGGCGACGAGGCCGCCATCGTCCACGCCCTGCCCTACCTCGACCCCGACGCCGCCCGCGAGATCCTCCCTCCCCTCCTCGCCGAACGCCTCGGCGAAGAGACCCCCGCTAAGCACACAGCCGGAAAGAACCAGGACGAGAGCAGGGATACCGCCTCCCAGCCCGGCCCGCCGGAGCGCCCACGCCTGCCCCGCTCCCACGAGGCCG
>NZ_JH470354.1:141748-143382 GCF_000239715.1 Actinomyces sp. oral taxon 849 str. F0330 | reverse complement strand
CGTCGTCGGCGGCGAGGCGTGCGAGTCCGAGCGGGACATTCGCGTCGGCGGCGTCGACTCCGTGCCCTCCGGCGTCTTCACCACCCTGGGCGGCTCGCCCCTGGCCGAGCGCAGCGGCGGCCTCGACTACGTGGCCCTCGGCCACCTCCACCGGCCCCAGGAGCTCACCCGACCCGCAGGCCCGCGCCTGGTCTACTCCGGCTCGCCCCTGCCCTTCTCCTTCGACGAGGCCGAAGGCGTCCGCAACTCCGCCACCAAATCCTCCGTCCTGCTGGATCTGGGCGCCGACGGCGTCACCGGTCTGGAGCGTATCCCCACCCCGGTCCTGCACCAGGTGCGCACCCTGACCGGCACCATGCCCGAGCTCCTCTCCCCCGCCTTCGACGACGCCACCGGCGCCTGGGTACGCGTCATCCTCCAGGGCGAGCGACCACCCGGCGCCCTGGCCACCCTCAAGGAGCGCTTCCCCAGTCTCCTGGCCTTCCAGCACGAGGCCCCCGCTCGCACCGCCCGCGAGCGCATCGCCGTCACCGCCGCGGCAGACCCGCTGCGCATCACTGAGGACTTCTTCGACGACGTCTGCGGGCGCGCCCCCGAACCCTCCGAGAGCGGCGTCCTGCGCAGCGCGTACGAGTCCGCCCTGGCGAACGCGAGGAGCGAGCGATGAGGATCCACTCCCTGACCATGACCGGCATCGGCCCCTATGCGGGGCAGGAGCACATCGACTTCGACGCAGTGGGCGCCTCGGGCCGCTTCCTGCTCACCGGCCCCACCGGCTCGGGCAAGACCACCATCATCGACGCGATCGTCTTCGCCCTCTACGGGAACGTGGCCGACTCGGCCGACTCCTCCAAGGAGCGCATCCGCTCCACCCTCGTGGGCCCGCACACCGAGAGCGTCATCGAGCTGGTCTTCTCCACCGGCGCCGGCGTCTACCGGGTGCGCCGCACCCCCGCCTACGAGCGGGCCAAGCGGAGCGGCCAGGGCACCACCACCCAGAACGCCACCGTCAAGCTCTGGCACCTGGCCGAGGTCGGCGGTCAGCCGCTCGACGAACCCGTCACCCGCGTGGGCGACGCCGACGCGGAGATCGCGCGCGCCGTCGGGCTCAGCCGGGAACAGTTCACGCAGACGGTCGTCCTGCCGCAAGGCAAGTTCGCCCGGTTCCTGCGCGCCGACTCCTCCGAGCGCCAGCAGCTGCTCAAGGACGTCTTCGGCACCGGCATCTACGACGCCATCCAGGACGCCCTCATCCAGGCCTCCCGGGACGGGGCCCGGAGGGTCGAGCAGGCCGCCGCCGACCTGCGCGGGCAGGTCGCCTCCCTAGGACGGCACCCCCTCCTCACCGAGGTGCCCTCCCCCGCTGAGACCGCGGATGCCGGCGAAGAGGCCAACGACGCCGACCATGGGGCAGCCCGGGATGACCCGTCACGGGAGGTCCCGTCCGGAGGGACCCAGGAGGCACTGCCGCTGCCCATGGAAGACGCCGACCGCGAGGAGCCGAAGGAGGCCGACGCCGGTCCTGCTCCGACGCCGGCCCAGGCGCTAGAGGCGGCGATGGCGGGCGCCACCCCGGACCTGGTGGCTCTTCGCCGCGTCGGGGCCGAGGTGCTGGAGGCCTCGCGCGGCCGTGC
>NZ_JH470354.1:137969-140767 GCF_000239715.1 Actinomyces sp. oral taxon 849 str. F0330 | reverse complement strand
GGCGCGGGCGGCCCGCGAGCGCCTGGACGGCCTTCAGGACCGCCGCGCCCGGGCCGAGGAGCGCCACTGCGCCGCCCTCGCCGTCGAGCAGCTCAGCGCCCAACTGGCCCAGCAGGACGCTGCCTGCACTCAGGCGGCAACGCTTGCGCGGGAGGCGACCGAACGGGTTCGCGCCACCCGCCTGGCCTGGATCTCCGGGACCGCCGGGGCGCTGGCCAGTGAGCTCACCGAGGGTGAGCCCTGCCCCGTGTGCGGCTCGCCCACGCATCCCTCCCCCGCCTCCGCAGACGCCGAGGGCGCCACCCGCCAACAGGTCGAGGCGGCCGAGGAGCGCCAGAAGCAGGCCGACGAGGCGCTCAGCAGAGCCGTCCGGGAGCGAGACGCCTGTACCGCCCGACTTGAGGAGGCCCAGTGCACCAGTGACGGCATGGATGCCTTCGCCGCCAAGGACGCGCTGGAGGCAGCCACCACCGCTCTGACCACGGCTCAGGCCGCAGCCGATGGCGTCGACGAGCTGGTCGAGCGGCTCGAGGCCTTCGATGCCGGCACCGAGCGGGAGCGCACCGCACTCGATGCCGCCCGCTCGGCCCAGGAGTCGGCCCGCAGTCGCCTGGAGGCAGACCGCAAGGCCCTGGCCCAGGACCAGCGGCGCTGCCTCGAGGCGCGCGGGTCCTGGCCGAGCGTCACCGCCCGCGCCGCCGCGCTCCTCGTGCGGGCCAAGGAGGCCGAGGACGCCTCCAAGGACGTCGACACTGCCCGCACCACCCTGGCTCAGGCCCGCAGTGCCCTGGCAGACCTGGCCGCGGCGCTGGAGGAGGAAGGCTTCACCGGCGCGGCTCAGGCAACGGTAGCCTTCATGGAGCGCGGCGCCGTCGAGGCCCTGTCCGCGAGCGTGCGCGCCGCGGCCACCGCCCGTGAGCGGGTCCGCCTGGGTTTGGAGGGCCCGGAGATCGCCGCCTTGAGCGGCCAGGAGGAGGACCACCTCGAGGACGCCTCCGCCGAGCTCACCCGGGCAGACACCGCCGCAAAGGAGGCCGCCTCCCTCCAGGCGCGCACCGCCGAGTCCCACGAGCACCTGCGCCGGGCAGTCGACGGCGTCGAGCAGGCGGCCACCGCCTATGAGGAGGCAGCCGGCTCCAGCGCCGACCTCATCCGGGTGGCCTCGCTCGCCCGCGGGGAGAACGAGGCCGGCACGCCCCTGGCCACCTGGGTGCTGCAGGCCCGCTTCGAGGAGGTCCTCGTCTTCGCCAACGAGCGCCTGTCCCAGATGTCCTCCGGACGTTACGAGCTCATCCGCGTCGCCGAGGAGACCAGCCGGTACAGGCGCCGCAAAGGGCTGGGCCTGGCCGTCGTCGACCACCTCGGTCACGAGCGCACCCGCGACCCCCGGACCCTCTCGGGTGGGGAGACCTTCTACGTCTCCTTGTCACTAGCACTCGCTCTGGCCGACGTCGTCTCGGCCGAGTCCGGGGGCGTGAGCCTAGAAACCCTCTTCATCGACGAGGGCTTCGGCACCCTTGACGCCGACACCCTCCAGACGGTCATGACCGAGATCGACCACCTGCACGACGGCGGGCGCACCGTCGGCATCGTCTCCCACGTGGCCGAGCTGCGCGACCAGATCGCCGAGCACATCACAGTGCGGCGCGTCGCCTCAGGCGGATCCACCCTGAAGGTGACCGCCTGAGGCGACGCGCCGCGAATACGTCCTCCTCACCGGTGCCGGCCCAGCGGCCGGCACCGGCCTGCCGTCCTAGTAGACGCCGCCGGAGGACTCAATCTTGATGGTGGGCTCCTCAGAGTCCTTCGGCCACTCGACCTTCCCGGAGAACTTGAACTTCGCCTTCCGGGAAGTGGGGTTCTTCTCGAAGGTCGACGGCTTGGGCGTCCCGGAGATATTGATCTCGTCGGAATCGAAGGACATGCTCTCACTATCCTTGGAGAACTCCACCTTCGTGGCGTCCTTGTCGACCGACATCGACTCCATGCTCTCGGAAGTCTCGTAGGGGCACGGCTTATCCTCATTGCTAGGAACCGTCGTGCAGGTCTTCGTCTGCTCCTTGACCTTCTCCAGAGCCTTCTTGCTCAGCTCGTCGGTGGGCTTGGCCTTCACCCGCATATCCTGGTCTGGCGACTTCGAGATCCCGCGACTGCCGTCATCCGCGGGCGTGGTGACGGTGAACGACGTGTCCTGGAGCTCCAGGTACTTGCCCATGGAGTCCGGCGCCGCCAGCGGGTAGGTGGCCGGGTAGACGTACTGCGACTTCAATTCCTCCTTCGACGTCGTCGAATCCTCCGTGTCAGGCAGATCGAGCGTGGTGCCACCCACCTTGAGCGAGGAGAGCGGCTTGGCGCTGAAGTGGACGAGCATAACCAGTGCGTTGTTCACCTTCCAGCTCTCCAACCCAAAGGAACCGGAGCTCTTCGTTGCGTTGAAGGTGTAGGTGAAGGCCTTGCCGTCCAGAGACAGGTGGGCCCGGACCGTCGCCGCGTCACCGGAGATCGTGGGCTCGTCGATCTTGGCGACCGCGATCCTCGACTTGGCGGCGCCCAGGGCCTCATCGGTCAGCAGCTTGCGCTGGTCGTTGGGCACGCCGGGGTCCACCATCTTGGTGGCCTCGGTCGCCTTCCCCTCCGACAGGAGCGAAAGATAGCTCTCGACCGCCTTGTCCGGGCTGCGCATGCCGTTGACGAGGTTAAGGGCCACGACGCCCGCAACCACCAGCGCCACCACGACGCCGCCCGCGATCACAACCCGGGTGACCTTGCGACGGGAGGCCGCATCCATCGGGGCGGGC
>NZ_JH470354.1:116401-137597 GCF_000239715.1 Actinomyces sp. oral taxon 849 str. F0330 | reverse complement strand
GCCGGTGGCCGTGTCCGTGGCGATGCTGCCCCCCGTGACCGGGTCGGTGCCGTAGACCCACTGCTGGGCCGACGTCGTCCCCGGCTGGCTGCCCGAGGTGCCGGCCAGCCAGGCCGCGCTGGCCTTCTTCCCTGCGGCCAGCGGCAGCGCCGCGGGGAAGGCGGAGTAGAGCCACATAGGCAGGAACTCCGCCAAGCCCGAGATGAGCGCCACCACGATTCCGAACGCGATGAAGGTCAAGACGTTCGGCTGGATACCGTAGTAGAGCTCGCGTGCGGCCTCGGTGCTCGAGGAGCGCAGTGGGGTGTCAGTGCCCGAGAACCGGAGCGGGAGCAGGCCGTAGAAGGCGATCGCACCCACAACCAGGGCCACGAGCGGAAGCTGCCAGGTCCGCTGCCACTGGGGCTGCCCGGTGCGGGCACGGCTGACGCCCACGCGCACCGCCGCCGCCGCGATGACGATGATCATGGCCACGAACAGCAGGATCGACCAGCTGCCGAGCCAGGTCCAGGCATAGGCATCGCCTCTCTGCTGGCCCCCCAGGGACGGCATGACGGTGGCCAGGTCCATGGCCCGATCGGTGTCTGCGGTCACACCGCCCAGGGAGCCCAGACCGAGAGCGGCGAGCACCAGGTTCGGCAGGAAGACCGGCAGCAGGAGGATCGAGGCGAAGCCCCACCCGCGGCTCAGGGCCACCCCGATGTAGGCGATGATGACGAAGATCCCGAGGACGACGCCGATCACCACGCCCAGTGCGCCCAGCTCGCGGCCGACCTGCATCACCAGGCTCGGCATCCGCTCGAGCAGCTGCCCCTTGCTGCGGGCTATCACCAGAGCGACGAAGACCACGACGGTCACCAGGAGGATCGTCATGAGGGGCGAGGAGGATACCGATACATTCGACAGCCCCATCATCTTGGTGCTCAAGGAGAAGGGGGCCGTGACCAGGCAGGCCAGCAGCGCCACGGCGAGGGCCTCTGCCCCTGCTCGCGCCACCATCGGCACGAGCGGCGCCGCAGATCCGTCGACCGAGACCCGGCGGCGCGCCAGCCAGTACACCCCGATCCCGGCGGCGGTCAGCGCCCCCATGGGGAGAAGGCCGAATGTCAGCACCACGGTCTCATAGGAGGTCGAGCCGGTCAGGACGAACTGCCCGCCCAGGCTCCAGCCCATGAGCAGGGGCAACGTGGAGAAAGTCGTCGGGAAGGTGTCCGACGTATCCATGGTCGTCATCGCCACGAGTGTCAGGATCGCGCTGACTGCCGCCGAACCGAGCACGACCGCGAGCGTCAGGGCGGTGGAGGTCAGGCCCGGGGCAGCGAACCAGGCGGTGAAGGTCTGCCCCATCGCCGAGGACGGCGCGGCCTGAGCGGCACCCGCCTGCATCTGGGGCGCCGACGCCGTAGGCGGCGCCATTCCTGCAACCTGCGGGGCGGACCCGGCTTCGGGCGCCGGAACGGTGGCGGCTGCAGGGGAGGGAGACGCAGAAGCGGGCTGCGGCGCCGGCGCGGGAACAGGAGCAGGCTCCGCCTGCGGCACTGGCGCAGGAGCAGGTGCCGGCTGCGGCGCAGGAGCAGCAGGAGTAGGCGCCGGCGCAGCGACAGGCGTTTCCGGAGCACCGGACCCCGGCGGGGGCGGCACCGGGATCGCGGGGAAGCTGCCGGTCTCAGGACCCGATGTCATCGGGGGCGGGGGAACAGATGCGCCGTCGGAGGCCGATGGTGCACCGGTTTCCCCCGGGGCCTGGGCACCACCGGTGCCGAGGGAGGGATCAGGTGGAAAACTGTTGTTGGACACAGGGCTGCCTTCGATAGGGAATCGAACAGGATAGTTCTACCCCATCGAAACTAGCCGCACACCTGTTTCATGACCTGGTCTTAACATCCGATCGTTCGGAACACCGCAACGAACAGATCGCCGGCGGGATGCTGCGGCGCCCCTTGAGCGGTCTACTGACTCTCTCCCCCTCCGGCCGGTTCTCCGTCACCCTGACTTTCGTCATCCTGCTGCCCGTCGCCCTCCTGGTCGGATCCGCCGGACTGGTCCCCCTGCTGGTCGGCGCCGTCCTGCGGGCCTCCATTCTGCTGGGCCGCCTTGTCCTTGACCGTGTTGAGGATGCTGATGATGTCCTCGCGCCCGGGGAAGGAGACTCCCGTCTGCAGGTTGTTGAGCAGCTGATCGATGTTGCCGACCTTGAGTTGGCCGGCGAAGTTCTCGGCCTCGGCCACCGTCTGGTCCTTGAGCACGCCCGCCCCGTAGTAGACGCCCGCGGCCGTCGCGGCCGCCGGCAGGAACAACGCCGCCAGCAGAAGGAGAAACGCGGGGCTCTTCGGCTTGGCCCGCACCAGGGCTGCGCAGGAGACGAAGAATGCGATGAAGGCCAGGAGCGCCCCGCCGCCCATCGCGCCGATCGCGGTCCAATTCGGGGTCCATGACTGGCTCGAGAGGATCTCGAAGACATGGAGGGTGGCCAGCAGCGTGTACGTCCCCCACCCCAGTAGTCCGGAGGCCGCCAGCACCATAATGGTCCCCCACAGGGAGCGCGGCCGTGCGACGGCGCTCGGGCGGTCGGGGAAGCGCCGCGGGCCGCACAGGCTCCGGCTCGCGCCAGGTCTCCTGCTCCGGCGCCCGGGAGGCGGGCGGAGCGGGCTCAGGACTGGCGTAGACGGGCTGCACTGGTGGGGCCGGCTCGGGGTAGACCGTTTGCATGGGCATGGCCATCGTCCTCGGCGCGGCGGGCGCGGGCTGGAGGACTTGGGTGTACTGGCTGCGCTGATCGGGCGAGGCAGCCAACTGCGGCGTCGACGTCGACGGCGGCAGGTAGCCCCAGCCCTCACCTCCCGGCGGCATGGCGATCGCCTCCGTGGCTCCCGCCTGGGCCTCAACCTGAGCAAGATCGATCCGCTCGGTGGGCCGTGCGCGGTCAACGGCCGGTTCCGCCTCGGCGGCGTCGTCGAACTGCGGTCCGCGAGAGAGGGGACGGGACACGATGAGGCTCCTTGCCAGAGAGTATCGATTGGGTCGCTACGACCACGAGGCTACGCCACCGTCGCCTCCAGCACGAGGAGCCCACGGCCACGCCGAGAACCTCACAACTCCCGGTCCGCACGCCACTCCGCCGTCAGTGCACGACGTCCTTGGCCGAGCGGATGGTCTCGACGATCTCCTCGCGCCAGGGAATCGAGAGCCCCATGCCCTCGACCTTGCCGAGGACCTCGTCCACCTGCTCGGGCTCAACCTTGCCCGCGTACTCCAGAGCCTGATTCATCGTGTGGTCCTTCAGCGCCGAGGTGCCGTAATGACCGCCGGCGGCCATCGCAGCCGCAGGAAGAACAAGGGACGCCAGGACGAGCAGGGCCGCCAAGGTCTTGGGACGGGCTCTGACCACTGCGACGACTGAGACAACGAATGCGACGAAGGCCAGGATGGCACCGGCGGCCACCACCATGACCGACGGCCAGCTGATCAGTCCCGCTCCTTGGAACACCACGTCGAAAACGCGGATCGAGGCGAGAAGGGCGTACGTCCCCCCGCCCAGAAGTGCGCAGGCCAGGACCACCATGACGACACCCGCCCGGAACGCCCTGGTGCGCCGGGGCTCGGGAGACGACGAGCCAGCCTCGGCGAGACCCGGAGCCGAAGGCGGAAGAGCCTCTGCGCCCCCGATCCCCATCCCACCTCCGGAAGAGGCGACCTGCGGGTCGAAGGACGACGAAGACGACGGCGAGAAGGATGAGGACATGGACATGGGACGCTCTTTCGGGGAATCAGAAGATAGCCGAACCCGGATGGCTCCAGCGATATCAGCATGCCACTGCGCGTACTTCCGGGAAACGGAAAGACCTCCCCATAAGCATCATCCGAGTTTCCTCGAGCGCACCACGAGCGCCGAGCGCGGGGCCAGGACCACATGGCCCGTGCAGACCTCGCCGCTGATCAGGTCGGTGCCCACGATCCCGGCCACCTCGGCGGCCCGATCGCCGTGGTTGAGCAGGAAGAGGATCTCCTCGCGCCGCTGGGCCTCGACGCCGTCGGGCAGATCGGCGACCACGGGACGGATTCGGGCGTGTGCGCACACCAGTCTCAGCAGAGCGGCCCGGCCGACGGCGTCGAGGTCGGCGGCCACGTACCAGGCCGCCCCCGGGCCTCTCACCGGGCGCCGGGTGATGGCGGGGCGCCCGGCCAGGTCCGCTCCCCCGCTGCGGCCGTCGAAAACCGCCACCACCTCGACCGGTTCTTGGCCCTGACCTGCTTCGACGCCGCCAGGGGCCTCATCGATGCGGACCTCCTCGGCCCAGCCGCCGGCGCGCAGGTCGGGGGCCGGGGTGCCCATCTGGTCCAGAACGCGGCGAAGCGGTTCGCCGACCGCCTCCAACCCCATCCAGGTCTCGGCGGCGGGTGTTCCGACGGCGCGGCTGACGCGGTTGACGAGCGCCCCTCGCGAGTCGTCCTGGCCCACCGGCCCGCTGAGGGCGGCGTGGTCGGTGACCCTCACCCCGAGCAGGGGCCGCAATGACCCGAGGTAGCCACCAAGGACCGCTCCGGCATCGGTGTCGACGACCCCGGTGGGGCCGGCCACGACGACCTGGGCGCCCGCGGCGGCGGCCCCCTCCAGGTTCCGGGCCAGTTCGGGGTAGTCGATGAAGACCTCGGGAACGACGATGAGGCGGTATCCGGCCAGGTCAGCACGCACGGGGACGATGTCGGTGGCGATCCCGGCCTCCCACAGACTGCGATGCCAGGCGCGGGCCGCCTCGAAGCGCTCCCCCGGCTCGACCGGACCGATGGTCGAGCTCAGGGCCCACTGGCTATCCCAGTCCAGGACGACGGCCGCCTCGGCGCGCACCGGCTCGCCCAGGACCGGCCCGAGCCGCTTCAGCGCCCGACCGGTGGCCACGACCTCGTCCCAGGTGCGGCCGGCGCGCCCGGCGTGGGGGACCATGCCGGAATGGAAGGTCTCAGCGCCCTGGCGCGACTGGCGCCACTGGAACTGCAGGACGCCGTCGGCGCCGTGGGCCACGCGCGCCAGGGACCACAGGAGGAACTGGCCAGGGCGCTTGGGCGAGTTGCGGCGGCGCCACTGGACGGCGCCGGGCGCCTGCTCCATGAGGATCCAGGGACGCCCGTCAGCCAGGCCGCGCATGAGGTCTCCCGCCCAGGCGACCTCATGGGCGGCGGCCGCATCGGCGGGGTCGGGGTAGGAGTCGTCGGAGATGATGTCGAGTGACTCAGCCCAGCGCCAGTAGTCGGTGGCCGGGAAGTCGCCCATGAAGTTGGTGGTCACCGGCAGGCTCGAGTGCGCGCGCAGGATGCGGGCCTCGGCCTCCATGAGGCTGCGCAGCTGGTGGTCGCTGAAGCGCCTCCAGTCCAGGAGCTGGGCAGGATTGTGGAAGGTGGGCATGGCCGCGGGAGGGCAGACCTGCTCCAGGCTCGTGTAGCGCTGGGACCAGAAGTCGGTACCCCAGGCGGCGTTGAGGCGCTCGACGTCGCCGTAGCGGTCCGTCAGCCAGGCCCGGAAGGCCCGGGCGCAGGCGGGGCAGAAGCATTCGGCGGTGTGGCAGCCGTACTCGTTGCCGATGTGCCACATGACGACGCCGGGGTGGTCGCCCAGGCGTTCGGCCAGCACTTCGGCCAGGGCGGCGGAGCGCTCCCGGTAGACGGTCGAGCTGGGGCAGTACTGCTGGCGCGAGCCCAGGCCCAGGCGCACGCCGTCGGCGCTCATCGGCAGGGACTCGGGGTGGTCGGTCGCCATCCAGGCGGGCGGGGAGGCGGTGGCGGTGGCCAGATCGACGGCGATGCCGGCGTCGTGGAGGCGGCCCACGATCTCCACCAGCCAGTCGAGCTCGTAGGAGCCCTCGCGCGGTTCGAGGCGCGCCCAGGAGAAGATCCCTAAGGAGACCAGGTTGACGCCGGCCTCGGCCATGAGTTCGAGGTCCTCGGCGAAGGTGGCCTCGTCCCACTGCTCGGGGTTGTAGTCGCCGCCGTAGGCGGGACTGGTCAGCCCCAGCAGCTCGTGGGGCGCGGGTCGGCGCAGGCCGCCGTCAAGTGCGGGCCGGGAGGTGGGGACTGAGGACACGGAGCTGGTCATGTGGCGATTGTCCCCCACCGCGCAGGCGGTCGGTGCCCAGGCGGGGCGGACCGCTTGGGGATTCAGGAGATCGTCGAGCGGGACTCGGTCAGCCAGGCCAGGGGCACCGTGGTGAGGAACAGCCCCTGCCACTCGCGCTCCCACAGCAGGGCGATGTCACCGCCGGGCAGCTGGGCCATGCACTGGTAGACGTAGTGGCGCGGGTTGATGACCCGGTTGTGGGGCCAGGTGGCGCCATCGTCGTGGCTCAGGCGCATGACGCCGCAGCCGCGGAAGGGCAGCATCTGGGAGGCGTTGGCGAAGACGATGCTCCTGCCGCCCGCCTTACCGGCGCTGGCGGCGTCATGAGCGCCGGTGACGGCGATGGCATTGGGCTGGGAGAAGATCTCGGTGAGCTGGGCGTCATAGTCGACCTCGTCCCAAGTGGCGCCGCCGTCGCGGGAGACGGCATGGGCGACCCGCCCGGAGGGGTGCTGGTTTCGGGCCCAGACGTGCACGGCGCCGTCGGATCCTTCGACCAGGACGGACTCATACAGGCTGGCCCGCTCGTCGGCCAGGTCGCGCGAGGAGACGACGGCGCCCAGGACCTCGCGCCCGTCATTGGGAGAGGCGCCCAGGGTCCAGGTGGCTCCGCCGTCGTCGGAGTAGATGGCGGCGCAGGACAGGTGGCCGGTGCCTCCGGCCTCGTGGCTGTAGTAGACGGGGGCGAGGATGCGCCCGGCGTGCTCCGACCCGGCCAGCTGGATGGCGTTGCCGGGGCCGGTGCCCAGGAAGCACATCCAGTCGGCCTTGACCTGGGCGGTGATGTCGATCGGCTCGGACCAGGTGGCGCCGTCGTCGTCGGAGGTGATCATGAGCAGGTGGGAGCTGCGGTGCTGGAAGAGGCAGTCCTCGGGGGCCTGCTCGTAGGCGAGGTAGATGCTGCCGACCGCCTCGCCGCCCAGGAGGACGTCACCGGCGCGGGCGCCGGCGACGGTCTCATCGCTCGGGACGATGCGGTAGTCGGTGGGCTCGCCCGCGGCGGTGATGACGGCGCCGCCGGGCTCGACGGCGAACAGCTCGCCAACGCGGTTGTGCAGCACGCGGCGCCCCTGGGCGTCGAAGCCGGTGCCCACGGCGGCATTGGGCTGGCCGATGCCGCCGGGGAACTGGTCGACCAGGCAGATGACGCGCCCAGTGGAGCGGTCCTGAACCAGGACGGAGTCGATGAGGGAGGCTCCCAGCGCCCCGGTTCCCGGCAGCGAGAGGAGGGTTCGCATCTCCTCCCAGGTCTGCCCGCCGTCGAGGCTGCGGCGCATGACGAGGTTGATGTCGTTGGGGGCGTCGTTGGGGATGGAGACTCTCTGGTCGGCGCCGGCCAGGACGACGCCGCTGTCGAGGGTCAGCAGGGAGGGGATCCGGTAGGACTCGGCGCCGTGGTAGCCGGTGTCGAACAAGGCGCGCGTGGGCAGCGGGGCGGCGCCGGCCAGGCGCTTGATCTGGGCGTCGGTGAGGGCTGCGTCGTAGACCATGGCGGTCTGGGCCTCGCCGAAGAGGCGCTTGCCGTCCAGGTCTGCGCCCACGACCACGCGGGCCACCGGCGCGATGTCGGCCAGGAAGGCGCCGCCGGGGGCGTGGGCAACCTGGTAGCCGTCGACGTGGATCTCCACCGCGCCGCGCCCCGAGGTCACGACGACGTCGTGCCAGGTCCCGTCGTCCCAGTGGCCCGGGGCGCGCACCTCGATGAGGGGCTCGGTCTCGTGCGAGTCCGCTCCGGGCAGGACCCGGTAGGCCAGGCCCTGCGCATCGATGTCGAGGTGCAAGGTGCCGGCCCGGCCGCTGGCGGCGACGACGGTACCGGCCTGGCCACGGCCGCGGGTGCGGAAGAGAGCGCGGATGGCGCCGGTGGTCAGGTCCCCGGCGCGGCGGGCGTCGCGGGCAGAGAGCTCGCTGGCCGCGAACTGGACCAGTGGGACGGCGGCCAGGGACTGGGCCATGACGGCGCGGTCGCTGAGCGGTTCGGCCCAGGCGGCCAGGCGCGTCACCGTCGTGATCCCGTCGGGGTCGATGCTCACGCCGGTCAGGCCGATCTGGGCGAGGAAGGCGGTCAGGGTCGTGGAGAAGCACTCGTAGCCGTCGGCGTAGAGATGGGTGCCGGTGTCGTTGACGCTCAGGGCGATCGTGTGGGGGCGGCCGTCGTCCAAGCCCAGAGCGTCCTCGGCGTCGAGAATGCGACGTTCGACGCCGACCTGCTCCCCCGTCCCCGTCTTCGGCGAGCCGTTGGGTCCGAGGATTTGCTCGCCGTAGAGGCGCCCGGCGCGCACAGACAGCGTGATCCTCCCGTTGGAGCCGGCGAGAGTCATGAGGGTGGCGTCGGCCCGGACGGCGGCGTCGAGGAGGATCGTGCCGCGCTCGCAGGCGGCCAGGGCGGCGAGGTCGCGCTCGCCGACGCTCAGGGGGGAGGAGGTGTCGGATGCGGTGAGATCGAAGAGCATGGCTTGAGTCCCTCGGGCCGGCATCGAGTGCCCGGCAGTGTTCCGCGACTGATCGGCGCTGAGCGCAACGGTGCGCCACCACGCCCTTCAGTCATATGATGTCTGATGTATCGCGCACTGTAGCACGATCCCAGAACCTCAAGGAGACCACATGTCCGCCGCCTCAGAGAATCGGTCTGCGAACCGAGCCGAGAACCAGGCTGAGAACCACGCTGAACGCCGAGTCGTACCGGTCGTCGTCGGCGCCTACCCCATGCTTCCCCCCGACGACGAGGACCGCCGGGGAGCCGCCGCCCTCTACGGCGCGCTGGCCGACCTCGGCTGGGTCGACGGCATCGAGCTGCCCTTCCGGGAGGCGCTCGATGCGCCCGAGCCGTGGCTGGCCGAGCAGCTGGCGGGGCGCTTCACGCAGTGCGTCGTCACGGCAATCCCGGGAACTATGGGCCGCACCGGAAAAGACCCCGCCTTCGGCCTGGCCTCCCCCGACGACGCCGGACGCGGCCGGGCGCTGGCCTACACCCACTCGCTGCTCGAAGCGGTCGACCGCCTGCACCAGGCCGCGGGGCAGCAGGTCGTCACCCGGGTGGAGCTGCATTCGGCGCCCCACCACCAGGCCGATGCCGAGGCCTTCCACGCCTCCTTAGGCGAACTGACCGAGGACTTCGCCTCCCGGAGCCTGGGCATGATCGTGGAGCACTGCGACGCCGAAGGCGGCGTGGGTCCTTCGGAGAAGGCCTTCCTGCCGCTGTCCCAGGAGATCGCCGCCTGCAGAGACACCCCGGCTCTCATCACCGTCAACTGGGGCCGCTCGGTCATCGAGACCCACGACCCGGACACTCCGGAGAGCCACGTGCGCGAGCTGGTGGAGGCCGGCCGCCTGGGTGGCGTCATGATCTCGGGCGCCGGCCCCGAGGAGACCCAGTGGGCCTGGGCGTGGGCCGACGCGCACCTGCCGCTGGCCGAGCACGAGCCGACCAGCTGGCTCACGCCCGAACGGGTGGCCGCCACCATGCGCGCGGCCGGTTCCGCCCAGGCGTACGAGGGCATCAAGATCAATACCCCGGCCGGCGCCTCCCTGGAGGAGAAACTGGCCTGGGTCTGCCGCGTCCGCGAGGCCATGCTCGCCGGACTCACCGAGCCCACCGACTGAGCACGCCGGGCTCATCCCTTACCGCGTCGCCGGTTCTTCCGCCGCCCACAACACAACAGTGTCCGGCCCGCGCCCCAGCTGGGGCGCGGGCCGGACACCATGGGAGCCGCTAGTAGCGACGCTCCTGAGGAGATCGACTAGAACTCGACGTCCTCGCTGCTGGAGAAGCCGGTGCGGAAGTCGTTGGAGAAGTCCGCGCGCAGGTCGCCACCGAAGTGGAAGTCGTCTAGGGCGACGGACTCGCCGAAGACATTGTCCCCCAGGTCCACGCGGGAGAAGACCTCGGCCTTGACTTCCTCGGTGGGCTCGACCTCGATGTCCGAGTAGCGGGCCAGACCCGTACCGGCGGGGATGAGCTTACCGAGGATGACGTTCTCCTTGAGGCCCAGCAGCGGGTCGGACTTGCCGTTCATGGCGGCCTCGGTGAGCACGCGCGTGGTCTCCTGGAAGGAGGCGGCGCTCAGCCAGGAGTCCGTGGCCAGCGAGGCCTTGGTGATTCCCATGAGCTCGGTACGGCCGGTGGCGGTCTTGCCGCCCTCGGCCATGACCCGGCGGTTCTCGGCGCGGTAGTGCATGACGTCGACCAGGTCCCCCTGGAGGAGGTTGGTGTCCCCGGAGTCCAGTACGGTCACGCGGCGCAGCATCTGGCGCACGATGACCTCGATGTGCTTGGAGTGGATGTCCACGCCCTGGGAGCGGTAGACCTCCTGGACCTCCTCGACGAGGTGGCGCTGGGTGGCGGCCACCGAACGAAGGCGCAGGACCTTCTTGGGGTCGACCGGGCCCTCGGTGAGGGCCTGACCGGGCTCGACGTGGTCGCCGTCGGTCACCAGCAGGCGCTGACGACGCGAAACCGGGACGATGACGTCCTCCTCGCCGTCGTCGCGGGTGATGACCAGGCGCTTGCCGTCGGCGTCGTCCTCGATCTTGAGGGTGCCGGCGGCCTCGGCCACGGCGGCCTCGCCCTTGGGGGTGCGGGCCTCGAAGAGCTCCTGCACGCGGGGCAGCCCCTGGGTGATGTCGGCGGCGCCGGCCGCACCACCGGTGTGGAAGGTGCGCATGGTCAGCTGTGTGCCGGGCTCACCGATGGACTGGGCGGCGATGATGCCGACGGCCTCACCGATGTCGACGCGCTTACCGGTGGCCAGCGAACGGCCGTAGCAGGCGGCGCAGGTACCGACGTTGGAGTCGCAGGTGAGCACGGAGCGGACCGTGATCTCCTCGATGCCCGCGTCGATGGCGGACTGGATCTCGGCGTCGCCGAGGTCGGTACCGGCTTCGATGACGAGGTTGCCCTCGGCATCGATGGCGTCGCGCGCCAGGGTGGTGCCGAACACAGTGGTGCCCAGGATCTCCGAGGGCTCCTTGATGAGCTCGTCGCCGGCCTCGATCCAGGAGAAGATCCTCTTGGTCAGGCCCTTGCGGGTGCCGCAGTCCTCCTCGCGGACGATGACATCCTGGGAGACGTCGACCAGACGACGCGTGAGGTAGCCGGAGTCGGCGGTCCGCAGCGCCGTGTCCGCCAGGCCCTTGCGGGCGCCGTGGGTGGCGATGAAGTACTCCAGGACGCTCAGGCCCTCGCGGTAGTTCGACTTGATCGGGCGCTCGATGAGGCGCTGCTTGGGGTCGGCCACCAGGCCGCGCATACCGGCGAGCTGGCGGATCTGGTCCCAGTTGCCTCGGGCCCCGGAGACCACCATCTGGTAGACGGTGTTGCGCTGCGGGAAGTTCTCGCGCATGGCCTCGGCGACCTCGGCGGTGGCCTTGGTCCAGATGTCGATGAGCGAGGCGTAGCGGTCGTCCTCAGTGAGGGCACCGAGCTCGAACTGCTCCTCGATCTCGGCGGCCTCGTTCTCGTAGCGAATGAGGATCTCCTGCTTGGCCTCCGGGGAGACGACGTCGGCGAAGGCGACGGTGATACCGGACCAGGTGGACCAGTAGAAGCCGTTGGCCTTGAGGGCGTCCAGGGAGGCGGCCACCTCCACGCGGGAGTAGTTCTCCGCCAGGGCGTTGACGATGTTGCCCAGCTGCTTCTTGTCCACGACGTAGTTGACGTAAGGGAAGGTCTCGGGCAGCGAGGTGTTGAACAGTGCCCGGCCCAGCGAGGTGCGCAGGGTGAGCGGGTCGCCCTCGTTCCAGTCCTCGGGCGGCTGCCAGCCCTCGGGCGCGGCGATGCCCTCCTCGAAGCGGATGTCGCAGGCGGCGTTGACGTGGAGCTTGCCGAAATCGTAGGCCATGACCGCCTCCGCGAAGGAGGAGAAGGCCGGGACGATCTCGTTGCCCTCGGCGTCGCGCTCGACCTCGACCGCCGGGTCGGGGTCGGAGGTGAGGTAGTAGGTGCCGATGATCATGTCCTGGCTGGGCATGGTCACGGGGCGCCCGTCGGAGGGCTTGAGGATGTTGTTCGAGGACAGCATGAGGATGCGGGCCTCGGCCTGCGCCTCGGCGCCCAGCGGCAGGTGGACGGCCATCTGGTCGCCATCGAAGTCGGCGTTGAAGGCGCCGCACACGAGCGGGTGCAGCTGGATGGCCTTGCCCTCGATGAGCTGGGGCTCGAAGGCCTGGATGCCCAGGCGGTGCAGGGTGGGGGCGCGGTTGAGCAGCACGGGGTGCTCGCGGATCACCTCGGCCAGGACATCCCAGACCTTGGGGTTGGCGCGCTCGACCATGCGCTTGGCGGCCTTGACGTTCTGGGCCTCCTTGAGCTCGACGAGCCGCTTCATGACGAAGGGCTTGAACAGCTCCAGGGCCATCTGGCTGGGCAGACCGCACTGGTGCAGCTTGAGCTGGGGGCCGACGACGATGACGCTACGGCCCGAGTAGTCCACGCGCTTGCCCAGGAGGTTCTGGCGGAAGCGGCCCTGCTTGCCCTTGAGCATGTCGGACAGGGACTTCAGCGGGCGGTTGCCCACGCCGGTGACCGGGCGGCCGCGGCGGCCGTTGTCAAACAGGGCGTCGACGGCGTCCTGGAGCATGCGCTTCTCGTTGTTGACGATGATCGTCGGGGCGCCCAGGTCCATGAGCCGCTTGAGGCGGTTGTTGCGGTTGATGACCCGGCGGTAGAGGTCGTTGAGGTCGGATGTGGCGAAGCGGCCGCCGTCGAGCTGGACCATGGGACGCAGGTCCGGCGGGATGACCGGGATGTTGTCCAGGACCATCGACTCCGGGGCGGTGCCGGTCATGCGGAAGGCGTTGACGACCTTGAGGCGCTTGATGGCGCGGGTCTTGCGCTGGCCGGTGCCGTTCTCGACGATCTCGGCCAGGGCGGCCGCCTCGGCCTCCAGGTCGAAGCTGCGAAGACGCGCCTGAATGGCCTCGGCGCCCATGGCGCCCTTGAAGTAGATGCCGTAGTCGGCGACCATGTCGCGGTAGAGGACCTCGTCGCCCTCCAGGTCGCCGACCTTGAGGCTCACGAAGCGGTCCCACACCTTGTCCATGTGCTCCAGGGCGCGCTGGTTGCGACGGCGCATGGCCGTGATCTCGCGCTCGGCGGTCTTGCGGAGCTTGTCGCGCTGGGAGGCCTCGGCGCCCTCGGCCTCGAGCTGGGCGAGGTCCTCCTCGAGGCGCTGCTGGCGGGCCTCGGCCTCGGCCTGGCCGGACTCCTCCAGGTGCTTCTTCTTGACCTCGAGCTCGTTGCGCAGCGAGGGCAGGTCGTCGTGACGGCCCTCCTCGTCGACCTCGGTGACCATGTAGGCCGCGAAGTAGATGACCTTCTCCAGGTCCTTGGGCGCGAGGTTGAGCAGGTAGCCCAGGCGCGAGGGGACGCCCTTGAAGTACCAGATGTGGGTGACCGGCGCTGCGAGCTTAATGTGGGCCATGCGCTCGCGACGCACCTTGGAGCGAGTGACCTCAACCCCGCAGCGCTCGCAGACGATGCCCTTGTAGCGCACGCGCTTGTACTTACCGCAGGCGCACTCCCAGTCCCGGGTGGGGCCGAAGATCTTCTCGCAGAACAGGCCGTCCTTCTCGGGCTTGAGGGTGCGGTAGTTGATGGTCTCGGGCTTCTTGACCTCGCCGTGGGACCACGAGCGAATGTCCTCCGCGGTGGCGAGGCCGAGCTGGATCCTGTCGAACACGTTGGCGTCGAGCACAGTTCCTACTTCCGATGGTGAATCTCATCAGGTGGTGGTCTGGGGCGTTCCGTCGTCGTTGTTCCATGACTCCGACGGCGCCTGCGAGCCTGGTGGGAGGGCGGGCGGCGGGCCTGCCGCCCGCCCTCAACCGGGGCTCGATGAAGTTGTCACGAAGTCGTCACCGGGGTGGCCACTCAGATCTCGTCGACCGTGGAGGCGGTGGCCCCGCCTGGGCGCCTGCCCAGGTCGAAGCCGAGCTCCTCGGCGGCGCGCGAGCCGTCGTCGTCGGTGTCATCCAGGGCGATGGCGCTGCCCTCGGCGTCCAGGGCCTCGACGTTCAGGCACAGCGACTGCATCTCCTTCATGAGCACCTTGAAGGACTCGGGGATGCCGGGCTCGGGGATGTCCTCGCCCTTGACGATGGCCTCGTAGACCTTGACGCGGCCGTTGACGTCGTCGGACTTGACGGTGAGGAGCTCCTGGAGGGCGTGGGCGGCGCCGTACGCCTCCATGGCCCACACCTCCATCTCGCCGAAGCGCTGACCACCGAACTGGGCCTTACCGCCCAGCGGCTGCTGGGTGATCATGGAGTAGGGGCCCGTGGAGCGGGCGTGGATCTTGTCGTCCACGAGGTGGTGGAGCTTGAGGATGTACATGTAGCCCACCGAGATCGGGTACGGGAAGGGCTCGCCGGAGCGGCCGTCGAACAGGCGCGCCTTGCCGTTGGGCTCGACCAGCTGCAGGCCGTCGGAGGTCGGCAGCGTGGAGTTCAGCAGACCCATGAGCTCGTTGTCGCGCACACCGTCGAAGACGGGCGTGGCCACGGGCGTGCGGGGCTCGGCCTTGATGCCGTTCTCGGGCAGGTGCGCGGTCCAGGCCTCGCCGGCCTCGTGGGCGGCGGTGGCGTCCCAGCCGCGGGAGGCCACCCAGCCCAGGTGCAGCTCGAGGACCTGACCGACGTTCATACGGCTGGGTACGCCCAGCGGGTTGAGGATGACGTCGACCGCGGTGCCGTCGGCCAGGAAGGGCATGTCCTCCACAGGCAGGATCTTGGAGATGACGCCCTTGTTGCCGTGACGGCCGGAGAGCTTGTCACCCACGGTGATCTTGCGACGCTGGGCGATGTAGACGCGCACCATGCGGTTGACGCCCGCGGGCAGCTCGGCGTCGTCGGAGGTGGCGTCGATCTCGCGCACGCCGGTGACGATGCCGTACTCGCCGTGGGGCACGCGCAGGGAGGTATCGCGGACCTCACGGGCCTTCTCGCCGAAGATGGCGCGCAGGAGGCGCTCCTCGCTGGTCAGCTCGGTCTCGCCCTTGGGGGTCACCTTGCCCACGAGGATGTCGCCGCTGCGGACTTCGGCGCCGATGCGGATGATGCCGCGCTCGTCGAGGTTTGCCAGGGTCTCCTCGCTGACATTGGGGATGTCCCGGGTGATCTCCTCGGCGCCCAGCTTGGTGTCACGGGCGTCGACCTCGTGCTCCTCGATGTGGATCGAGGTGAGCATGTCCTCGGCGACCACACGCTGGGAGACGATGATGGCGTCCTCGTAGTTGAGGCCCTCCCAGGTCATGAACGCGACCAGGAGGTTCTGGCCCAGGGCCAGGTCGCCCTCATTGGTGGCGGGGCCGTCGGCCAGGACCGAGCCGACCTCGACGCGCTCGCCCTCGGTGGCCACGACCCGCTGGTTGTAGCAGTTGCCCTGGTTGGAGCGGCGGAACTTGGCGACCTTGTAGACCTTCTCGGTGCCGTCGTCGTTCGCCACGCGCACGAAGTCCGCGCAGACCTCGGTGACGACACCGGCTTTGTCCGCCACGAGGACGTCGCCGGCGTCGACGGCGGTGCGCCGCTCCATGCCCGTGCCCACCAGCGGGGCGTCGGGGCGGATGAGCGGCACGGCCTGGCGCTGCATGTTGGCGCCCATGAGGGCGCGGTTGGCGTCGTCGTGCTCGAGGAAGGGGATGAGGGAGGTACCCACCGACACCATCTGGCGCGGCGAGACGTCCATGAGGTCGACCTGCGAGGAGGGCAGGAGGGCCGGCTCGCCGCCGGTGACGCGGCACAGGACGTGGTCCTCGGCGAAGTGGCCGTCCTCGGTGAGGGTGACGTTGGCCTGGGCGATGACGTGGCGGTCCTCGTCATCCGCCGTCAGGTAGTGGGTCTCATCGGTGACCTGGCCGTCGACGACGACGCGGTAGGGGGTCTCGACGAAGCCGAAGGGGTTGATGCGCCCGAAGGTGGCCAGCGAGCCGATGAGGCCGATGTTGGGTCCCTCGGGGGACTCGATGGGGCACATGCGCCCGTAGTGCGAGGTGTGGACGTCGCGGACCTCCATGGAGGCGCGCTCACGGGACAGACCGCCGGGGCCCAGGGCGCTCAGGCGGCGCTTGTGGGTCAGACCCGCCAGCGGGTTGTTCTGGTCCATAAACTGGCTGAGCTGGGAGGTTCCGAAGAACTCCTTGATCGAGGCCGTCACGGGCCGGATGTTGATCAGCGTGTTCGGCGTGATGGCCTCGACGTCCTGGGTGGTCATGCGCTCGCGCACCTGACGCTCCATGCGGCTCATGCCGGTGCGCACCTGCGCCTGGATGAGCTCGCCCACGGCGCGGATGCGGCGGTTTCCCAGGTGGTCGATGTCGTCGTACTCGACGGCGATCTCGGTGATCTCTCCATCGCGCACGCCCTCGACGGTCTCCGCGCCGGCGTGCAGGGCCAGCAGGTAGCGCAGGGCCGCGACGATGTCCTCGATCCGCAGGGTGGACTCGGTCAGGTCCGAGGCCAGGCCCAGCTTCTTGTTGATCTTGTAGCGGCCAACCTTGGCCAGGTCGTAGCGCTTGGGGTTGAAGTAGAAGTTCTCCAGCAGGGTGCGGCCCGCCTCGACGCTCGGCGGCTCGCCGGGGCGGATCTTCTTGTAGATGTCCAGGAGGGCCTCGTCCTGGGTGGTGATCTTGCGGTCCTCGTCCAGGGCGGAGGTCAGGGCCGGGAAGTCGGCGAATTCTTTGCGGATCTCCGACTCGTCCATGCCCAGGGCCAGCAGGAAGACGGTGACGTCCTGCTTGCGCTTGCGGTCGATGCGCACGGCGACGCGGTCGGACTTGTCGATCTCGAACTCGAGCCAGGCACCGCGCGAGGGGATGAACTTGACGTTGTAGACGTACTTGTCCGTGGCCTTCTCGGTGGTGCGCTCGAAGTACACGCCGGGCGAGCGCACGAGTTGGGAGACGACGACGCGCTCGGAGCCGTTGACGATGAAGGTGCCCTTGTCCGTCATGAGCGGGAAGTCGCCCATGAAGACCGTCTGGGACTTGATCTCACCGGTGGAGAAGTTCTCGAAGTCCGCCACCACGTAGAGGGGGGCCGAGTAGGTGAGGTCCTTCTCCTGGCACTCCTCGGCCGTGTACTTCGGCTCCTCGAAGCGGTGGTCGTGGAAGGACAGGGCCATGGTCTCCCCGAAGTCCTCGATCGGGGAGATCTCGTCGAAGATCTCCTCCAGACCGGAGGTCTCGGGCAGGGAACCCGGATGCGCCTTGTTGGCGGCGATCATCCGCTCGCGCCACCTCTCGTTACCGACGAGCCAGTCGAAGCTCTCGGTCTGGAGGGCGAGCAGATTCGGAGCCTGCATGGGCTCAGCGATCTTGGCGAAGTTGATACGACGCGACGCGGTACGAGCGGCGATGTCAGCGGCAGTGGGTACAGAGGTGCGCGAGGCAGCCAAAGGGGGATCCTTCCCTCAGATCGGGGATCACACAACGCACACCGCGAGCACCGGGTTGAGTAGAATCTGCCTCGTCGGGCTCGCGCCCGCCGGGGTTCCACCGGGCCGAGGCCCGCGCGGAAGGCAGATACTCCTCGCGCCAATACACACAATGCACGCAAAGCGCTAGCGTACACGGCCAGCGTCAAGGACTCTACGCCGATTCTCACCCGATCCTTGCGATTCCCACCACAGTCACGCATACTGCCCCGCCCGCGCCCTCCGCGTGACCTTATTCCCTCTGTACGGGCGGCTCTCTCATCGGCTGCCGGCAGGCTCGCGACAGGCCGCTGCCGCCCCTTCGCACCTCCCGGCCACCCCCATTCCCGCAGCTGACACCGCTATCGCCGTCGAGAACGTACCTTCCATTCGGCAACTGCGTTCTCCCGCAGACCACTGGGGGCCGGCATCAGTCATCTGCAGGACATCGCAGTTCTCGCAGAGAAAGTACGTTCCGATCCCCCCCCACCCTCCCCGCCAGGCCCGCCGACGCCGGCAGTGGCCAGAACCCAGCCCGACGACGTCGACGCAGGCCGACACCGCAGCACCCCGGCACGTGACCGGGTCCCGTCCACCTGATGGTGGACGGGACCCGGTAATGCTGGATTCCCCGGCCGTCGGCGGCGCTCAGGCCGCGTCAGGCAGCGGGGAGAGACTCACTTGAGGGTGACGGTGGCGCCAGCGCCCTCGAGCTGCTCCTTGGCCTTCTCGGCGGCCTCCTTGTTGGCGCCCTCGAGGACGGGCTTGGGAGCGCCGTCGACGAGCTCCTTGGCCTCCTTCAGACCGAGGGAGGTCAGGGCACGCACCTCCTTGATGACCTGGATCTTCTTGTCACCGGCGGCCTCAAGGATGACGTCGAACTCGTCCTTCTCCTCGGCTGCAGCCTCGCCACCGGCGGCGCCGGGGGCGGCGGCAACGGCCACGGCGGCCGGAGCGGCGGCGGTAACGTCGAAGGTCTCCTCGAAGGCCTTGACGAACTCGGAGAGCTCGATGAGGGTGAGCTCCTTGAACTGCTCGATGAGCTCTTCGGTGGTCAGCTTCGCCATGATGGGCGTTCCTTCCTTATCTGGTTCCTGCGCGCGCAGGGTTGGTGGATGACGCGTGCGGCCTCAGGCCGCGGTCTCCTGCTTCTCGCGCAGGGCGTCGACGGTGCGCACGGCCTTGGAGGCCGGTGCGGCGAAGAGGTACGCAGCCTTGGACAGGGACGCCTTGACGGCGCCCGCGGTCTTGGCGAGCAGCACCTCGCGGGACTCGAGAGAGGCAAGCTTGTCAACGCCCTCGGCGGACAGCACGGCGCCGTCCATGACACCGCCCTTGATGACGAGCTGCTGGTTGTCCTTGGCGAAGTCACGCAGAGCTTTGGCAGCCTCGACCGGCTCACCGGTGACGAAGGTCAGGGCGGAGGGGCCCTTGAGGTCGTCGGCGAAGCCCTCGAGCCCGACCTGGCGGGCAGCGATCGCAGCAAGCGTGTTCTTCACCACGGTGTACTCGGCGTTACCGGCGAGGGAACGACGCAGCTCCTTGAGCTGGGCGACGCTCAGTCCCCGGTACTCAGTCAGCAGGACCGCGTCGGCCTGGCGGAACTTGTCCGCCAGAGCAGCGACGGCTGCTTCCTTGTCAGGCCGTGCCATGGGCCCTCCTTCCGTGGTATGCCGCAGGGCCCACACCACTGGAAAAGCCCCGCGCCGGTGGGCACGGGGCTCACTCCGGGCACACCCGGAGGGGGTCACGTTCTCACCTGCGCCGGCTCCACCTTCAGTGGACTTGGTCCCGCCGGAGCGGGAGACCTGCGGTCTTTGGCAGTGAGCACCATACCCAGTGGCACGGCCCGTCGCGCAAGGCGGGCCGCCGTGGAACTGGTCACTGGGCGGGCTGCCGAGACCAGCCCCAGGGGCATTGGAGTACAACAACGGGACCGAAGGTGCGAGCCACGGGGGCGAAACCGGCATCCGCCCGTGCCGCCCAGAGCCGCGTCAGACCCCCAGGCTCTCGGCCAGCGCGTCGCGCTCGGTAACGTCGTACCAGAGCAGGTCGGCTTCGGCCGCGCGCTCGAAGGCGTCCTCGTCGCCGAGTCGGGCGGCCCGCACGTCGGCCTCCGCCCCGGCCTCATCCACGAGCAGGGCGGCAACGTCCTCCCAGAGGATCTCGCCACTCACCTCGACCGATCCGGGCAGGGTGTCCCCCTCGACTGCGAGCTCGCGCACGCGCTCAGCGTCGACGTCGGCGGCGATGACGATGCGCCGGCCGGCCAGCCCCTCGGACCCGGGCTCGGCCAGCAGGACGAGGGATGCGTCAGCGGCGCACAGCGAGGCGGAGACCTCCAGACCCTCCTCGTCCTCCTCCGGAAGGGCGCGGGCGAGGGCGGGGGTCGCGGCGTGGGCCGGGCACGGCTCCTGCGAGGAGCCGAGGGCGGGGGCGCGCAGGTGCGCGGCGGTGGCGGGAAGGTAGATGCGCATGGCCCCAGTCTGCATCACCGGCCGTGCCCCGCTCGACGTCGTCGACCGCCCGGGCACGCAGGGCTCGCGACCGCATGCACCGGAGGTCAGTGCCCGTGGTGCCCGGTTCCTGGCGGCGCCGTCGGCGGGCCGCCGTCATCTCGCCCACCGCCTCGATCGACTCCCGGAGTCGGGCCAGGGTCGTCGGTCGCCCCGTGGATCGGCTCCGGCCCCGTCCAATACGGCGGTGGCGGCGGAGGGGGCGGCGGCGGTGCCGGACGAGGAGGTTCCGGCTGCCGGGAGCGCTGCGGTGAGAGCACGGCTCCTCGGGGCGCCGGGGAAGCCGACGTCTGAATCCCGGCCGTCCGAGCATTCCGACGCCGCGTGCCCTTGCTGCGCGTGGCAGAGCCGGTCATCCCTCCGGCTCCAGTCGCCCGCTCCGCGGAGTCGCGCCTTCTGCTACGCCTACTGCGCCGCAGCAGCGGCCGGCGCGAGGAGCGGGCCTTGCGGGCGGTACCCGCCTGAGGGTCGATCCGGTCGACTAGGGCACTCAGCGCCTTACCCAGCGCGCTTCCGGGGGCTCCCTCCAGGACGCTGCGCCCCTGGAGCAGGCAGGCATCGGCCGTCGCCGCGTCGTCGGGCAGCAGCACGATGTCCTCCAACCCGCCAAAACGCGCTAAGGCCTCCCGCAGCGCTTGCTGGGGAGAGGGCCCCGCGGCCGAGGCCCGCACCCGGTTGACGACGACCTCGACCCGGCCGGTGGGCGTCACGGACGAGCCCACCTCGTCCAAGAGCTGGAGCAGACGGCGCACCCCGACCGGGTCCGCACCACCGACCACCAGGACGACGTCGGCATGGGACACCAGGTCGGCGGTCACCGCCCCGCGTCCGGGCTCGAGCGTGAAGTCGTCGATGTCGTCGTCGATGACACCGCCGGCGACATCTACGACGGTCCAGGCCGCGGCCCGACGGCACTGCAGCCACACCTCGGTCATGGAGGCCGGTGGCAACTCCCGCCAGCGCCCGGCCCGCCCCAGACCCCCCAGTAGGGAGAGCCCGCCACCCACGGGGGCCAGGACCCGCTGAAGACTCTCGGCGTCGAGGCGTCCGTGAGTGGCCAGGCGGGCGGCCCCGGCCAGGGCCGAGGAGTCCTCCGCCATGCCGAGGAGCTGGACCAGACTGGGGGCCTCAACGTCGGCGTCCACGAGAATCGCCCTGCCG
>NZ_JH470354.1:112986-116058 GCF_000239715.1 Actinomyces sp. oral taxon 849 str. F0330 | reverse complement strand
GGAGCCACAGCTCTTCGAACCAGGCGATCTCCTGGGCGGCGTTGGCAGCATTGGCGGCACTGTCCCCGTCCGCCGACGGGGGCGTGGCAGTACTCAGCCGGTCGTCGCCCGCGGCCTCCGTTCCGGTAACGGCCCCAGGTGCTGCGTCGGCGACCGCCCCGGGTACAGTTCCCGCCTCGGCGGAGGACCCGGTGGGAGACACGCCGGCATCGCTCGCGCCGCGCCGCGCGATGCCCTGCATCGCGGAGCAGATGCTGCCGGGGGCGGCGTCGCGACGCAGGACCGGCCATCCGGCGCTGCTCCAGCGCTCCTCCTCATGGCCCTCGACCAGGAGCAGCCCGCTCAGTCCAGCGCGGGCGAGCCGGTC
Organism: Actinomyces sp. oral taxon 849 str. F0330; assembly: GCF_000239715.1. Classification (NCBI taxonomy): domain Bacteria; kingdom Bacillati; phylum Actinomycetota; class Actinomycetes; order Actinomycetales; family Actinomycetaceae; genus Actinomyces; species Actinomyces sp. oral taxon 849. Next base: position 115,691 of record NZ_JH470354.1, on the reverse strand, counting down.
CAGAACGGTGCGATCGATCTCGTCGAAGCCGGTGTCCAGCAGGGCGAAGGATGCCAGACCGGCCATGCCCGCTGAGAGCAGCTCGGGCAGATCGGCGCATCGGCGCACGACGCACAGTCCGCTGCCCGGTTGGCTCAGCGTGCGCAGGATGTCGGCGTCATCGCCGCTGAGGGCGAGCAGGATCCCGGTGCCCGGGGCGCTCACGAGGATTTCTCCGCGGGCGCCTCCTGGCCGGTGGGCACCAGGACGAGCGATCCCTCCTGCCCGACGGCGCTGAGAACCTCGGCGAGGGATGCTTCGGGGACCTTGACCTCCACCCCGGTGCTCGGTCCGGAGATCAGCCCCTTACCGGGCTCACCGACCGAGGCGATGACCAGGCCCGTGGCCACGCGGCGGGCCCCGCCCTCGCCGGCAGGCTCCTGCCCGCTCTGATCCGTCTGTCCGGCCGCGGGCGTCTGGGCGGACCTGCCGACGACGTTCTCCTTGGGCACGAGCCACAGGTCGACGTAGTCGCCGACCTTCGTCGAGGCCGGCAGGTTGGAGGCGACGTTGAGGACCACCGGCCGCAGCGCCTGCTCGCGGCTACTGTCCACGGCCACGGCCGCCAACAGCTCCCCCTTGCTGATGGAGCGGGTCGCGACCGCGCCGTCGGGCAGATGCCCAACCTCGACATAGGCATCGGTACCGGGATGGGCCTCGACCACTGTGAGCACTCCGTCGGCGGTCAGGTCGGTTCCGGGGGCGACGTCCTGGGAGAGCGCATAGACGCGGGTGGTGTCCGCGGCGGCGTCAACGGCCCAGGCGCCCAGGGCCACGGCCGCAGCGACCAGTACCACTCCCCCGGCCATTCTCGGGTCCTTCCAGGCGGGACGGCGCCATCGGCCACCGCGGGGGCGCTCGGGTACTGCTCGGGAGTGCGCACTGCTGGATGACGACACGGGAATCCTCCTTGATCACCATTAATCATCGTCGAGATGAAATGATACCGCAAGGTTATCCACAGATTCTTTTGAGAATTGTGGAGTGAGGCAGGCAGTGGGATCATCGTTCTATGAGCACACGATTCCTGACCATCGCCGACGTCGCCGAGCAGCTCCAGCTGTCCGCCCAGGCCGTGCGCGCCCTCATCCGTACCGGGGACCTTCCAGCCATCCAAGTCGGCGCCCGCAAGCTCTGGCGCATCGAGGACCAGGCTCTCGAGGACTACATTCAGCGGCAACTCGCCTCGACCCGCGCCATGGTGGCCGCGGGCTGGGGCGAGGACGAGGAGCCCTGAGCCGCCCGTTCAGCCGCGTCCGCCCTTAACCGCCGTCGGACACCGTCAGAGTCAGACGCCGTCCGATATTTCTTCACGGTCCCCGCTCGGAAGCAGAGGTCAACGACTGCGCAGCACCTCGATCGCCGCGGTCATGACGCTGACGACACCCGCACCTCCCGCACCGAGCGCGCGGCGCGCACGGACACCGCCCTCAGGGTCGAGGGCGACGTCGATGTGGTCCGCACCCACCCGGATCAGCCGTCCCACCACTTCTCCAGTGCCCACAACCAGGCGCACCCTCGCTCCGCGTCGAGCGATCTCACGCAGCAGCGCCCCCAGCGCAGGGCGGCGGCGCGCATCCCGGGGCGCCGGACCGGCCAGCCCCACCACCGTCGCCACCGCGGCCAGCGGAACGATCGCCTGCAATCCCTCCCCCTCGTCCACAAGGACGTAAGCGGGCTCGACCCGGGTGACGACACCGTCGACGGGCACACCCCCGCGCGTCCGCAGATGAACCGGGCGCCCCACCGAGCCCCGGAGCCGGTCGACCGCCTCGATCGAGGCGTGCTCGGCCTCTGCGAGCTCGGCGCTCTGAGCCACCAGGTCCGCGCGGCGTTCGGCATCGAAGCTGCTCTCCAGATCGGAGAGCATCACGTCCCAGTCCATGAGTCCACCTCACCACAGTCGGCAGGCGAAGCAAAGCCGCCGCGCCCCTTGTCGTCCCAGCCCTGACAACCTGCGGTAACGGCCTCAGTGCAACAGCGTCGCCTGACGAGACAAGACACCATAACCCTTGACAACACAACACCATAGGAGTACACCTAACATTATTAAAAATCATCAACGACGATGGAGGTTGACATGGGGGCCCGCCTACGACTGACTTTGCTGGCCGGGGTATCCGGGGTCCTCCTGCTTCTCCTGGGATACGCAGCCCTCAGCGCCATGAAGGGCCTCATGGAGGTCCCGCCGCAGTCCTGGGGCATGAGCGAGCTGTCCGACGCCGTCGTCGCCGGGACCTGCGCGGTCGGGGCCCTGGGCGCCCTGTGGCACCTCGTCTCCGCCGTAGTCGCCCTCATCGCGATCCCCGGCCCGCACGATCGCACGTCCTTCCGGCCAGACGGCGCCCCCGGGCCGGCAGCCAGATTCCTCAACGGATGGGGCGCCCCCGCGGCCCGTCGCATCGCGGCCTCCGCCCTGGTCGTCTCCCTGTCCTCGGCCCCGGCGCTGGCCGCCGAAGGCGCCGCAGGCGGCGACGACCTGGGATGGAGACCCACCAGCTCGGTGCCCGCCCCATCACCCCAGTCCCCAACGCCGTCACCGCACGACGAGCAGTCGCCGTCGAGCTCCTCCACACCGGCAGCTCCGCCCCCTACCACCGACCCGGGCGGCGCGCAGTCCCACCCCGGGAGCGCGGCGCCGTCCCCATCGGCTCCACCGGCTGGCG
>NZ_JH470354.1:111268-112579 GCF_000239715.1 Actinomyces sp. oral taxon 849 str. F0330 | reverse complement strand
CCGCACGCCCGCCGTCACGGGCCCGGAGGCCCCGTCGGGTCGCACTCATATCGTCCTTCCCGGAGAGAGCCTGTGGTCAATCACCGCCCACCTCCTGCCCACCGGGGCCGGTCGCGCGCAGGTCGCGCAGGGCTGGCCCGCCCTATATCGCGCCAACGCCGATGCCATCGGACCGAATCCGTCACTGATCCGCCCCGGGACGGTTCTGAGTGTTCCGAGCTCACTGGCAGCCCCGAGCACGACGACGGGAGGCCGGGAACCGTCGCGATGAACCGTCCCCATTTCAGTACCAGGACCATCAGCTTCCATCTCAGCCCCCGTATCCGGGGCCGTCCACTTCCAACTCCGTGCCCGCCGGGCACCGACGCACCATCAGGAGCCCGCCATGACCGTCACCGCCACGCCGACTCGAACCGCTCGCCCAGCCCGCAGGGAGACCGGCCCGCAGCATCGTTCCCATCCCACACCCACTCACCCGACTCCGACTCGCGCCGTTCCGACGAAGCCCCCGAAACCCCTCAATGACCCGGGAGCCGCCGAGCCTCACGACCCTCTCAAAAGGCGGCCCGAGACCGGCGCCGACGCCTCGCGCACTGCCGCCATCGTCGTGGCTGCGGCCAGCGAGGTGCTCGCCGGGCAGCGACCCGTCGATCATCTGGCCAGGTGGACCAGCCCGTCCCTGTTCGACGCCCTCGCCCGCCGGGCCGGTCTGGCCTCCAGGATCCTGGGGCGTCGGCCGACGCCGAGACGCCCGCGCGTTCGTTTCGTACGCACCGAGCCGACGGTGTCGGGGGCCTGCGAAGCGACTGTCCTTCTGGAGGAGGGCAACCGGGTCCGGGCCGCGGCGGCGCGTTTGGAGATGCTGCGCGATCGCTGGATCCTCACCGGCCTGGAGATCGCGTGAGGGAGTTCCAGACATGAAATCAGCGCAGCCGCGAAGCCATCGTCCGCTCACTGTTGACACGTCGGCGCTCGAGTGCATCACCAACGTATCCGGGCAGCCGAAGGCGGGTTCTCTCATCGGAGAGGCAGCCGGGACCCGGCCGGATCGACGGCGGTGACGTCAGCCCTCGGCAGGGATCAGTGGCGACGCTTCTTCTTGGATCGGCGGCGCTCGGCCCGGTTACCGCCTGAGGCCGAGGACCCGGAGGCCCTGCGCGAGGAGGCGCCAGAGCGCTCCTCCTCGTCGCCGGACTCACTGGGACCGGAATAGGTGATCCGCTGCTCCATGGATGCCTGTCCGGTGTCCCCCAGGACGGTGCCCCGGCCCTGGCCGCCCGCCGCACCCAGGCGAATGCCGGCCGCCGCGGT
>NZ_JH470354.1:87877-111154 GCF_000239715.1 Actinomyces sp. oral taxon 849 str. F0330 | reverse complement strand
GTTGGCCTTGGCCACCGCCTGAGCGGCCTCGGCGGTGCCGTCCTCGGCGGCGCGCTGAGCGGCTGCATCGAAGCGGGTGACGTTGGCGAAGATCTGCTCGACGGTCTCCTCGCGGATGCCCTCCATCATCGCCCGGAACATGCGGGCGCCCTCATTGGCGTACTCCACAAGGGGATCGCGCTGGGCCATGGCCCGCAGACCGATGCCCTCCTTGAGGTAGTCCATCTCATAGAGGTGCTCACGCCAGCGCTTATCCACCACGGCCAGAAGGATGCGGCGCTCCAGAGTGCGCATGGGCTCCTCGCCGAGCTGGGCGTGGGCCAGCGTATTGGCGTCGATCCGGGCCTCGGCGTCCTCGTAGGCCACGGCGACATCTTCGCTGAGCTCGTCAATGAGACGCTCCGGAGTCAGCGCATCCTTGCCGCCCAGGGCCTCAACGACCTCGTCCTGGGTCAGGCCCACCGGGTAGAGGCGGCCGAGCTCACCCCACAGGGCGTCCAGGTCCCACTCGTCGGGACGACCCTCGGCCGTACCGGCGTTGACGATGGAGGTGACGGCCTGAGTTCGGAAGGCCTCGATCTGGGGCTCGAGGTCCTCGCCATCCAGGACCCGCCGGCGCTCGGAGTAGACCTTCTCGCGCTGCTCGGTCATGACATCGTCGTACTTGAGAACGTTCTTGCGGATCTCGTAGTTACGCGACTCTACCTGGCGCTGGGCGCCGGCGATGCCGCGGGTGACCATCTTGGACTCCAACGGGACGTCGTCGGGGTAGGCGCCCGACGACATGATGCGTTGGGCGAGCCCGGAGGCAAACATGCGCATGAGGTCGTCCTCCATGGACAGGTAGAAGCGGGACTCGCCCGGGTCTCCCTGACGGCCGGAGCGGCCGCGCAGCTGGTTGTCGATGCGTCGCGACTCGTGGCGCTCGGTGCCCAGCACGTAGAGGCCGCCGAGCTCGACGACTTCGTCGTGCTCGGCCCGGCAGGCCTCCTTGGCCGCGGACAGGGCCTCGGGCCAGGCCCTCTCGTACTCCTCGACGTTCTCCTCGGGGTCGAGTCCGGCCTCCTTGAGGGCGGTGACCGCGATGTGCTCGGCGTTGCCGCCCAGCATGATGTCGGTTCCGCGCCCGGCCATGTTGGTGGCCACCGTGACGGCGCCCTTGCGGCCGGCCATGGCGACGACGGCGGCCTCGCGGGCGTGCTGCTTGGCGTTGAGGACCTCGTGGGGAATGCCGCGCTCGCGCAGCCGCTCGGAGAGGATCTCCGACTTCTCCACGCTCGTGGTTCCCACCAGGACCGGCTGGCCGGCCTCGTGACGCTCGGCGATGTCGTCGACGACGGCGTCGAGCTTGGCCTCGACAGTGGTGTAGACGAGGTCCGACTGGTCCTCACGGATCATGGGCTTGTTGGTGGGGATCGGGACGACGCCGATCTTGTAGGTGCCGGCGAACTCGGCTGCCTCGGTCTCGGCGGTGCCGGTCATGCCCGAGCGGGAGCCCTCGGGGTAGAGGCGGAAGTAATTCTGGAGGGTGATGGTGGCCAGGGTCTGGTTCTCGGCCTTGATCTCTACGCGCTCCTTGGCCTCGATGGCCTGGTGCATGCCCTCGTTGTAGCGGCGGCCGGGCAGAACGCGGCCGGTGTGCTCGTCGACGATGAGGACCTCGCCGTCGCGCACGATGTAGTCCTTGTCCCGGTGGAAGAGCTCCTTGGCCTTGATGGCGTTGTTCAGGAAGCCGATCAGAGGGGTGTTCTCGGACTCGTAGAGGTTCTCGACGCCGAGGTAGTCCTCGACCCGCTCGATCCCCGAGGACAGCACGCCCACGGTGCGCTTCTTCTCGTCGACCTCGTAGTCCTTGCCCTCGCGCAGGCGCTCAGAGATCGTGGCGAACTCCTTGTACCACTTGTTGACGTCCCCGGTGGCGGGCCCGGAGATGATGAGGGGGGTGCGGGCCTCGTCGATGAGGATGGAGTCGACCTCGTCGACGATGACGAAGGCGTGGCCGCGCTGGACCAGGTCCTCGGGGCGCTGGGCCATGTTGTCGCGCAGGTAGTCGAAGCCGAACTCGTTGTTGGTGCCGTAGGTGATGTCGCAGGCGTACTGCTCACGACGCTCGGCGGGGGTCTGCCCCACGAGGATGCAGCCGGTGGTCAGCCCCAGGAAGCGGTGGACACGCCCCATGAGGTCGGACTGGTACTCGGCGAGGTAGTCGTTGACAGTGACGACGTGGACGCCCTTGCCGGTCAGGGCCCGCAGGTAGGAGGGCATCGTGGCCACGAGCGTCTTACCCTCACCAGTCTTCATCTCGGCGATGTTGCCGCGGTGGAGGGCAGCGCCGCCCATGATCTGAACGTGGTAGGGGCGCATGCCCAGCACGCGGTCGGCGGCCTCCACGACCGTGGCGAAGGCCTCGGGAAGCAGATCGTCGAGTGTCTCGCCGTCCTGGTAGCGCTCCTTGAGCTCGTCAGTCATGTCGCGCAGTTCGGCGTCGGAGAACTCGCTGTACTCCTCGGCAAGCGCCTCGACCTGGTCGGCGATGGCATCAAGCTTCTTCAGGGTGCGGCCCTCGCCAATGCGAAGGATCCGGTCCACGATCGACACGCTGCATTCTCCCTTGGGACGTCTATTGCGAAGAGCCTCGGTGAGACGAGGCGGGGCCGAATCGGCTAAATCGGCTCAGGTCTCACCGGCTACCTGCCTCCGTACTCTAGTGGACCCGAGTGGACCGCGGTCTTTCCACCACCGAGATTCTTCCCACCGAGGACACGGGCCCACGGGTGACACAGCGGGCACGGGGCCACAGGACATGGGGACTCCTACCCGGCCCAACCCGTTGTGGACCGCGAGCGCCCGCGGGGGCGGAGCGGACGCATCCGTTCCACAGTGGAGGACATGACGCCCAGATTCCAGCGCGAGTCCCCTTATTATTCCGCCTGCCGCCGAGCGCCGCGCGCAAGAGTCTCCGGGACGCTCGCCGAGCTCCTGTTCGGGCTCCGGCAGGGGCTGTCTCTCGGAATACCGGTCTCCTGCGCGGGCTGCGGACGGTGGGAGACGGCGCTGTGCCCCCGGTGTCTGGAGCTGCTCGAGGGCGAGCCCTTCGCCGTGGATCACGCCGACGCCGCAGGCGACCTCGACATCCTGGCCCTGGCCGCCTATGCCGGGCCGGTGCGCACCATGGTCCTGGGGTGGAAGAACGGTTCGCGAGAGGACCTCTCCGAGACGATGGCGCGGGCCGGCCGTCACCTGGGGAGCCGGTGGGCGCGCACCCACCCGCCGGGTGAGATCTGGCCCGGGACGCCGGGGGACTACCCCGGTGAGGATCCGGCTACCGCCGTCGTCACAGCCACAAGCATGCCGGCCCTGCTCGTGGTCCCGGCCCCCTCCGGGCCTGCGCGCCGATTGCGCGGCCGTCTGGTGGCGGCGCGCCTGGCCGACGACGTCGCCCGGGCGATCGCTGACCAGTGGGCCCACCCGGAATGGGCCGACTCCTCGGTCCGGTCACCGCTCTCTTTGACCTCTGAGCCCATGCCCCCGCCGAGGGGGCCGTCCGCGCCGCTCGTGCTGAGCACGGATCTGCTGCGTCGTCGGGGCGGCGGGGCGCATCAGGCCGGGCGCTCCTCGCGTCAGCGGCGGGGCAATCGCTCCGTCGTCCCGCGTCTTCTGACTCCGGTGACCGGTCTGCCGATCGTGCTGGTCGACGACGTCGTCACCACAGGGGCCACCCTGGGTGCCTGTGCCCGGGCGATCGAGGAGGCCGGCGGTCGGGTGCTGGGAGCCCTGGCGATGGCCGCCGCTCCGCCTCCCAAGCGCAGGTATCTCACGGTTCCAGCCGGGACCGCGGCCAGAGGCGCCGCCGCGGCCTCTACTCGGCTCCCGGGGTCCGGGAAGGATCGCGACGATCGTTCCGGCGCGGGTTTGTCCGCCTGCGGCGATCAGGAGGCGCCAACGGGTGACGACGCGCTCGAAAAGGAGGCGTGAACAGCCCCATATGGTGTACCTTGTGTGGCACAACCCACAGGCGATTCCCGACGTCGACAAGGACAGTCCGCCGGGCCCCGCCTCGGTGCCTGAGGGCCCTCACGAGGTGACAGGAGGTGATGACACCAATCCCCAACCCGCCGTGAGGAGTGGCGGGTACTTGTCGCACACGGTCCGTCAGGACCGGCCCACGAGCCCAGAAAGAGGTTCCACCATGGATATCACCGTCGTCGGTCGTAACGCCGAGATCAGCTCTCGTCTGCGCGACTACGTCGAGGACAAGGCCGTCAAGGTAGAGCAGTTCGACCCCCGGGTCCAGCGAGTCGAGGTGGAGGTCACCCACGAGCGCAACCCACGTCAGGCCGACACCGCCGAGAGAGTGGAGATCACCGTCGTCTCCAAGGGCCCGATCATTCGGGCAGAGGCGTCCTCCTCGGATCGCTTCGCCGCTTTTGATATCGCCATGGGGAAGCTGACCGAGCGCCTTCGCCGGGCCCGGGACCGCAAGAAAGACCACCACCGCCGCTACGCAGTGGCCACCCCGAACGAGGAGTCCCAGGCGGCACCGGCTCCGGAGGAGCCCCAGGTCCCCGAGACCGGTGACGCGCCGATCGAGGACTCCCCTTCCGCCCCCACCGAGCCCGGCGTCGCGGTCGAGGCCCAGCTCGGGGACTCCCCGGTGATCGTGCGCCAGAAGCTGCACGAGGCCAAACCGATGACCGTCGACGAGGCCCTCTACCAGATGGAGCTCGTGGGGCACCCCTTCTACCTGTTCATCGAGAAGTCCTCCAAGCAGCCCTGCGCCGTCTACCACCGCCACGGGTGGACCTACGGCGTCATCCGCCTAGACGCGCAGGTGCTCTAGCCCCGACCCTCATCTGATTCCGGGCGCTCCACGGTCTGGTTGGACCGGGGGCGCCCGGAGCTGCACGATCGGGACGTCGCAAGGCCGCCGAGTGCAGAGGACCGGTTCAGGGCAGCGGGAAGGAGGGGTCAGTGACCTCCGAGGTGAGCACCCGCCACATCGCCCCGCGGCGCTGCCAGGTCTTTCCCCCCTCACCAATGAGGATGAGGGACTCCTCGGAACGGTCGGAGACGACGGACCGGGCCTCGCGCACACCCACGAGCGTGTTGACCGCACCGCCGATCTGGATGAGGCGCACCTCGGGCACACCACCCCCCTCGCCGCTGACGCCGGCCAGGACGCACACGGCGTTGGGGGCGCACCAGGAGATGCCGCTCGTGCCCGCTCCACTGGCGCGAGGCATCTCCACGGCCGGCCCCAGTCCTGTGGGACGGCCGTCCTGGTCCCGGACGATGACGGCGACGGCGACGCGGCCGTCGGATCGCCGCACAGCGATCCGCTCGGACTCCACGGATAGATCGAAGGCGGTAATGGTGGTTTCCGGCAGCCAGGACGACGCCAGGGCGGCGCGCTGACCAGAGCCGTTGACGACGGTGAGCTGCCCCTCGGCCAGCAGCCAGACCCATCCGTGCCGGTCGCCCAACGGTGCGCCCAGTCCCCCGGCGCCCGCGGTGGGGTCCCCCACCGAGAGGATGACGCTGGCGGAGTCCTGTCCCTGAGGCAGACGCAGCAGGCTGGAGGCCGACAGCGCGTAGACGGTCCCATCCGCCCCGAGGCTCGGGCTACGGGCTTCGCCGGTCCCCAGGACCCGGTCGGTCGCCAGAGTGACGCGACTCGAGCCCGTGCCCCGCACGACGGCGCCCTCAGACATCCCCACGATGCCGCCGACCTCCGGAGCCATCGGGGTCAGCCGGGCGGGCGCGCCGAGGTCGACGGTGCCCGCGAGCACCCGGACCCGGTCGATACCGCTGATCTGGAGAAGGCTCTGCTCGATCTGGGCCACCATGAGCCGGCGAGCATCCTCCGAAGCGGGGTCGGAGTCCGCGCTCAGGTGGACGGTGGCGGTCCCGGCCTCGACGACAACGCCCCTGCTCGCGCGCTCGGCGTTGCGCGGGATGAGGCTGATGGCCCCATGGTGCAGCCATGCAGAGGGCCCTCCGAGCAGCCCGGAGAGGAGGGAGTCGGCCTGCGAGCTGCGCGGGTACCACCTCAGCTCGGAGACGAATCTGGCCCGGTCCCAAGACAGGAAGGCCAGCGCACTGACCGCGAAGTTCTGCATGAGCCGGGAGAAGGGCAGCAGGATCCCGTGGGGCAGGCCGACGATGCGCCACTGGCCGGTGGAGTTGGTGGCTAGGGAGAACTCGCCGACATAGGTGGCCCCCTCCTCGGCAGGGGTGAAGACACCCAGGGAGTCCAGGACCCCCACCTGCCCGGAGGTTACCGTGAAGGCGCCATCGGCCGCCACCGAGACCTGCGGCTCGGTCGAGCCGCTGTAGGCGCTCACCGTCTCCAACGGCTTCCACTGGGCGGCGGTGCGCTCGGTGAGGAACTGCTTGGCGGTGGCGAAGTCGTCGGAAAACCCGGCGATGGCGGCGCGCAGGAAGCCATTGACGACGTCCTCGGCGGAGTCGCCCTCGCCCGGCCGGGGCGGTTTCGATGAGCGCATCGGTGTCGGAGGCGGCTACTCCGGAGCGAGTGACTCCACTGGAGTTCGGCAGCGCCGTGCACCCGCCCAGGACCCCTGCGGCGGCGGCCGACAGCAGTCCCAGCGCACCGCGGCGGGTCAGCCGGCGCCCGGCGCGCAGCGGGCGTCCTTGCCGGTTCAAGCGGTTCAAGGGACGGTTCATCGGCGCCTGCCCTCCTCATCGGCCTCTTCGGGGGTGCGGGTGACCGGCTCCTGCCCCGGCAAGACGACGACGACGCGCCCGACGTCCTCGGTGACAGCGTCGTGACTCTCCCCGGCCAGGGGGATGTCGCCCAGAACGACGCTCTGGCGCGCCCGGCGTGTGGCCGGTGCGGGCCCCAACGGACCGACCGGGGAGAAGGACGACTCCTCGTCGGCCGGTATCCCAGCGCGGGCCACCGCCGGCGCGTCCTGGGGAACGAGCTCGAGAGGGCCGGGACCGGCCAACCTGCCCGGGCCGCCGTCGGCCCCCTGGGTGCGGGGCAGGACCAGAAGGAAGGAGGCGCCATCGGCCGGCCATCCCCAGGCCGACAGGCGTCCACCGTGCAGGCGGGCGTCCTCCATGGCGATGGACAGCCCCAGGCCGGTGCCTCCCAGGCTGCGCTTGCGCGAAGGGTCGGCGCGGTAGAAGCGGTCGAAGACCTTGGCGACGACGTCAGGGCTCATCCCGATTCCGTGGTCGCGCACGCGCACCGCCACCGCGTCGTCGTCCACGGCGACGGCGACGTCCAGCGGTTTGCCCTCGCCGTGCTCAAGCGCGTTGACCACGAGGTTGCGGATGATGCGCTCGACCCTGGTGACATCGACCTCGGCGGTGGCCGGCTCCTCGGGCAGGTGGAGGCGCAGCTCGGTCCCGGTGGCGTCAAAGTGGAACTGGGTGGTCTCGACGACGGTGTCGACCACCTGGGCGAGGTCGACCTCCTCCAGACGGAGCTTGACGTTACCGGAGTCGATGCGGGAGATATCCAGCAGGTCGGTGAGCATGGTCTCGAAGCGGTCCACCGAGCTGGACAGCACCTGGATGCTGCGCAGGGCGAAGGGATCGGAGATCTCCTCGCGCGCGTCCTGGATCTGCTCGGTGGCCAGGCGGATGGAGGCCAACGGGGTGCGCAGCTCATGGGAGACGTCGGAGACGAAGAGGCGCTGCACCTTGGACAGCGACTCCAGGCGTTCGATCTGGTCCTCCAGCGAGGTCGCCATATGGTTGAAGGATCTGGCCAGGGTGGATATCTCGTCCTCGCCCTCGATGCTCAGGCGCTCGGCCAGCAGCCCCGAGGCCAGGCGCTCGGCCGCCCGAGCGGTGTGCCGCACGGGGCTGAGCACCCACCGGGTGAAGGCCCACACCACCACGATGAGGATGGCCAGAAAGCCCAGTCCCCCGATGGTGATATTGCGCGAGGCCAGGGAGACAATGCGCTGCTCGCTGGCCAGGCTGTAGACGAGGAAGAGGTCGTATTCCCCGGCCAGGGGCAGACTCACCCGGGTACCGACGATGAGACCCGGGTCCGTGCCGCCCTCGTCATTGGGGACGGCCACCGACTGCCAGTACTGCGAGCGGGCCCCGCCCTCGTCGAGGGCCTTGGTCATCTCGTCAGTGATGAGGGAGCGCAGGCGGGTGTCCGTCTCCAGATCGTTGACCACGGTCGTGGAGGTCTCCTCCTGGTTGCGCAGCATGAGGACCCCCACGCCGCCAGAGGAGGAGATCGAGTCCTTGGCGCCGTTGACCTGCTGCTCCGCGGTGGCGGAGACCTCGTCGACGGTCACGGCGGTGGTCGAGTCGAACTCGGACTGGGCGACGCTGGCGCGCAGCGCGGCGTCGGCGAGGATGACGTCTCGCCGGTCGGCGAACACCTCCGATCGGATCCGGTCGGTGACGAATGTCAGCAGCAGGACGATGAGGAGCAGGCCGATGACGGTGGCGGTACACACCATGCGTACCTCGAGGCTGCGGCGCAGCAGCCCCGGCAGGGGCAGTCGCCGAACGACCCGGTCCTCCGCAGTGCCCACCGATGATCCCATCGACGTGCCCACTGAATTACGCATCGGGTTCATTGTAGGGCGCCCGATGCGCCGTCGCTCACGAGGATTCGCCGACCCTGTAGCCGACACCGCGCACCGTCACCACGATCGAGGGGCGCTCGGGGTCCTTCTCGATCTTGGCCCGCAGGCGCTGGACGTGGACATTGACCAGACGGGTGTCGGCCGGGTGCTGATAGCCCCATACCTGGCTGAGCAGCTCCTCGCGGGTGAAGACCTTCCAGGGCGAGCGGGCCAGGGTCACCAGCAGCTCGAACTCCAGCGGCGTCAGGGCGATGACCGATTCACCGCGCTTGACCTGGTGACCGGCGACGTCGATGTCGAGATCCCCGGCGCGCACATGCTCGGCCGCACCCGGGTTGGTGCGGCGCAGACGGGTGGAGACGCGGGCCAGCAGCTCCTTGGACTTGAAGGGCTTGGTGACGTAATCGTCCGCCCCGGCCTCGAGACCGGCGACGACATCCTGGGTATCGGTCCGTGCGGTCAGCATGATGATCGGCACGTCGGACTCGGAGCGGATGAGCCGGCAGATCTCGACGCCGTCGAGCCCCGGGAGCATGAGGTCGAGGAGGACGAGATCGGGGGTCACCTCGTGGAAGGCGTCCAGGGCTTTAGCCCCGTCATGACAAAGGGTGGGCGTGTAGCTCTCCGACTCCAACATGATGCCGATCATCTCGGCCAGGGATGCATCGTCGTCGACGACCAGAATGCGCGTGCTCATAGCCCGTATCTTGGCATGCGCCCCGGGAGCCAAGGGACATCTAGGACATCGAGACGACATTCACACTTCCCTCAGGTTTTTAAGAGAATCCCTTCAGTTACGGGAAAAAGCGGCATCACCGCACACAGGAGCCGGAATTATTGCGGCCAAACCGTAATCTTCGATGGCCGCCTGCGAGCCCGTTTCCGAGGGTCCGCTCGGCTCTCTCCACGATTTCCTCCTCCAGGGGGAGGGCGCTCAAAGGGGTGGGCATGACAGCATGGACTTATGAGCACTGACTCCCATCCCGACGACCTCAACCCGAGCGGCGAGCCGAACCGCGGGGGTGCCGCCGCCTCCGGCGGCGGCTTCGTCGGAGGCGACCAGGACGGGTGGCAGGCCCCCGACTCCGGAGCGTCCGCAGGCACCTCGCCCTATCCATCGCAGGGATATTCCGGCTACGGCGATTACCAGACGCCGCCCGTGGGTCAGCCCGGTTCTGCCCCCGGCTATCCGCCCAACGCCCCCGGAGGTCCTCCCGGAGGCGGTGCCGGATACGGCCCCTACCCCGGCGCACCTGGGGGTCCCGGAGGTCCTGGGGGTCCCGGAGGTCCTGGGGGTCCTGGCGCTCCCGGGAATCCCGGCGCCGCCGGGTATCCGGGTTACGGCGGCTACGCGTCGGTTCTGGCCCCCAAGCCGTCAATCATTCCGCTGCGGCCGCTGTCCATCGGGGAGATCCTCGGTGGCGCCTTCGAGTCGCTGCGTGCCAACCCCAAGGCGATGTTCGTCCCTTCCCTGGTGGTGATGAGCATCGTGGGACTCCTCTCCGCAGCCGGTTTCGCCTTCTTCCTCTCCCGGCTCAACCTGCCGGGCCTGACCACGTCCCCCGACCAGTTCAGTGAGGACGATCTGGATCTGGACAAGCTCTGGTCATCGTTGGTGGGCCTGTTCGTTCAGGCCGGCCTGACCAGCGTGCTGACCGTGTTCGCCACCTCGATCCTCACCGGTCTGCTCATCGTCACCGTCTCGCGCACCATCCTGGGTCGCAAGGCCTCCTTGAGCGACGTGTGGCAGCGCACCAAGCCGCGTGTGGGCGCTCTCATCGGTCAGACGATCATGATCCAGATCATCGTCAGCGTCGTCACGTTGGCCTTCCTCGCAATCGCAGCCGTCATCATCTGGGGGATCCTGGGTGGTTTCATCGCCAACGGCGTCGATGAGGATTCTGTCGGAACGGTTCTCCTCACCATCCTGCTTATCCTGGTACTGGCCCTCGTGCTGGGGCTGGCGGTCTTCGCCCTGACGTGCAAGCTGAGCCTGGCACCGGCGGCGCTGATCCTGGAGAACATCGGCGTCTTCGAGGGGATCTCCCGCTCCTGGGCACTGACGCGAGGATATTTCTGGCGAGTCGTCGGCATCCGGCTGCTCTCAATAATCATCATCGGTGTCGCCAGCCAGGCCGCCTCCTTCGCGCTGAGCTCCATCACCAACGGGATCATGCTCGCGGCACCGAACACGATGATCGCGATCATGACGATATCGATTCTGGTGAACAGCCTCATCCAGGCCGCGATCATGCCCTTCGACGCCTCCGTGGTCGCTCTGATGTACACCGACTTGCGGATGCGCTCAGAGGGTCTGGACGTTGAGCTCCGGCGCGCCGCCGGAGTGTGACCCGCCCGTGATACGCGTCATTCCCTCCGTAAGCCCCGCCGGCTCCTCCGGCTTCCTCAGTCACGCCGCCGGGGTGGCCTGCACCGCTGGCGCACTCGCCGCCAAGGCCCCTGCAACTCCCGACGCCGATGAGGCCCGGCAGGCCGCGAACAAGGAGCTCTCCCGCCCGATCTACCGCGACAGCCCCGACCTGTGGGATCGGTTCTGGGAGTGGATCAAGGAGCATTTCAACACCGGCAGCATGGTCCCCGGGGTTCCTTCCTGGGTCTCGACGGCGATCGTGATCGTCGTCGGCGCCGTCGTCATCGCGCTGCTGATCCTCCTGCTCACCAGGATCTCCTCGGAGCGCCGGGTGACGACGCCGTCGCTGTCAGTGCTCATTGACGACCGCGACGCCGACGCCCTGACCCGGGCGGCGGACGAGGCCGCCGAGCGGGCCGACTTCGCCACCGCCGTCGTCGAGCGTTTCCGGGCCATCATCCGCTCCCTCGACGAACGCGGGATCGTCGACGAGTACCCCGGGATGACGGCGATAGAGGCGGCCGCACTCACCAACCAGGCCCTTGGCGAGCACCGGGTCGTGGCTCCTCTGTACGAGGCGGCGCACCTGTTTGACGCCGTTCTCTACGGCCGGGTGGTCTCCACCCCAGCCCAGGACCAGCAGATGCGCGTGCTGGCCGCCCAGGTGGCCGAGGTGACGCCGCCCGCTCACCATGAGAGGACCGCCATCGACCACCTCTCAGCGCTCCCAGGGGCACCCGCATGAGTGCTCCCGTTCAGCAATCCCCGCAGTCTGCTCCGAGCACCTCCCAGACGGAGGCGGTCTCCGACCAGGTGACGAACTCGCACTGGTCTCAGCGATGGAGCCGGTGGCGTCCGGTCGTCATCGCCCTTGCCATCATGCTCATCCCCGTCCTTGTCACCCTGTGGACCAGGCCCGTGACCTCAAAGACTCCGCTGGCCATCGACAATCCCGAGAAGTTGGGAACGATGGCCGTCGCGGAGCTGCTGCGCCACGAGGGGATCTCCGTGAGCAAGGCGGACAGCGTCTCCAAGGCGGTGGAGGCGAGCAGAAACGGGGCGACCATCGCCGTGGTCAACGCCGACCGTCTCAGCCTCGCCGAGAGGAAGGCCCTGGCCCAGGCGGGCGGCGATGTCGTCATCGTCGGCGTCAGAGGCGGCAGCGATACCCTGAAGGGGCTGACGGATATGACCAGCAAGGGCGCGGCGTCCCCCGGCTCCACCATCCTGGAGCCGCAGTGCGGAGACGCGGACGCCCAGGCCGCCCGGAGCCTGGCGGGATCGCATGCCTCGGTGTCGCTGCAGGGCGACGACGACGCCGTCGGCTGTTTCCCGGTGGGAGAGGACCGTTACGCCTATGCCACCGATACCCTGCCCAGCGGAGCCGCACTACGCGTCCTGGCCGACCCCGGACCGGCTACCAATGCGCACCTGGCCCAGGAGGGCCACGCTGCCCTGGCCGTGCGCGCGCTCGGCCATCACGACCGCCTCCTGTGGCTGGACGGACAGCGCCTCGAGTCCCCCTCCATATGGAACTCCTCGTCCACGCCCACCTGGCTGCCGGTCCTCATCTTCCAGCTCGTCGTGATAGCGGGCACTCTGGCCGTCGTTCAAGGACGTCGCTTCGGCAGCCTCCTGAGTGAGGAGCTGCCCGTCGTCGTGCGCTCCACCGAAACCACGTTCGCGCGCGGCCATCTCTACCGCCGGGGCTCGGATCGTCCTCGAGCGGCCGAGGCCCTGCGCTCGGGCACGGCGCTGCGTCTGGGCATCGCCTTGGGGCTGGCTCCCGGGACCTTGCGTCGCGACGTGATCGCCGCCGTCGCCCAGGCCTCGGGCGTCGACCCCGTCATGGTGGACTCTCTTCTCTACGGTCCGCCGCCGACCAATGACAAGGCCCTGGCAACCCTGGCAGTTCAGCTTGACCAACTCGAGAGAGAGGTTCACTCCGCATGAGCACGGACAGCACCGACCCCACCCGCGACCTGGGCACCACGGGCGACGCGGGCACTAGCGCCCCTCACCCGCAATCCGACCGACCGGCGCCGGGCGCCCCGGAGGCACCCGGTGCCCAGAGCATGCCCAAGCCCGATGCCGGCGCCGACCCGCGCAAACGGTTGGTGGCCGTGCGCAGTGAGGTGGGCAAGGCCGTCGTCGGCCAGGAGGCCGCGGTGACCGGCCTGGTCATCGCCCTGCTCGCCGGCGGACACGTTCTGCTCGAGGGGGTCCCCGGAGTGGCCAAGACTCTCCTGGTGCGGTCGCTGGCCACCGCACTGGACGTGGAGACCAAGCGCATCCAGTTCACCCCTGACCTCATGCCCGGTGACGTCACCGGTTCCCTCATCTACGACTCCCGCAGCGCCCGGTTCTCCTTCCGAGCCGGACCGGTCTTCACCAACCTGCTTCTAGCAGACGAGATCAACCGCACCCCACCCAAGACGCAGTCGGCATTGCTGGAGGCCATGGAGGAGCGCCAGGTGTCCGTCGACGGCGAGCCCCGGGCCCTGTCGGATCCGTTCATGGTGATCGCCACCCAGAACCCGGTGGAGTACGAGGGGACCTACCCGCTGCCAGAGGCTCAACTGGACCGCTTCCTGCTCAAACTGGTGCTGCCCCTTCCCGAGCGGGCTCAGGAGATCGAGGTGCTCTCCCGCCACGCCTCGGGCTTCGATCCGCGCAACCTGGAGTCGGCGGGTCTCCGGGCAGTGGCCGGAGCCGAGGACCTGGCCCTTGCCCGCGCCCAGGTGAGCACCGTAGGCGTCACCCCGGAGGTACTGGCCTACGCTGTCGACCTCGTGCGCTCCACCCGCTCGATGCCGTCGGTGGCCCTGGGGGTTTCGCCGCGAGGGGCCACCGCGCTTCTGGCGGCGTCACGGGCCTGGGCATGGCTCGCCGGCCGGTCCTTCGTCACCCCCGACGACATCAAGGCCCTGGCCCTGCCCGCCCTGCGCCATCGCATCCAACTGCGCGCCGAGGCCGAGATGGAGGGCATCACCCCCCAGTCCGTCATCGAGTCAGTGCTGAGAACCGTTCCGGTGCCGCGCTGAGGCATCGGCGCAGAGCGTACCGAATCGATCACCCGACCAACTCACGACAGGAGTGGCATGTTCCTGACGATGCGCGCCGTGTGGGCGCTGCTTCCGGGGATCGCCCTGGCCATCATCGCACCGCGCCCGGCAACAGTGCTGGCCTGGGCCGGTGTCGTCCTGGTCCTGATCGTGATCGACGTCGCCTGCGCACCCTCGCCCCGCCTGTTGCGGGCCTCGCGCTCAGTGGGCCACGGAATTCGGCTGGGCGAGTCGATCACCTCGACCTTGACAGTCACCAACACCGGCCGGCGCACCACCCGACTCCTGCTGCGTGACGCCTGGCCCCCCAGCGCGGGGGCGGACCACGAGCGCGGGGGGATGACCATCCCGCCAGGTCAGCGCCGTCGCCATTCCACGGTACTCACGCCCCGACGCCGGGGCGACCGTGAGGCGGGACCGCTGACCGTCAGGGTCGCCGGCCCCCTAGGAATCGCGGGGCGTCAGGCCTCCCTGAATGTACCGGCCTGCCTCCGGGTGCTGCCGGCCTTCCGGTCGCGCCACCACCTGCACTCGCGCCTGGCCCGGCTGCGGGAGATGGATGGGCGCAGTGCGGTCATGGTGCGCGGTGAGGGAACCGAGTTCGACTCCCTGCGCGAGTACGTCGTCGGGGACGACGTGCGCTCCATCGACTGGCGATCCACCGCCCGCCGCGGCGAAGTCCTGGTGCGCACCTGGCGCCCGGAGCGCGACCGACGCGTTCTCATCGTTATCGACTCGGGTCGGCTGTCGGCGGCCCGACTGGGCGACGCCCCCCGGCTCGACGCCCAGATCGAGGCCACCCTGCTGCTGGCCGCGCTAGCCTCCCGCGCCGGCGACCGGGTCGATGTCCTGGCCCTCGACGACGCCGTCCGGGCCCAGGTGCGAGGCAGTTCCGGGCCTGTACTCATGACGGAGCTGGCCGAGCACCTGACCGACGTCGAGCCGCGTCTGACCGAGCTCGACTGGACACTGCTGGCCTCCCGGGTACGAACGGTGCTCTCGCAGCGGGCTCTGGTGGTCGTCATCTCCGCACTGGACGGCAGTGGAGGGGACGCGGCGATGATCCGAACGTTGACGACGCTGGCTCGCGACCACACGGTCGTCCTTGCCTCGGCGCTGGACCCCGAGTTGGAGGAGCTGCGGGCTGCGCGTGACAACACGGACTCCGTGTACGTGGCGGCGTCGGCGGAGAAGGATCTGGTGGAGCTGGACGCCGTGCGCCGCCGCCTGCGCCGCGGCGGCGTGGAGGTCGTCGAGGCGCCCGACCAGAGTCTCGCTCCGGCGTTGGCCGACTGCTACCTGGACCTCAAGGCGGCGGGGCGACTGTGATACCGAACCGTCATGGCGTTGCGGGCCGCGCCAACGGACCCGTCGCCCACACAGGATCAGCGCACCCGGGACCCGTCTCTGCGGAGACCCGGTCAGGCGGCCTCGGGCTGGACGTAGCCGGCCTCCTTCTCCTCGAGATCTCCCGTGACTCCCGCGGCGACGGCGGAGCGCCCCAGGACGAGCGTGTACGCCCACAGCAGCGCCAGCGCGCCGGTTCCGATGGTGATCTTGACCGGCCAGGCGATGGGGGCCGGGGTCACGAAGGCCTCGATGAAGCCGGCCAGGGCCAGGGCCGCGGTCAGGCCCACGGCCACCGTGATGAGGGCACGCCCCTCCGCAGCCAGGGCGGTGGAGCGACTGCGGGGACCGGGAACCAGCAGGGTCCAGAACAGCTTGAGGCCGGCCGCTCCCGCGATGAAGATGCAGGTCAGCTCCAGCAGCCCGTGAGGCGAGATGAGCGACAGGAACACGCCGAGCATGTCGTGGTCGGTCATAATCGCCCCTGCCTGCCCCAGGGCCATGGCGTTGCTGTAGAGCAGGTAGAGCGGCAGGATCCCCGTGACTCCGCCGGCCACGCAGATCGCCGCGATACGGGCATTGTTGGTCCACACCTGGGCCGCGAAGTCGGGGGCGGAGTAGGTGGAGTAGTAGGACTCGAACGCCTCATGGGCGTACTTGTCCAACTCCTCGGGGCTGCCCAGAGCGGCCATGGCCTCCGGGCTGTGCAGGGTCCACATCCCCACCACCAGAGCCAGTGCGATCTCGGCGACCATGACCCCGCAGGTCCACCAACGGATACGGTAAAGGGCCGCCGGCAGAGCCCGAAGCACGAATCGACGCACCGCGTGGGTCCTCACCTCCCGGGTTCCGGTCAGGCGGCCGCGGGCCGTCGCCACCCGGGTGGACAGTTCGGCGATGAGCTGCGGATCCGGTGCAGCCGAGCGCACCCGCGACAGGTGGCGGGCGCAGGTGCGGTAGAGGGTCACGAGCTCGTCGGCCTCGCCGCCGCTGAGATGCCGGCGCGATACGAGCACGTCGAGGCGTTCCCACTGGTCACGGTGCGCTGCGGCGAAGGCATCAAGATCCACGCAAGGAGTTTGTCATGGTGAACGAGTCGTCCACATCCTCCGAGCGGATGATCGAGCGCGAGCTCATGGTCACCGGTGAGGCCGTCGCACTGGAGGTCGTTCCCGCGACGGTCGTCAGTCGTATCTTGTCCGGGCTCATCGACTACACGGCTTATTCCGTGGGCGGGGCGATATCCCTGTTCGTGGTGATGATCCTGACGATCAACGAAAGGTCGGAGTTTGGTGACAACCTCGCTTTCATCAGAGCGATCATCTCCCTGGTGATCCTGGCCTGGATAGTCGTCATTCCCTTGCTCACCGAGCTGCTCAGCAGGGGCAGGAGCCTGGGCCGCATGGTGACCGGGACCCGGGTGGTGCGCGACGACGGCGGCACCGTCAGACTGCGCCACTGCCTGGTGCGAACTCTGCTCGCCGTGGTCGAGATCTGGCTGGCCTCGGCCGTGCCGGCCGTGTGCACCTCCGTCGTCTCCAAGCGAGGAAAACGGCTCGGCGACATGTTGGCGGGCACCTACGTGGTGCGCGACCGGCATCGCTCCTCCATGGTTCCGCCCCTGCTCATGCCCCCCGAGCTGGCAGGCTGGGCGGCGGGCACCGACCTGCGTGCTCTGCCCGGAGGTCTGAGTCTGACAGCACGGACCTTCCTGCAACGGGCGTCCAGCATGGATGCCGGGCCCCGGTCCCACCTGGGTCTCGACCTGGCATCCCAGGTACAGGCATACGTCTCTCCCCCGCCTCCTGCGGGGACGCACCCCGAGCGGTTCCTCGCCGCGGTACTCACCGAGCGGCGCAACCGCGAGCTGGTACTGGCGACCCGGGACCGACGCCTGGAGGAGGAGGTGCGCCGAGACATGGCGCGTCCGCCTTACGAGGTCGGCCGGGAGGCCCGACGGCGCTGAGGGGTCCTGCCGGAGCCGCGGTTCACGGGCCGGGCGAGGCGCGTCTCAGCCCCGGGGCACCGAGGTGCGCTTCGCCTCATGGACCAGGAGGATCGGGACCCCGTCGCGCACCGGGTAGGCAAGATCCACGGCCTGGGAGATGAGGACCGGGCTGCCATCATCGTCGACGCCGTCGATGAGCTCTTGCCCGCTCAGCGGGCAGCGCAGAGAGGTTCGCAGGGACGGGCTCAGTGCCGGGCAGGGTGTCGGCCGCTGCGGCTCGGGCCTTAAGCGGTCTATGCGCAGGCTCATGCATCGTCCTTCTGACCGCGCAGGACTCGAAGGTGACCGCGCCGCAGAATCTCGTCCTCGGCGACCTCCTGCGGGGGCGGCAACGGGGCTGTCAGGGAGGCAGGCATGATCCCGCCGGGCCGGGGCCGGTGCTCGGCAGGCGAGGCGACGGGGCGCGGGGCCCGGGAGGCCTCACGAACGGCGTCGGCCAGGGCCAGGAGATCGTCCTCGCTGGGTGGTGCCGGCTCGAACTCGGTGGCCAGGCGGATGATCTGCCAGCCGCGGGGGGCGGTGAAGGAGGAGACGTGCTTCTCGCACAGGTCGTAGGCCTCGGGCTGGGCCTCGGTGGCTAGTGGCCCCAGCACGATGGTGGAGTCCGCATAGACGGAAGTCAGGGTGGCCACGGCAGGGCGCTCGCAGCCGGGCTTGCGGCAGTGTCGGACTCTTCTCACGCCCGCAGGTTACCGTGCCGCTGCCCGGCGGTCATCTACAAGGAGCCTAGGCTGGCAGACGTGACCGACCTGTTCCCCTTCTCACCCGGGCGGATTCCGCCGCGATCCGCCGTCGCATCGGGACGGCGCCCGGCCGGGCGCCGTGATCGTCACGGCCGGGGGCTGCGCGGCCCGCTGCTACCGCCGCACCTGCCGGCCTGGCGCACCCGGGCTGAGCGCTTTGACGAGCTCGTCGTGGACTCGGCCCAGAGCCTGGCCAGGCGCTGGCCGTCCGTGAACCGGATCCAGTTCGCGGTCGAGGAGGTGCCCCCCTCGGACCCGGCGCCATGGGAGCGCTCCGTTGTGTTGGGGCGCGGTTTCACCGCCGAGCCGCGCGCAGGGCTGCCGGCGCGGGTCGTCATCTACCGGCGACCGGTGGCCTCCCGGGCCGCGGACGAGGCGGACCTGGTCGACCTGGTGCACCGTGTCGTCGTCGAGCAGGTGGCCCTCATGCTGGGCCGACGCCCTGAGGAGATCGACCCGGATTCCGGGATATGAACCGGCCTCGAGCCGGACTACTTTTACACTGCCGGGCAGAAAAACGTAGGACTACGTGAAGCATCAACATACCCGGCTCGGCGTGGGAAGTCCCGTCAGAGAGGGGAGAGTCATCCCAGCAGGATGCTGCGCTGGGCCCGGACGGAGGCGTCGGGCTGGGCGGGCACCGTGGAGATGAGAGTCCCGGTCAGATCTCCCCCGGCCTGTGCCGTCACGATCGTGGCGGCGGCCAGGCCGCTCGGCGTGCGCGAGATTCCCGAGGCACTCTCCTGCCCGGCCGCGCTCAGGCGAACAGTCGCGACCTCTGTCGGCACCTCGACGACGACGGCACTGCCCTTGGCGACGGCGACGTCCTGGCTCCAGGAGCCGTCGACGGAGGACAGGGTGACGGAGGTGGCGGCACCGCTGTTGGCCACGGTGACCGCGGAGGTCAGGGAGGACGCACGCGGCACCGCCAGGAGACCGGAGTCGGCGGCACCAGGCAGGGCGGCCTGCGCCCAGGCCTGGTCGTGGATGAGGGCCTGGGAGCGCTCCGGATACTCGCCTGCGCTGCGCACCAGGCGAACGGCGGCTCCCACAGGGGTATTCGAGGTGACCTGGACTCCGTAGACGCCTGCGGGCACGCCGGCCAGCGAGATGTCGAAGACGGAGCCGGCGTCAATGGCCACCGACTGCGCCCCCGCCAGGGGACGGGCCCCGTCCTTGCCGAGCATGGTCACCGACACGGTCGCCGGGGCCTGTCCGGGGTTGACGATGCGCACGGCCGGGGTGTCTGAGGAGTCGGCGCCGGTCGTGGCGTCGGGCACCTCCCCCTGGGAGGCGGGCTCGACGATCTCCACGCCGGGGACCACGAGGTCGGTGGCCGGGGCGGCTCCCGGGGTGATGACGTCGGTGCCGGCGGGGGTCTCTCCGTCGAGGGATTCGGTGACGAGGGTGGGTACCACGGAACCGCCGTCGGCCTCGATGGACACGGCGATGCGCGGATCCTGGCTGCCCTTCGTCTCCAGGGTCAGCGAGGAGGAGCCGCCCGCGGGGACGGTGATCTCACCGTTGCTGGGCAGGCTGAGTCGACCGATGGAGCCGTAGAGGCTGACTTTCGCGGTGGCCGGGGTGGCGCCGGGATTGGTCAGGCGCAACTCGGCCGATGAACCGGCCGCTATGGAGCCGCCCACGATCCAGGACATGGCCGATGGCTGGGTGCAGGGAGCGGCGGTGAGCCCCCGCAGGTCGCCGCTTTGGGTCAGAGTGGTCACGGATCCGACGGCGTTGGCCACCTGGCCGTCGGCAGGGACGAGGGTGAGGATCCCGCCATCGGCGGTGCTCAACGCGGTGGTGGCGTCGGCGGGGATGGCCGAGCCCGCGTAGTCGGCGGACTGGATCGCCCCGGCCCCGTCAGCAGGAATGATGGTGGTGGTCGACTCCACGGCGCCGACGTCGGTGCCCCGCAGCGTATTGGAGGGTGCATGGGGGCACACGTAGGTGGTTGCGGCTCCGGGCTCGGCCAGGCTGAGGGCCTCCAGCTGCGGAGTCGGCGTGGTCGGGGCGGCGTGCCCCCACCAGGTGACTCCTCCAACGGCGCCGGCGAGCGCGACCGAGGTCAGGATGCCGATCCCGCGGGCGATCGACTGCCACGCGCTGCGGCGGTGCCGCCTGGAGCCGGTTCGGCGCTTTTTGGGGGAGGCGCCGGGCCGTGCGCGCCCTGAGGCGTCCGTGGCGGAACCGCCGATGTCGTCGGCACCGGCCGTGTCAGCTGACTCTGCTGATTCTGCCGACTCGGCCGGTTCGTCGCCATCATCCGCCTCGGCGGAGTCCTGCCTGTCGGCGTCGCCGTCCCGACCGCCGCCTTGCTCACCATCCGGCTCCTTGGCCTCGTCTGAGGCCTCCCCGCCCCTCTCGACGTCGGGGTCGGTGAGGGGCCCCGCACCGGCCTCGCCTACAGCAGTGTCCTCAGCACCGGCCCGGTCCGTGACAGGGCCCGTCTCCTCATGCTCCGAGGGCTGCGACTCGACCCGGTCCTTCCGGGGGGCGGAGTCGTCGTCGCGGGGCTGAGTCATGAGGCCATTTCCTTTCCGCGTCGCAGGGGCAGCGCCGCAACCAGGCTCAAGGCCCACACGGTCCAGATCGTGTAGGTCAGTGTGGCGGTGGACCGGCGGGTGTGGGTCACCACCAGCTCTCCGGCGTCGGGACCGACGGCGAAGCCCTGCTTCCAGCCGCCGTCCTGATCGGGGACGGTGGTGGGCTCGAGGCGGCGGCCGTTGAGGGTGGCGGTCCAACCGGCGTCGGCCCGTTCCACCATGACGAGGGTACGGTTACCCGAACCGGCGGGGATCCGCGCACGGGTCCCCGAGCCGGCGCCGGTGGAGGCCACCGGGGTGGCCGCTCCGCCTGTGTCGAGAAGGCTCAGGCGGGCCGAGTCCGGGTGCGCCGATGACGTGACGCGCCAGGAGTTGCCCGAGGCCGTCTGGGCGAGCTGCTCGAGGCCGGGTGTGGAGGTCAGGCCCACGCGGGCCTCGGCAGTGACGGCGTCGCCGTCTTTGTCGGTGAGCAGGACAACGGCGATGCCGTGGGCCGCTAGGGCATCGGCGACCTCCTTGTCCTGGCCGGCGGTGGCGCGGGTGACGAGCTGGGCGAGTTCGGCGTCGGCCGGGTCCTCCAGGACGAGGGCAGGGTCCGGGGAGGGGATTGTGAAGACCGATATCTGGCCGGTTTCGGGCTTGAGCCGAGGGTCGTTCAGGGCGCTTGCGGCGCGGCTGCGCGCCTCGGCGTTGACCGCGCCGGGCAGGACGTCGCTGACCTGGGTGCCGGGCCCGCGCCAGATGGTGGCCTTGAGCCCCTCAGGGGTGGAGGTGAGCTTGAGGACCCGGCCTGCCGTGCCCGATCCCTGGAACTGCTCTGCGATGAGTGGGACCTGCTGAGTGGTAGAGCGCAGCGCCATGACCTGCGGGTTGTTGCCGCGGTGAGCCTGATGGGCCCAGATAGCGCCGACCATCACCGGGGCGAGCAGGAGAAGGCAGGCGGCAACCGCGAAGGCCGTCTTGAGCCGGCGCGAACCACCTGACCCCGAGCTCGAGCCGGCACCTGCAGAAGGAGCGGACGACTCAGACGACTTGGACGACTCGGCCTCGGTGTCCTTCCGGTTCCCGCGCGCCAGGGCCCTACGGCCGTCGGCGGCGCGTCGACCGATCATGCCCCAGATCGCCTCGCCGGCCGGCAGGGCCGCAGCAAGGAAGCCGCTCAGTGCCAGGGAGGTTCCGGCTCCGGCCCACCCGTTCACGGGGGCCAGGCCGTCTCCGGCAACATCACTGCCCAGCCCGGTGGGCGTGCGCAGCGAAAGCCCTGCCAGGACCAGACCGCCCAGGGCCATGAGAATGGCGATGCGGGCCACCCGGGGGCGCCGGGAGACGAACAGGCCAACGATGCCGAGGACCGGGACGAGCAGGAGCAGCACCCGGACCAGAACGCTCAGCGCCCCGGAAGGAACGACAGCGCCCATGGCCACCGGCGAACCGGCCAGCAGGTCGAGGCTGCTCGGAGTCGGTACGGAGACCGGCAGGCCGATGTCGGTCAGCAGCAGCCGGACGCCCTCGGCCCAGCCGTCCCTCTGCCCCATCCGCCACGCGCTCCACCAGGCCGGGGCTGCAGTGACCACCATGGGGGCCAGGGTGAGGACGAGCTTGAAGCCACGACGCGTCGTCACGGACAGCAAGAGGACGATGACAATCAACACGGCCGCGGTGGCAGGGACGGCCGCGACGACGACGCTCAGCAGCAGGCCGGCGACGGCGGCGGCTGTGGCCGACCCGTAGCCGTACTTCTCGGCCCGGGGCAGGTCGACCTCGGCCTCGGGTGCGGCCGGGTCGGGGGCGTTGAGCGACTCGATGACCTCTCGGGCCGTCGCCAGGGCCGACGCCGCCGGCCCGACCTTCTCGTCCTCCCGACCACGGTCATGACCGGGGCCGTCCTCGATGCCATCGGAGCCCCTGACGCCCTTGATACTCGAGTCGGTATCCGCTCCGACCGAGGCGTCATCCCGGGCGCGCGACTCCTCGCCAGAGCTCTGCCCCGTCTCCTCGAGCTCGTCGGCGCCCTCCTGCTCGGCGTCGAGACTCACCGCGGCCTGCGCCTCCTGGTCGAGGTGAGCCAGGTCGGAGATCTTCTCGGTGGAGAAGCGATCGAGCTCGGCCCGCTCCTCGTCGGTGAGCAGGTGCGCCCCCACGAGCCCGGACAGGACGAGGTCGCGGCGGTCGGCGCCCACGGCGCGCGTCAGCGCCAGCAGCGCCCAAGGAAGGACCAGATGGACCAGGAGGGCGCCAAGGCGCCCCTGCCCCAGGGCGAGCAGCAGACCGGGGGTCAGCGCCCACACGAGCGCGGCCCAGGCCCGCAGGACCACCTTCCGGGTCATGGTGCCGGCAGCGAACCAGGCTCCCAGGGCGGCGAGCGGTACGGCCAGAAGCACCAGGCCGCTGACGAAGGAGCCGGTGTCCAAACCGATGAGCCGGCCCAGTGCAGCCGGCCCGGCCAGAATGGCCAGCAGCGGGGTGACGCCGCCCGGGTAGCCGTCTCCGGTGGCGATCCAGGTGGTCCAGGCGGCGTCCCACATCTGCCGCCAGCCGCCGAACAGCGGGAGCGCGCCGCCGATGATGGAACGGGTGGGCAGCAGCCGGGCCAGGCCATAGGCGCTCAG
>NZ_JH470354.1:55523-87620 GCF_000239715.1 Actinomyces sp. oral taxon 849 str. F0330 | reverse complement strand
AGCGCGGAAACGGGCACCTTGGTGTGCCTGGCGAGTCGGCGCCTGGCCGCCTTGATCCGTCGACCACGGCCGGCCACTGCCAGGGCCGCACCGAGTTCGTCGCGGGCAAGCGCTGGCGCCTTGGAGGCAAGCCGCCATACAGCCCGCATCGCCCCGAGGACGACGAACCAGATCAGCAGCAGGCCGATGGGGCGGGAGGAGAAGGCCGCCCAGTTGGTGAGCTGTGCGCTGCGGCGGGCGCGGAAGGATCGCTCCGGGTCGGGCTCGGGGAGCCGGACCTCGACGGCCTCGGCGTCGGTGCGGACCTGGGGGCGCAAGGAGTGGGAGACGTGGGCGGGACGGCGCAGTCCCTGGTAGGAGGCCCTCCGGTGACGGATAACGGCGGTGGGCTCGACGATGACCCGGTATCCGGCCAGGCGCGCCGCGCGGGAGAGCTCCAGGCCGTCGCCGAAGGGCCCGAGCCACGGGGCGATGCCGCCGATCTCTTCCCACACTGCGCGGTCAACGAGGGCGCCGGCCGTTCCCACAGCCAGGACGTCGCTGCGGTCGTCGTGCTGGCCCTGGTCGACCTCACCGGGAACGATGTCGTTGGCGCGCCGGGCCGAGGCCGTTGCCCGCAGTCCGACCTCCAAAAGCAGCTCCGGATTGTCCCAACCCACCTGCTTGGGGCCAACGATCCCCACGGAGCGGGCGTTGGTTGCAGCGGTGAGAAGCTGCTCGAGACAGCCCTCCTGGGGCGCGGAGTCGTCATGGAGCAGCCAGAGCCACACCTGATGCTCTGGTGCCTCCTGGGAGGCATCGGCCGGAGCCACGAGCCGCTGCTCGTAGGAGGTGATCGGCGAGAGCGCGCCCGTGGGACCGGTGATGGGACCGGAACCGGTCAGCAGCAGGTCGCGCACAGATGTTCGCGAACCGCCCGAGGTAGCAGAGGCACCGTCGGTATCCGAGCCTTCCGCGCCGTCGACGGCCCCCGCACTGCGGCGCCAGCGGTTGCCGGCGGCGACCAGTTCGGCGTAGGCAGCCAGTCCCCGGGAGACCGCGTCCCCGAAGCTCCTGGCCTCCTTGACCCGTACGACGCGTACCGCCGTGACGGTGCCGAGTCCCGAGCTCTCGACGAGCTCCTCGATAGGGGTCCCATCCCCCAACCCGTTTGCTCGCGAGGCGACGTCGACGACGAGGACGACGTCGGGCGCGCAGGTCTGGGAGGCGATCGCGGTCAGTGTCTGCGCCAGGAACGGGCTCGCCCCGGCCGACACGACGACGGCCAGGGCTCCTACCCGACTGGCTCCCTGTGCGGAGCCGGTGCGGGTCATACTGCGCGACGCTTGAGCTTGCGCCGTTCGCGCTCCGACATGCCGCCCCAGATACCGAAGCGCTCGTCGTTGGCGAGGGCGTACTCGAGGCACTCCTCACGAACCTCGCAAGTCGCACAGACTCGCTTGGCCTCGCGTGTGGAACCGCCCTTCTCGGGGAAGAACGCCTCTGGGTCCGTCTGGGCGCACAGTGCGCGCTCCTGCCACGCCAGAGGACCTTCATCGACGTCGTCACCGCCACCGAAGAGGAGCGACAGGACCTCTGCGTCAGGCTCCTCCGGGTGCTTCAGTGGGCCGTCGCCGAGGATGTTCCACATGCCGGCCTCCCTTCAATCCGAGCTTCTTGCCAGTAAGAATTACATGCGTGTGAGACAAGGCCAGTCAAGCCAGGGAGGGAAACTTCACCCTCTCGTTACCGTCGACACCATTCCTTGATATCTCAAGGAATAACCCCATCTGGCTAACACCATATGTTGACTTCCTACAAATCTCCTGAGAGGTGCCCGCGGCCTGCCTGACAGGGGAAAATACACGATTTTCCTGGAGGTTCAGTGGATGGCACCCCCCGAACACACACTCGTCCGACCGGCTGGACATTACCGTAAAGAAACCTGAATGTCAGTAGATCTGCTTCAATCTGGAGGCATGCGAGACCCTCTGCTGACACTGCTCCCCGGCCCCTATGACGCCGACAAACCGTGGCTGAATTGTTATGGAGACGACGAGCGCGTCGAGTTGACCGGACGCGTAATGTCCATGTGGCTGGCCAAGATCGCGGGATTGATCACAGCGGAATCCGCACCGGGCGACGGGGTTCACCTGGGGCTCCCACCGCACTGGCGGACGGCGGCCTGGGCCTGCGGAGCGTGGCTGGCGGGACGGGCCGTGCTCCTGGGGAGCGGCGAGGAGATCGATGCCGCCGGTCTCGTCCCCGAGCTGAGCGTGGCATTCGCTCCGGAGGACCTGTGCGCTGGGGCGGAGGTGCAGGTTTTGGTCCCCGTCGCCTCCCTAGCGCTGCGCTGGTCGGGCGAGCTGCCCGCCCTCGTACTCGACGGCGCCGCCGATCTCATGTCCTACCCCGACCACTTCGCGCCGGTCGATGTCGGCACCGATCATCCCTGTCTCACCGACCTCACTGCGGCCGGCTGCCGGGACGGGGCACAACCCGTCACCCTGACGCGCGCCGACTTGGTCGCTCGGGTCGAAGCCGCCGGCAGTACCGGCCCGGGAGGTTCACGCGCCGTCCTGGTCCGCACCCCCGGGACTGCCCAGGCACTCCAGGAGATTCTGGCTGCCTGGTACACCGGACGCACGGCGGTTGTCCTCACCCCCGAGGCAGGCGACGACGTCGTTGCGGCTGCAATCCGTCAGGAGGGCATCGCCGGGGCGCAGGTCGACTGAGCCCCGCCGTCAGGGGACATCGGCCTGAACGAGTGTCCCCTCCCCCTCGACGGACAGGCGGTGCTCGTCGGCGCCGACGAACACGGCCTCACCCTGGGCAAGTGTCTGCGCGTCGACCTGAGTCACCAGCGTCATGGCCCCTTCGACGGCCAGCAGGATGCGCGGTCCCCGCCCGGGAACCGGCAGACGGCCGTCGGCGGCCACCACGGTGGTGACCATGAGCTCGAAATCGTCCACCGGCGCGTAGTAAGCGCGGGTGGCGCGCGAGAGGTATTCGGGGGCCGGACGCACCGGGGGCGCTGCCACATAATCGACGCAGGCCAACATCTCCGGGACGTCGATGTGCTTGGCCGTCAGTCCGGCGCGCAGCACGTTGTCCGAGGAGGCCATGACCTCGACCCCGAGACCGGAGATGTAGGCGTGGACGCTGCCCGCGGGTACGAACAGTGCCTCCCCGGGCTGGAGGGTGACGGGGTTGAGCAGGAGTGCGGCAGCGATGCCGGGGTCGCCGGGGAAGGTGACCGCCATCTTCAGGACGTTGGAGTCCACGCGCAGGGAGGGAGAGGTCCCGGCCTCGAAGCGGGCCGCGATCTCGGCGACCAGATCACTGATCTCCTCGGGAGTCGGGCGGGTGGAGGCAGAGACGACGTCGGAGAAGACCTGCCGGATGCCGTACCGGGTGGGATTCAGGCGCAGGGTACGGCGCATCCGCCGGGCCAGGACGCTGTCCAGGCCGGCGAGGACCTCGACGGCCCGACGCGGAGCGCGGAATCCGGCAACCGCCTGGAAACGGGTAAGGGCCAGGACCATCTCCGGCTTGTGGTTGGTGTCCTTGTAGTTGCGGGAGGGGTGGTCCAGGGCGATGCCCGCCTCTTCCTCCAGGGCGTAGCCCTCGGCCGCCTGGGCCTGGCTGGGGTGAACCTGGAGGGACAGCGGCTGCTCGGGGGCGATGAGCTTGAGGAGGAACGGTAACCGGCGCCCGAAGCGCCAGATGATGTCCTCGCCCAGGAGGCGCTCTGGCTCTGCCTCGATGAGGGTGGACAGGACATCTCCGCCGGCGACCCGGGCCGGTCCGGCCGGATGGGATCCGTACCAGGCCTCGGCCCAGGGGGCGCCGTCATCGGCCACACCCAGGAGCGCGGGAATGGCGGCGGTCGACCCCCAGGCGTACTGCTGGCGGGCGGGCTCAAGTCGTTTCATAGCGCCTCACCGTACCGGCACTGGAACTCGCCTGCGTACGCAGCGGCATACCCTGGGACTTCTCCTTGACTGAGGACCATCGCAACCAGGCGACTGACGACAGGAGCGCCGGGGAGGGCGCCTAGAGGGCCGCCGCACACACCGGACCAGAACTTGAGCGGACCCTGGAGAAGGACTCGACGAATCCAGTTTCCAGGTAGGATGGTAATGCTTATTTTATCGATCAGGGCTACTTATTGACCGCAACGCCGCATCGTTCTTCATTCGTCGTCCTTTACTCGTCGGATACTCGTTGAAGTTACAGCTTCGGCACGTTCTCCTGGAGAGCAACGCGGCTGACCGCCCCAGACCACAGGATGTCCAATGAGGCGGAGCCGGGTCGGCCCCGCCGCTGAGGACGACGGCAGACGACGGCGCCGCGAGCCTCGTGGGGCTCGCGGCGCCGTCGGGATCAGTACTCGGGCTTATCTCGGACCTGTCCTAGCTGCCCGCCGCGGGAGACGGGAAGGGGGTGACGTCGGCCAGGCGCGGGTGGGCCCGGTCCTTGTCGGACAGGATCGCCTCGGTCAACGGGATCGGCCAGGGGACGTTCGCCGTCTCATCGGCCAAGTTGAGGAAGGTGTACCGGGCCTCAGCGGACCAGTGGTCGTTGACCAGGTAGGTGTAGGCGGTGCCCGGCTCCAGCGTCTGGTAGGCGTTGCCCACGCCCCGGGGCACGAACACGGCCACCGACGGGTCGATCTCGCAGGTGTACACGGCCCCGAAGGACGGCCCCTCGCGCAGGTCCACCCAGGCGCCGAAAACGCGGCCGGTGGCCACCGAGACGAACTTGTCCCAGGGCTCGGCGTGGATGCCACGGGTCACTCCCACCTCGTTGTTGAAGGAGATGTTGTTCTGGACCGGCCCGAAGTCGGGCAGCCCCAGAGCTAGCATCTTCTCGCGCTGCCAGTTCTCCTTGAACCAGCCGCGGTTGTCCCCGTGAACGGTCAGGTCGATGCGCAAGAACCCCGGAATCGGCGTGGCCTCGACGGCGAGCGGCTTACCCAGCTCGATCTGCCCCATGGATAGCTCCTTCTGCGTACGTAATCGTCGATCTCGGCGTCGCCTCACCGGCGATGCTCCGCCGGGAAGTCTATCGGCGCCGCCCTGCAGGCACCTCGGAGACGGAACCTCACGAGCCGAAAGTGCCGCGCACCACGCACGAGCACCCCCGAATCACCCGCTCCAGGCGCCATTCGGGGCTCGCATAGGTCATGCTTGGAGCATGCGAGGAATCATTCTGGCCGGAGGCTCCGGCACGCGACTCAATCCGATCACCCTGGGGACCTCCAAGCAGCTGGTGCCCGTCTACGACAAGCCGATGATCTACTACCCGCTGAGCACCCTCATGCTCGCCGGGATCCGGGACGTTCTCATCATCACCACCCCCCACGACGCCCCCGCCTTCCACCGCCTCCTGGGCGACGGCAGCCGGCTCGGCGTCAACCTGTCCTACACCGTCCAGCAGGAGCCCAACGGCCTTGCCCAGGCCTTCGTCCTGGGCGCCGACTTCATCGGCGACGACAGCGCCGCCTTGGTCCTGGGCGACAACATCTTCTACGGTCCCGGCATGGGCACCCAGCTGCGCCGTCACACCAGCCCCGACGGCGGCGTCGTCTACGCCTACCAGGTCGCCGACCCCACGGCCTACGGCGTCGTCGAGTTCGATGAGGACTTCAAGGCCATCTCCATCGAGGAGAAGCCCGCCCACCCCCGCTCCACCTACGCCGTGCCCGGCCTGTACTTCTATGACAACGACGTCGTCGAGATCGCGAGGAACCTCAAGCCCTCCGCCCGCGGCGAGTACGAGATCACCGACGTCAACCGCACCTACCTGGAGGCCGGCAGGCTCACCGTCGAGGTCCTCCCCCGCGGCACCGCCTGGCTCGACACTGGAACCTTCGACTCGCTGGCCGACGCCACCGGCTTCATCCGCACCGTCCAGCACCGACAGGGTCTCAACATCGGCGCCCCCGAGGAGGTCGCCTGGCACATGGGCTTCATCGACGACGAAGGCCTGCGCCAGCGCGCCGAGCCCCTGGTGAAGTCCGGCTACGGGGCTTACCTCCTGGGCCTGCTGGAGCACAAACAGGCCTGAGACGGCGCATCTGATCGCCCGCAACTCTCGCGCCCGTGGGTGGGGCGGCACGAACCGGCGCCATCCCACCCACGGAGCGTCTCTCGTCACCTCTGCACGCTCCTCCGAGCCCACCTCGGCAGTTCAGTTCTCGCCCTCGACATGCTATCTTCGAACAACGTAGATTCTGCCGCTTTACTGAACGGATGGTGGAGGCGATGGCAGGCACCCTGTCGCAGTCGCAGTTCGATGTGCTCTACGCCCTTCTGCGGGCCGATGACGCCCTCACCCAACGCCGGATCCAGGAATCCACAAGCATGTCCCTGGGGCGGGTCAACGCCGTCGTCCGCGAGTGCGAGGCGGCCGGTTACATCCTGGAGCGCCACCTGACCGAGGCGGGCCGAGCCGCCCTGGAGCCCTACCGGGTGAACAACGCCGTCATCATGGCTGCGGGGCTGTCCCAGCGCTTCGCCCCGATTTCCTACGAGCGCCCCAAGGGCATGCTGCGCGTGCGCGACGAGGTCCTGGTCGAACGGCAGATCCGCCAACTGCACGAGGCCGGCATCAAGGACGTGACGATCGTCGTGGGCTACAAGAAGGAGTACTTCTTCTACCTGGCCGAGCAGTTCGGCGTGAAGATCGTCGTCAACGACGACTACGTCTCGCGCAACAACAACGGCTCCCTGTGGCTGGTGCGCGACATCCTGGCCAACACCTTCATCTGCTCCTCGGACGACTACTTCACGGACAACCCCTTCGAGTCCCACGTCTACAAGGCCTACTACTCGGCCCAGTACATCGAGGGCCCCACCGAGGAGTGGTGCATCACCACAGGCCCGGGCGAGCGGATCACAGACATCGAGGTCGGGGGCGCTGACGCCTGGATTATGCTCGGGCACGTCTACTTCGACCGGGTCTTCTCCGCCACCTTCCGGCGCATCCTGGAAACGGTCTACCACCTGCCCGAAACGGCGCCCAAGCTATGGGAGGCGATCTACATCGAGCACGTCAAGGAGCTCGACATGGTCATGCGCCGCTACCCCGAGGGCATGATCAACGAGTTCGACTCGGTCGACGAGATCCGCTCCTTCGATCCCAAGTTCATCGAGAACGTGGACTCCGAGGTCTTCGACCACATCTCCGAGGCCCTGGGCTGCCGCAAGACGGACATCTCGGGCTTCTACCCCCTCAAGCAGGGGCTGACCAACCTGTCATGCCATTTCGCCGTGGACGGCGAGGAGTACGTCTACCGCCATCCCGGCATCGGCACCGAGGAGATCGTCGACCGTCATGCCGAGGCGGCCGGCCTGCGCCTGGCCTGCGAGCTCGGCCTGGACACGACCTTCGTGGCCGACGACGACGTCAAGGGGTGGAAGATCTCCCGGTTCGTGCCAGAGGCCCGCAACCTCGAGACCGCCAATGTCGACGAGCTCAGGCGGGCCATGCGCATGGCCCGCAGGCTGCACACCTCCGGCAAGACGCTCGAGCGGGACTTCGACTACATCCGGGAGGCCCTGCGCTACGAGCAGCTGGTCGAGCGCCACCATCCCATCGACGTCCCCGACTACGTGGAGCTGCGCGCCAAGGTGATGCGACTCAAGGTCGCCGCCGACGCCGATGGTTTCGAGCGGACGCCCAGTCACAACGATTTCTACCCACCGAACTTCCTGGTGGCCGCCGACGGCCACATCGATCTCATCGACTGGGAGTACGCTGGCATGTCCGACGTCGCCAGCGATTTCGGGACCTTGGTGGTGTGTACGCAGATGAGCGTTGAGCGCGCCGACGAGGCGATCGGCTACTACTTCGATCGCACCCCCACCACTCTGGAGCGCCGCCACTTCTGGTCCTACGTGGTCTTCGCGGGCTGGTGCTGGTACGTGTGGGCGCTGGCCAAGGAGGCCGAGGGCGACGACGCCGGTCAGGACATCTTCACCTACTACCGCCACGTCACCGACTACGTCGACGCCCTGCTGTCCTGGTACGAAGGCGGGGAGGAGGCGGTCCCGGCAGTCTTCGCTGGCGGCGCAGACTGACCAGCCCGCACCCTGAGGAAAGACCGGAGCCAGTCGGATGATTCACACCGTACGTCCAGGCGGCCCATGTCCAGCCTGGCTAGACTGCTGACTCATCGCGAATACGTGCGGTCGGCGACCATCAGTGACCAGGAGACTCATGCTCGACATCATGCTCCCGTTCTGGGGCGAGCCCCGGTACCTGTACGAGACGGTTGAGGCCGTCCTGCGCCAGACCGATGAGCGCTGGCGGTTGACCGTCGTCGATGACTGCTACCCGGATCCTGAGGTGCCCGAGTACTTCGAGCGCCTGGGCCACCCACAGGTCACCTACATCCGCAACGAGGAGAACCTCGGTATCACCGCGAACTACGAGCGCTGCATCGAGATGGCCTCGGCGGACCTGGCGATGCTCCTGGGCTGTGACGACATCATGCAGCCCGACTACGTGGCACGGGTGCTGACTCTTCATGAGAAGTTCCCGCAGGCGGACATCCTTCAGCCCGGGGTCCAGATCATCGATTCCCAAGGGCGCGCCGTGAGCACACTGACCGACTCGATCAAACGCGTCGTCATGCCGCGCACACGCCAGCCCCTCCTGCTCAGTGGCGAGGAGCTGGCCGCCTCCCTGCTCAAGGCGGACTGGCTCTACTGGCCCTCGCTGACCTTCCGCCGTGAGGCGCTCGTCTCGACACCCTTCCGCCCCGGCTTCCCCATCATCCAGGACCTGGCCCTGGTCATCGACATCATTGCGGCCGGCGGCTGCCTCCTACTCGATCCGCACATGTGCTTCTCCTACCGGCGCCATGAGGAGTCCGCCTCCTCGACGTCACTGTTCGATGGGCGCCGGTTCGCCGGCGAGCGCACCTACTTCGCCCTGGCCGCCCGCATCATGCGGCGCAACGGCTGGCACCGGGCCGCACGCGCCGCGAAGCGGCACACGATCTCACGGGCTCACGCCCTGTCGCTGTTGCCGACGGCGCTGCGCCGTCAGGACTCGACGGCGGTACGCACCCTGACCACTCACATCCTGGCGCGTTGACCCCTCCATCGCCGAGCAGGGCATGAGTTCAGCGGGCCTGCTGGCGCAGGTCGCCCCAGGGGCGGCGCCCCCGGGACCAGCGCATGGCAGCGCGCTCGATGCCGAGCCAGCTGGCCACCGACAGGATGATGGTGACGAGACCGGCCACCAGCAGCAGGAGGGGCAGGCCATGGCGGTGCATCCCCAGCAGAATGAGTAGCTGGAGAACCGGGAAGTGGTAGATGTAGACGCCGTAGGAGATGTCGTGGACTTTGATGATCTCCGGCGAGGGCAGGACCGCACCGAGCCACAGGACGACGTAGGCGATGAGCGGCGAGGCCAGCTGGGCGCCGAAGCTCGGTAGCGCCAGGATGAGTGCCACGGCCCCGGACGTCGAGGCGAGCGCGGTCCACGGCCTCATGGGGATGCGCTCGCGCAACTGGTACATGAGTGCTCCGCCCAGGAAGTAGGGCAGCATGAAGATCAGCAGGGCGAATTCACTGTTGCCGTCCACGTAGGGGCCGATCCGGTTGATTCCGGCGTGCATGGCGACACTGACCAGGAACAGCAGCGCCGTGGGCCACACGTGGGAACGGATGAACTTCCAGGACAGGAAGACGCCGATAATGATGTAGCACCAGAACTCGTAGTAGAGGCTCCACAGGGATCCGTTCCAAGCCCCGGGATAGGGCACGGAGGCCAGCGTCGTGCCGATGTTGTAGGTGGAGATGTGCAGCAGGATGTTGGAGTAGACGTAGCTTCCGGGCGTGGGACTCGCACCGAAGAAGCCATCAATCGTTCCCTTCTCGATGACATGGGCGGCCGGCGCCATGACGAAGGCGACGAAGACGAGGGAGAACAAGAAGCCGGGGAAGATACGAGTGACCCGGTTGATGAGGTAGGGACCGGCGTCGGCGCGCATGCGCGAGCCCGTAATGAGGAAGCCGGAGATGGCGAAGAAGCCGACGACGCCCCAGCTGCCGAGATGCTGTCCGGCCACCTCGTACCCGTCTCCGGTTCCGGCGAGGATGTCCGCATGGGAGTAGAAGACCAGGAAGGCCAGCACCAGCCGGAGAAGGTTGAGGGCGTTGTCGCGGGACCCGAGGTCACGAGGAGCAAACAAACCGGCTGAACGGGGCAATGGCATGCGCGCCAGCCTATCGGAGCCGTTCCACCGTCACCTCTCGGTCACGAGTGTCCTTCGCCGCTATGTGTTGCGACGGCGCGCTGCTGGAACAGGGCGAAGAGGAGAGCCAGGACGCTCATTCCACAGGTATAGGCGATGGAGACGCCCAGGAGGCCTTGTGAGGGGACGAGGAGGACGAACATCAGCGTCATCGCCACGGCCGCAAGGGCGTATCCCACGAAGACGAGCTTCTGAAGCCGCATCGTGGTCAGGGCGTAGTAGAGGACGACGCTGGCGGCATTCATGGCTCCGCCGAGGACCAGAACCATGAGCTCGGCGCGGAACATGGAGATATCCGTGCCGTAGACGAATCCCAGTATGGGAGCACCTGCCAGGAAGGTGACCGTTCCAACGACGACGAACGCCCCGACGGTCACCAGCAGCCCGCGCCGGATGAGCCGGTTGAAACCGAGCAGGTCGGCGCCGACCCACAGACTCGCCATGGAGGTGAGCAGGGGGCGGAAGACCATGATGGAGAGCAGATTGATCGCCATGGCAGGCATGAACAGGATCGTGAAATATCCCTGCTGAGTGGAGTCGAGATAGTGCTTGATGGAGAATCTCGGCGCACTCGCCAGGTACATGGAGATGAAGGATGCCAGGCACAGGGGCAGGCAGATGATCAGCAGCTCCTTGATCAGCCGAGATTCCCACACGGGCCGCTGCGGGAAGAGACCGCGCGCCCGAGGCACGTAGAGGAGCACCGTGGCGACCAGGGAGACGGCCAGCGTGACGACCGTCGAGCTCAGAAGCTCACCGGTGGCAATGAGCATGCCGGAGAACACCGCTGCCGTCGTCAACGAGCGCCAGAACCAGGACTGTCCCCCGATGTCGAGACGGCCCGCCCGCTGAAACTCGCTGACGTAGACATCCTCGAAAGCGTCGAAGAGGCGAAGGGAGGCGATGAGGATGATGAGCAGCATGTCTCCGAGCCCGTCACCGAAGAGCACCGCGTAGCCGACGATGCCCAGGATCATGAGCCCCACTGTGACGATCCTGGTGGCCAGGTAGGTACCGAAGCTGAAGCGATGCTCTAAGTCGGTGACCTGGTACGGCCTGACCTCGTACACGCCCAGGGGCTGGAACTGCTGCCCGGCCTGGTAGGCCAGTCCGAAGACTCCGCCCGCGGCGAGTCCGGCGGAGCGGGTGACAACTACCGTCAGAATGACCGTCGCCAACGACATCATGGCGGAGGCGGCGGTGTTCCAGAAGTAGTCGCGGCTGACCTGCGACCTCTTACTGTTCTGAGTCTCCTCCATGCGAGGCATGCGCTGCGGCCTTCAGTCGGCCGCAGCGCCGGTAGTCCCGGAGGCCGGCTCGGTGCTCGTCTCAGCAGTATCGGCGTAGGGGCCGAAG
The DNA here is from genome assembly GCF_000239715.1 of Actinomyces sp. oral taxon 849 str. F0330. Lineage (NCBI taxonomy): Bacteria > Bacillati > Actinomycetota > Actinomycetes > Actinomycetales > Actinomycetaceae > Actinomyces > Actinomyces sp. oral taxon 849. The sequence goes on along the minus strand of NZ_JH470354.1, from coordinate 76,012 downwards.
TCGATCTCGCAGGGCTTATGGTTGCGGCGCTGTTCCAGAGGCGGCAGCTCCATGTAGTCGCCGTAGGAGCGGCGCATCATGGCGTCATAATTACGGGCGACCTGGACGGTGATGTTCTCGAAGGGGAGGTCGAGGGGAGGGTAGAGGTCGTCCATGGTAACAGCCCAGTTCTCCGGGTCACGCATGGAGAAGTCGGCCATTCGCTTGGTGGTGGCGTGCTCGTAGGTGCGCGCGGCCTTCTCCCAGCGCCCCTGGAGTGAGCGCGGGGTGGCGCGCATGAGGCGCAAACCGACGTGGATCGCCGAGGTGATCGTGTAGATCGCCATGCGCTTGGCCCCGGTGATGCCGATGAGGTAAGGGGTCGGCGTGCCCTGGAGGTAGAGGAGACGGCCCCACAGCCAGGTCTTGCGGCTCATCCTGCGGAAGGCGCGAACGTCGTCAGGCACGTTGTCCACGGGCAGGATGTCCAGAGAGATCGGCATCCGGTAGGCGGAGCCCTTGCCGAACTCAGGGATCAGGAGGGTGCCTTTCAGACCGAGTTTGGTGAACATGAAGGGGTACTCGGGGCGGGTCCTGGTGTTGTCGATCTGGTAGTCATCCGGCAGGACCGAGGGCGCCTCGGCGAGGAAGCGCTCGTAGTCGGCGCGAGTCATGAGCACGTCGACGTCGTCGTCCCAGGGGATGAAGCCCTGGTGGCGAATCGCCCCGATCATGGTGCCGCCGTAGACGGAGTAGGGGATGTCGAGGCGGCGGCAGGTGTCGTCGAAGTCCTTGAGCATCTTCAGAAGCAGAGCCTGGATGCGCCTCAGCAGCTCCGGGTCGTCCAACAGCGCTTCAGACACGGTCTGACACTCCTATCGTTTCTCAGCCATGGTTGCGTCGGCCTCCCGACGAACCCGCATGCGATTGTGCCACACAGAGAACGTGGTTCTAACGGCGATCCCGATCAAGCGGAATCGGTCGAAGAATCCGCAGGCCGAGTAGCGGATTCGGACTTCAGCGAGTCAATCTCTGCTCGTAGGAAGGCGATCTCCTCAGCGAGACGGCGGCGCTCCTCATCAGACTGCGACAGGTCGACGCTGAACCGGAGCGATAGCAGGAGCATGATGACCCCGGCCAGGAAGAAGGCAAGATTCAGCGGGACCTTGACGCCCACGAGGTGGGCCGTACCCTCCAGGACACTGGGGAAGACCGAGATGACCGCCACCGCGATCGCGATGACCAGCCACCAGGTGGCGTAGCGCTCCTTCATACCCTGGTTTCGCATCCTGAAGAAGATGCCGAGCAGGACGATGAAGGCGAAGATGACTCCCAGCCAGTAGGTACTCGTCATCCCTGAACCTCCCTGGGCTCTGTCGTCTTGAACTGCGAGCTCGGTCGGCTCAGCGACACCCCCAGGGCGAGGAAGGCCCTGATGAGGAACCGCGCGGCCTTGAGCGGGCCGTGGGACGGAGTCCCTCCGGCGCGCGGGCGCATGACGACGGCAGCCTGCCGGATGCGTAGCCCGGAGCGCTTGGCGATGACCAGGGCCTCGATGGTGTCACCGAGGTACTCGGCAGGGTAGTCGTGGGCGAAGAGACGGATGGTGCGTCTGTTGGCGAGTTTGAAGCCGGAGGTGGTGTCTGTCAGCCGGGTTCCGCAGACTCGCGAGAGGATGACCGACAGGAACTTCATTGCCCACTGGCGGGGGCCTCGCACCTTGTAATCGCCCTTGCCCGCGAAGCGGGCGCCGATGACCAGGTCAGCGTCTTCAGCCTCAGCTGCGGCGAAGAGGGTCTCGATTTCGGCGGGATCGTGCTGTCCGTCGGCGTCGAGCTGAATGGCGCGGCGGTAGCCGTGACGCTCGGCATAGAGGTAGCCGGCGCGCATCGCTCCCCCAACCCCGAGGTTCAGGGGCAGGTCGAGAACAGCCGCGCCGGCATCACGCGCGATCTGGGCGGTGGCGTCGGTGGAGCCGTCGGAGACGACGAGAACGTCGACCCTGTCCCCGGCAACGCGTCGAACCTCCTCGATGACGGAGCCGATGATGGCAGCCTCGTTCCATGCAGGCATGATCGCCAGGGAATCGTGCTGAACAGTGGCCATGAAACTTCTGACACTCCTCACGCCTACGGACTGAGGCAACTATACGCGGCCGGTCCGCGGCCCATTCACATCCGGGCCCGGCCAGTTACCTACTCCAGAAGCTCGCCGAGGTAGTCCTCGAGCCGCTCCATGGAGTCGGCGGGAGTGAAGCCCGTGGCCTTGATCTTGGCGAGATCCAGAGCTGAGCTCAGGGGACGCGGTGCGATTCCCTCCTGCCCGGAGTAATACTCCGCGGTGGTGACAGGTGTGACCTCGTCGGGGTTATGGCCGGCGCGCTCGTAGACCCGCTTGGCGACGTCGGCCCAGGAGACGATCGGCCCCTCGCCGGAGAGGTTGTAGGTACCGAACTCGGCTCCCGAGGAGAGCAGGTGGATGATGCCCGCCGCCAGGTCGGAGGCGAAGGTGAGGCGGCCGGTCTGGTCGGCCACGACGCTTGGGGTGATGCCGCGCTCGGCCAGGGAGAGCATCGTCTTGACGAAGTTCTTGCCGTCACCCACCACCCAGGATGTGCGCACCAGGTAGTGGCGCGGGCAGACGCTGACGGCGGCGTCGCCGGCGGCCTTGGACTGACCGTAGACACCCAGTGGCGAAGGAGTCTCCGCTTCGGTGTGGACCGGCGTGGCGCCGTCGAAGGTGTACTCGGTGGACAGGTGCACCAGGGTCAGACCGTGCTGAGTGGCGGCGCGGGCCAGGTTGACCGGTCCGACCGTGTTGGCCCGCCAGGACAGGCGGCGCCCCTCCGGAGTCTCGGCGCCGTCCACGTTGGTCCAGGCGGCGGCGTTGATGACGACGTCGTAATTCGACCAGTCCCAGGCGGACATGGCGGCCGTGTCCGAGATGTCCACCTCCGGCAGATCGACGCCGGTGGGCGCGAACCCGGCCTGCGGCAGCAGGGCCATGAGTGCGCGCCCCAGCTGGCCATTCGCACCGGTGACGAGAACGCGGCTGCACTGCTCACCATTTGCGCTCCCAGTTCCCGGAAGGGAGGTTTCCTCGTTCCCCAGAGTCGTGGTCTCGTTCACTGGCCGATTCTTCCTTCCCGCCGGGCGTCATCTCGCCGAAGTCTCACTATGGTCCGTCTGAGGAAGCCTACACGAGCGCGCTGACAGCCTCAGTTGATGTAGGCGAAGTGAGCCGCGTAGTAAAGGGCACCAACGGCGAAGATCATGAGGAGTCCCTGAGCCGCCTTCCCGGTGAGTCGGCCGCACAGGGGTACCGCGAGTACCGGGATGAGCACCATGACGTAGCGGTTGAGGACCCCGGTGCGGGCGCCGAAGACGATGGCGAAGAACAGGATCGTCATCGGGCCCACGGCGGTGCAAGACAGCAACGCCGAGCGTGCGAAGGCCCGCTCGATGACGGTCGTCTTGACGTCGAACATGGCGGTGGCCACTGCGCCGGCTATGAGGAGGGCAACGAGTACATTGGGGAAGATGGACCAGGGCGAGGTCAGCCCTGACCACCCGGTGCCGGCGAAGACCAGCTGGTAGGCATCGTCTAGGGAGGAGAAGACCGTCAGCCCATCGAGGTTCGCCGGTGGGTCCAGCGGCGGCCGGTCGACGACCGCGGCGACCGTATGAGCGCGGATCACCATCCAGATCGTCGATCCCGCCAGCGGCAGAACCACCAATGCGATCGCCTCCCACAGACGCGGCAGGCGCAGACGGCTTTCACCATCGGTCGCTTCACCATCGCGCCTCAGCCGGCGCCGTACGAGGACGGTGATCGTGTACCAGGCGAGGAACACCAGCGCCGCCACCACGCAGAACACGTTCTGGAACTTCACGAAGGAGAAGACGATCGATATCCCGATGAAGGGCCAAATACTCCACTCCCCCCGCACGTAGAGCACCATGGAGGCGATGATGAGAGTCCCCGCCAGGAGATTGAGGGCGTCAGGGGTGACGTAGGCGTTCGTCAGACGGAACCCGGGCATGGAGGCGACGGCTATCGGAAGCGCCACCGCCACGCCCCATCGGGCTCCGAGTCGACGCAGCATCCAGGCCAGGGCCACCATCCCCAGCCACAGCCACACGGCGCCAGTAAGCCGGGCGGCCGTGATGAGCTCCATGTGGAAGAAGCGTTGCAGCGGCCAGGACATCCACCCGGTGAGGAAGAAATAGGCTGGCGAATGGATATCGGCCGAGGTGTAGCCGTAGATGAAGGTGTCGGAGTCGGGTACGTACGGTGCGCAGGTTCCCTGGAAAATAAGCTTGCTGGGGTCGCCGTAGCCCACGCCGCGACAAGCCGCCAGGACCCGGGCGTACTGATCCGTCTTATCCCCGGTGAAGACCACGTCCCAGCGCTGGGCCTTGTTGACGGCGTCGATGTACTGGAACTCATCGACGACGGACAGCGGCAGGTGACGCTCCATAAAACGGTAAGTGAGTACCCCCGAGATGAGCGCGAACAGCCCACTCAGCGCTATCCACTGCACCTGGGGAAAAGCCAGAATCCGACCAGACAGCCTCGCACGAAGGTTCCGGTTATCATCTGCATTCTTGTCATAGTCGACATCAGAGTGCTCTTCAGCAGCGGACTCTGATGATTCCTCCGCCGGTGTCTGCTCGACATGCGACGTTTCCATACGTCTCCATCCGATCATGTACGGATCATTTCCTGTCACTGTGTCGACTGGGGAATCGACATCGTCAGCGACGTCGCCGCGGCAACCGCCCGGCAACGTCACGACTGAGTTTACCGATATAGATCGGCAAAACCCCCAATACTTTACCGCGCCATGGCTGCGTGGTAGGCCTCGATATGTGCCTGGGCGGAGGCCCTCCAGGTGAATTCGTCGGCCCGCTTGGCTGCGGCGGCGCCCAGGGCGCGGCGCCGCTCGGGGTCGGCGTCCAGGAGCACCAGGGCGCGGGCGATGGACTGGGCGTCCGAGCCGCAGTAGGCCACGGCGTCTCCCCCGACTTCCGGCAGGCTCAGCTCGCGGGTGGTGAGCACGGCCGCCCCGCAAGCCATGGCCTCGAGCACCGGCAGCCCGAAGCCCTCACCGATGGAGGGGTAGGCCAGGATCTCGCAGCCGGACAGGAACCCGGGCAGGTCCTCCAGGGGCAGGTAGCCGGGCCGCAGGACGCTCAGATGCGGGGGTACCTGGGCCAGGGCGGGTTCGATGTCGGCATCCCAGCCGGGGCCGCCGGCCAGGACCAAGGCCGGGGCGTCGTCGGAGTCGCGGAAGACGTCGGCCCAGGCGCGCACCAGGTTGGGGACGTTCTTGCGGGGCTCCAGGGTCCCCAGGAAGCCGATGTAGCGCTTCCCCTCTAGTCCGAGGGTGGCGGCCACGCGCGCCCTCTCGGCGTCGTCGACCGGGTGGAACACCGAGGTGTCCACGCCGTGGTAGGCGATGTGGAATCGCTCGAGGCTGCCGCCGACATAGGTGATGGTCTCGTCTCGGGTGGCTAGGGAGGGGACGACGAGCGCGTCGGCCCCGTGCACGGCCCGGCGGATGGCGCGGGTGAAGAACTTCTGCTTGAAGGGCGAGTGGGCCTGCGGGTGGGAGAAGAAGGTGGCGTCGTGCAGGGTGACGACCACGGGTACCTGGTGCAGGGCTGGGAAGGTGTAGTGGGGTGAGTGCAGAACGTCGGGACGGATCCGGTGGATGAGGGCTGGCAACCCCGTCTGCTCCCAGGCCAGGCGGGCACCGCGCGACTCCATGGACGCAGGCACTGGGAAGAGATGGGCGCGGGGCGCCTTGGCGGAGAAGTGCGCCACGTCCCGCTGTTGGACGGCCATGGCCAGGTTGACGCCGGAGGCGATGAGCTCGGGGACGAGGTCGTCGATATAGCGCCCCACGCCTCCGAGATCAGCCGGGATCGCCGTCGCATCGAGAAGAACCTTCATGGGGGCAGGCTACCGCGCCGCGCACGGCCACCCCGTACTCTGAGCGCATGAGCGCAGACCACTCCCGCCCGGCGCACTCCCCGGCCCCTTCCTCCTCCCCCGTTTCCCACCCCACAGACCCCAATGCCGACCGTCCCCGACGCCCCACCCGCCCCCGAGGCCCACGGGTGGGCATGACCGTCGAGCAGTTGTGGCAGCCTGTCCCGGGGGGCTCCGGTACCTACATCGTCGAACTGGCTAAGGCCCTGCGCACCAGGCAGGTGCCCGTGGCCGGGATCGCCGCCCGCCGCCAAGCGGCCCTCTCACCGCAGGAGGTGGGTCTGCCCTCGATGCCGATGCGCTATTCCCACCTACCGCGCACCGCCCTGTACGAATCCTGGAACCGTCTGGGACTGCCGCGGGCTGAGTCCATCCTGCCCGGAGCCCAGCTCATCCACGCCACCACTTGGGCCCTGCCCGCCACCTCACTGCCGTTGGCCGTCACCGTGCACGATCTGGCGTTCCTGCGCGCCCCTGAGCACTTCACGCCCCGCGGCAACGCCTACTTCAGTCGTTCCCTGGAGCGTGTCATCGCCGAGGCGAGCGCCATCATCGTCCCCTCCCAGGCCACTGCCGACGACTGCATCGCGGCAGGAATCGACGCCGCCCGCCTCTACGTCATCCCGCACGGGGTGCGTACCCGCACCGTCACCGACGAGCAGATCGAGAGTTTCCGCACTGCCCGCGGATTGAGGCGCGACTACATCCTGTGGACGGGCACGCGCGAGCCGCGCAAGAACCTGCTGAGGCTGCTGCGGGCTTTCGCGATCCTGACCGAGGAGCATGACGACGCCGGCGACCTCGATCTGGTCCTCGTCGGTCCGGCCGGGTGGGGCGACGACGCGGCCGAGCGAGAGTTGCTGGCCCGCTTGGGCGATCGGGTCCACGTCACCGGCAGGCTCGACGACGACGAGCTGGCGGCCGCTTACAGCGGCGCGCGGGCCTTCGTCTTTCCCTCTATCTGGGAGGGCTTCGGTCTGCCGGTCCTGGAGGCTATGGCCTACGGCGCCCCGGTGGTCACCAGCTCCGGGACCTGCATGGCCGAAGTGACCGGGGATGTCGGTTTGCTGGCCGATCCCGCCTCGCCCCGTGAGATCGCGGACCGTCTCGCTGAAGCGGTCGGCCCGGCCCACGATGAGCTGGCCCTGGCGGGCCGCGAGCGTGCCCGAACCTTCACCTGGAATGCCTGCGCCGCCGCGCACACGGAGGTCTACCACGCCCTCATCGGGGGTGCGGTGTGACGGAAAATTCCCCCACCGGCTCCGGTGCCCGCGGCGACCGCAGCGACCCCGGTGGCAGTGACGACCGCGCGGGGCTCGTGCGCCGCCCCTCGGCGCGCGTCGTCATCGTCAACTGGCGCCGACCCGAACTGACGATCCGGGCGGCCCGCTCGATCACCGGTCAACTGGGGGGCGGCGACACGCTCGTCGTTGTCGACAACGCCTCCGGCGACGACTCGATCGAACGCATGACCCGGGCGGGTCTGACGGTGGTCCAGTCGAGTAGGAACCTGGGATTCGGGGCGGGGGTCAATCTCGGAGCCCGTGGCATGTGCGAAGACGTCCTCGTCCTGATCAACAACGACGCGGTGGCTGAGCCCGGCTTCCTCGAGGCGATCCTGGCGCCCCTGAGCGATCCGCCGGCCGCCCCGGAGCCCACTCAGCCGGGATCGCCTCGGAGGACGTCGAACTCGGCCCCGGCCGCGGCGACGGCGCGGATCCTGCTGGCCGGTCGCTGGAAGCCGGCCGGCCCTGGCCAGGAGGCACTGGTCTCGCCGCGCACCGGCAGGTGGGTTCGGGTGAGCAACGAGGCGGCCGCCCGGGGCGAGGGCGAGGTCCTGATCAATTCCACGGGCAACCTCGTGGACGCCTCCGGCAACGGCTACGACCGCGACTGGCTGGTACCCGCAGAGCGGGAGCACTCCCCCAGTGAGGTCTTCGGCTTGTGCGGGGGTGCCTGCGCGATCCGGCGCGAGGCGTGGCGGGCCCTGGGTGGCTTCCGCGAGGACCTGTTCATGTACTACGAGGATACGGATCTCTCCTGGCGCCTGCGCGAGCACGGGTGGAGGGTCGTCTACGCGCGCGAGGCGGTGGTGCGCCACGAGCACGCCTCCTCCTCGGGCACCGACTCCCCGATGTTCATCCGGGTCAATGCCCGCAACCGGATTCTGGTGGCCGCCGCCCACAGCCCGGCACCCGTGGTGCTTCAGGCACTGGCCCGTACGCTGGTGCGCGGCTTGCGCGGTCCGCGACGCGGCCCGGTGATGACAGGATTCGCCCAGGCAGTCGCCCGCCTGCCGCGCGAGCTGCATCGACGCTCGGGGGCTTCTTCAAGGCGCTCGGAGTCATCGAGACGCTGCTGAGCCGGCGCCCGACTGCGCCGATCGTGCCTCACCCGCTAGAGTTACGGAACCGAGACGTTGTCGGAGGCCCGAACCCTTCAGCAGCGTCATCAGACACGTCATGTGCCTATCACCGGATCGAGGAGGACCCCAGAAGATGGCTGGAAAGGCTGCACGAGCCCCGAGAGTCACCGTGGTGACCCGCACCCGCAACCGTCCCCTGATGCTCAAACGAGCAGTCCAGTCGGTCGGGGCGCAGTCCTTTCAGGACCTCGAACTCGTCATCGTCAACGACGCAGGGAGCACCGAGCCGGTGGAGAGCGCCCTGAAGAGCGCCCCCGAGTGGCTGCAGGAGCGCACCAGGGTGGTTACCAACGAGACCTCTCATGGGCGTGAGGCCGCCCTGGAGGACGGCCTGGCCGTCTCCTCATGCGAGTTCTTCGCCATTCATGACGACGACGACTCCTGGGAACCCGGATTCCTGGCCGCCTGCGTCGCCCACCTCGACGAGCACCCCGGCCACGGGGCCGTGGCGACGCGCTGCGACCTGATCTCCGAAACGGTCACCGAGGAGGGCCTGAGCGAGGTCAACCGGGGAGTGCTGGCAGCAGACAAGGAGAGCTGGACCCTCATCGACACGATGGTGGCCAACTACGTGCCGCCGATTTCCCAACTCATCCGCCGCGAAGTAGCAGACCGCATCGGCCATTGGGACGGCAACCTGCTGACCCAGGCCGACTGGGACTTCAACCTCCGTCTGCTGGCGACCTCCCCGGTCGGCTTCATCACCGGCGAGCCACTGGCGCACTGGCACCACCGCGACTCCACTGACGAGTCGGTGGGCAATTCCGTCGTCGTCGATGCCGTCAACCATCGCATCGACAATCTCGCCATCCGGGACCGCTACACGCGCCTGTCCCTGGATGATGCCGACGCGAAGGCCTCCGCCTCGAAAGGCCGCCCCGCCGAGCCGGAGAACCTGGGTCTCATGCTCGTCTCGGCCGAGTACTACCACCGGCTCGAAGAGCGCCTGCGCCTGCACGAGGAGAAGCTGGACCAGCAGAACGCGTACCTGACCCAGTCCATCGCGCAGCTCCATGAGGCCATGCACTCCCTGCGCTTCACCATTGGCGACCTGCACGGCTCGATCCGTCACGTCCTGCTTCAGATCCATGAGACCAAGGCGAAGATCGACCACCTCGAGGCCACGGTCAAGCCCTTTTTCCGCACCGTGGCCCAGGGGGTCAAGAAGATTCGGCGGGGCTGAGCAGCGGCCCACCCCGCCGGACCTCAGTCCTCCTTGGTGACCTTGACCATGGGTCGCGGCGGGGTGATGCGCTCGTAGTGGGCGCCCAGGGCCACTAGGCCCCCGGACTCCATGCGCGGCCCCGGGGTGATGTCGAAGGCAGTTGCCTTCTGGTAGGCGTCGATGACGCTGGAGAGTTGCCAGGGCTGGATGGACCCGGAGATGAGGTAGGCGCCTGGACGCAGCATCATGGCGGGGATGGAGATGTCCACGGTTCCTTCACCCGGCTCGATCTGCTCGGGCTGGAAACCGTCGTCGAGGCCGTGCAGGCCCCAGGCGAAGATGCCCTCTCGGGTGTCGATGGAGCAACCGAAGACGGGCTTCTCGATCGTCTCCTCACAGCGGTAGTGCAGGCGGATGGTGGCCTCGTCCCCGGTGCGCATGGAGCTGACCGACCTACCCGCACGGTCGAGCAGCTCGATGCGGCTGATCTGGGCCTCACCGCTGCCGAAGCGGGTACCGATGCCGTCCTTGACCTTCTTGGCGCCGTGGGTGACGTCGGAGTACTTGTCGATGACCACGGGGGCCGGTCCGACCTCCTTGAGCCTGCCGTGGTCGAGCCAGGCGACCTCGTCGCAGAAGGTGCGCATCTGCTCCAACCCGTGGGAGACGACGACGACCGTGCGACCGCCCTCCCGGAACTCGGCGAACTTGTCCATGCAGCGTTCTTGGAACTCCATGTCGCCCACGGCCAGGACCTCGTCGACTAGGAGGATCTCCGGCTCGACATGGATGGACACGGAGAAGCCCAGGCGCACGTACATGCCCGAGGAGTAGTTCTTCACCGGTTGGTCGATGAACTCGCCGACCCCGGAGAAGTCGACGATGTCGTCGAACTTGGCCTCGATCTCCTTTCGGCTCATCCCCAGGATGGCGCCATTGAGGAAGATGTTCTCTCTTCCGGAGAGCTCGGGGTGGAAGCCGGAGCCGACCTCCAGCATGGCGGCCATGCGCCCGCGGGCGGTGATGGAACCGGTGTTGGGGGCCAGGATCTTGGCGATGCACTTGAGCAGGGTGGACTTTCCCGAACCGTTGTGCCCCATGAGCCCGAAGGTCTTGCCCTCCGGGATATCGAAGGTGATGTCCTTCAAAGCCCAGAAATCCTCATAAACGCCACGACTGCGCTGGAGGACCGCGCCCTTGAGGGACTGATTACGGTGGTGGTAGATCCTGAAGCGCTTGGAGACATCCTCAATGCGTACAGCGGGTGCCGTTGAGGATGCTTCTGAGACGGCCCGCGCCGGTGAAGTGAGTGATGATGCGGACGATCCGGTTGATGCAGTCATCTTAAGTGTCAGAGCTCCTCAACGATGCTCGCCGAGTGCCGGCGGAAGAAGGACAGGCCCACCGAGAGCACGACGACCGCCCACACCAGGCAAGCCAGTGAGACGGGCAGCGACGGCAAGGCGAAGTCGTACAGGCAAGATCGGAAGGCCTCCAGGAAGGTCTCAGCCGGGTTGAGGCGCAGGATGGTGGTGAGCGGGATCGGCCCGCCGTTGATCTGCCAGCCCTTGTCGAACAAGTCGTTCTGAACGTTGTTAACCATGGTCAGGGGGAAGACGACGCCGGAGGCGTACATCCAGATCTGGTTGAAGATCTGCCACAGGTGTCCCAGGTCCCGGAAGTAGACGGTGGCGATGGACAGGATGAGGCCCAGTCCGACGGCGAACATACCCGCCAATAGTGTGACGACGACCAGCGCCGGAAGCATGAGGAGGACCCCGGGTCCCCCCATGATCATGGCTATGATGGTCAGGACGACCAGCTCGAAGGCGAAGTCCACGGCCAGCGACAGGACCGCGGAGTAGATGAGTACCTGTCGGGGGAAGTAGACCTTCGTGAGCAGCCCCGAGTTATCCACGAGGGCGTTCATGGAGGACATGATGCCGCTGGAGAAGAAGGTCCAGCTGAGCACCCCGATGCCGATCCACAGTGCGAAGGAGTCGATGCCGGAGTTGCGGCCCGGCACAACGCCGCCTCGGAAGACGACGCCGAAGATGAGGGCGAAGATAGCGATCGTGGCCAGGGGGTTGATGAAGGACCACAGGCGTCCCAGCGTCGTGCCCTTGAACTCGGAGGAGACCGAGCGCTGAGTCAGGCGCAGGGTGAGGTCCAGCGTCTGGCGGGCTTCCTCCGAGCGGAGAAGTCGGGAGAGCTGCATGGTTTCACACCTCCGTCGCGGTGTCGGTGGACATGGCCGTGGCTGTTTCAGCGGAGGCGTCCTCCTGGGCGTCGATCCAGTCGCACAGACGATTGATGCCCTCGGTGACACCGACCAGGGGCTCCCAGTCCAGCGCCTGGCGGGCGCGAGTGGTGTCCGCCCAGGCGGCACGCACATCACCGTCGCGGAACTGTCCGGTCACGTGCGGGGCAGGGGCGCCGTAGTGCTCGGCGATCGCCTGGGCGATCTGCATGATGGTGGTGCGCTCCCCCAGGCCGATGTCATAGGGCTGCACGGCGGCAGGTGAGTGCAGGACACCGGCCACGATGGCGGAGGCGACGTCATCGATGAAGACAAAGTCGCGCACGATCTGACCGTCCTCGTAGACCGGGATGGATTTGCCGGACCTGGCCAGGCGGGCGAAGAGGGAGACGATGCCGGTGTAGGGGTTGATGAGGGACTGGCCGGGACCGTAGACGTTCTGGAGCCGGTAGAGCACCGGAGTGACACCGAAGGAGCCGCACCAGGAGGTCACGAGGTTCTCCTGGCAGAACTTGGTGGCGGCGTAGACGTTGGCCGGGGATGCCTTGACGGTGGTGGAGGACTGGACCGAAGGGGTCAGGCCCTTGAAGTCCCACTGCCCGGCCCGAAGCATCGCATGCGTGCGCTGACCAGGGTAGGAGGGGCGGCCCTCGTGATCGACCCATTGCCCCTCGCCGTAGACGGCTCGGGAGGAAGCCAGGACGATCTTGTCCGGGCGGATCTCGTGGCGCACGAGGGCGTCGAGCATCTGGGTGGTACCGACGACGTTGACGCTTGCGTGACGGGAGGCCTCGGTGAGGGACTGGCCGGTGCCAGTCTCGGCGGCCAGGTGCACGATGACGTCAGGAGCGGCCTCGGCCAGAGCATGGTCCCAGTCCTCCGCCACCGACACGTCCAGGCGGTGCAGCTCCACGCGCTCGTCGAGCTCGGCGGGACGCCCCTGGGACGGGTGGATCTGCGGGTGCATGTTGTCCAGGGCCACGACGCGGTCGAAGGCGTTCGCCAGGTCGCGCGAGATCGCGCAGCCGATAAATCCGGCACCACCTGTGACAAGGCAGGTACGGGTCACGAGGGTCTCCCTTAGGTAGTCGAGTCGGGCCAACGGAGCGCGCACGGAGCACACCGCGACCTCACCACTATTCTCAGCGCTGCCATGGCGGATCGTGCCGGCAGATACCGTTGCCTTCGACACGCCGACGGGTTGCACGCCACTCTCAGCGGCCGCCGGCGGCTCTCAGCGCTCAGCCTCGGACACCTCGGGGCGCCAGCTCATGCCCTTGAAGGCCTTGGTGACGAAGGCGACGACAATATCAGCGACCCTCACCAGCGCCACTGACAGGGCGAAGATAATGACGCACTCGGCAGCCAGCAGCATGTAGCGCTGAATGGGATAGAAGCCGTAGACGTTAACCTTCTGAATGACCAGCAGGATCACCACGTGGTGGACGAGGAAGATCGGGTAGGAGTACGTGGCGATGAGGCTGACGAAGGCCCGTACGGGCTGGATCGCCACGTAGCGGCCCGCGACCACGAGGATGAGGAAGGCCGAGATGCCCACGATTGTGGTGCCCACGTCCTCGGGGATCTCCTCGGGGAGCATCGCGGAGACGGCCAGGACCGCTGCCGCAGGAATAACGGTGGCCCAGTGCACCCGGCGGACGTAGAGGACGAAGTAGCTGCCGAAGGCCAGCTCGGGAAGCCTGGTGGTGAGGATCATGGCCGAGGGGTAGCCCGGGAAGTAGCGCTGCATGATGAGCACCGTGGCGGCGTAGGCCGCCAGGATCATGACGCCGGTGATGACCGGGAATCGGTCAATGGCCCACAGCAGCAGCGGGAAGACGACGTAGTACAGGAGGATGAATCCGAGGAACCATTCGCCCAGCAGGTACATCGTGGGCCAGCCGAAGGCTGAGACGAGACCGTCAACTCCCAGCAGTGTGAAGATGAAGGACTTCGACGGGCCGGCGTTGGGCGGTCGCCCATTGAAGATGAGGAAGTAGTAGAGCGTCCCCAGCACCCAGGCGGTCCAGAACATCGGGTAGATGTTGAGGAAGCGTTTCCAGTAGAAGCGTTTGAGGTTGATCGGCCGCCGATAGGTGAGGGTCAGGGCGGCACCGGAGATGATGAGGAACAGGGAGACGCCCAGGGCACCCACGTAGATGCCGAAGGGCTGGAAGGTCAGGACGTATCCGCCTCCGTGATCCTTGAGATGGAAGTTGAAGTGGGTGAGGACGATGAGCAGGGTGGCCAGCGCCCGAATGAGGTCCAGGTAGAAGACCCTGGGTCTCTTCCTCGCGGGTGCGGCCGGCTGCGTCGCGGCCACCGGTGCTGCGGCCGCGCTCATCTCAGGAGACCTCGAGCCTTGCGATACATAGTCTTCAACGGCCCTTTCAGCGGAGCCGGCACCCGCGGTCCCACTCGCCTCTTGACCCCTTTGACCTGCTCCTTGACACTGTCCTTGGCCCACTGCTGAGTCGTCCGATTGTCCCGGACCATCCCCACCATCTGCATTTCTGAGCCCCTACCGAAGCGGTCACCGACGGCGGAGGTCAGGTCGCGCACGTAGAAGGACAGGTTCGTCAACTCGATGCGGGCGAAGGAGTCGGAGAAGAGCCAGCCGCAGAAGTAGCCCGCCCCCTGGGCGACGTAGCCGTGTGACCGCTCGATGGCGTGCATGATCGTGCCGTCGATGGGGCAGGGCTCGGGCGGGAACTCCTCCCACTGCCAGTCGTGGTCGAACAGCGGCTTGAGAGCCTGAGGGCGGAACCAGAACATGGATCCCAGCGGAGCGATGGGCTCCTTGGCCGGGTCAAGAGGAACATCGAGTCCCAGTTCGCGCAGGAGCGCCTTGGTGCGGTCGAAGTTGGGGCCCCATCCGTACGTGAAGACCGGGAAGTAGTCGGCGTGGTTCGGTGGCGTGGGAGCCAGGAAGCCCAGACGCGGCTCGGCGTCGAAGGTGGCGATGACGTTCTTGACGAAGTCTCGCGTAGGAAGCAGGTTCTCGAAGCACTTGTAGGCGAATCCGTCACCCACGGAGTACGGGTAGAGTTGGGTGACTTTCTTGTCGTGCGTGAAGCACACGACGTCGTAGTTGTGGACGACGTCCTTCCACGCCACGAGGAAAGGGCCGACGTCGCGCCCCCGGTTCTCCACGAGGCGCACCTCAATGTTGTAGGGCAGCCCCTCGCAGGCAGCCTTGACCTGCTCCACCTTCTCCGGGGTGGAGGTGCTCAGGAAGATGTCGATAGCCTCGGGCATATTGCGGATGTACTTCAACGTGGGCTCGACCAGATCCATGTAGTACAGGTGCGCGATGAGGGCAATCTTCTGTTTCTTGGGCTCGCGGACGACCGCCTGCGTGGGTAGGACGTAGGTGAGCTGGAGATTCTTCACCAGGTCCGCCATGTTCATCGAGCGCAGGGCGTTATCCCAGATGAGGTCCGTGTCGAAGTCCGTGTGGTCGCGCAGGTAGGCGTAGAGCTCGATACTGGACTCGCCTACGGACTGGTTGAGGACGTCGTCGTAGGGGCGGAAGAAGGAGCGGCGTTTGAAGATCGGGCAGCGCTTGTCCCGGATGACCTCGACCGGGGCGAAGAGGATCGGGCAGAAGGTGTATCCCTCCATGTCCTCGGTGTTGACGTAGACGTCGGAGGTGAAGCCGAGGCGCTCGAAGCGCTGGGTGAAGGGGACCTCGTGCATGCCCACCGACTGCTCGTAGCCGTTGATCTCCGGCATCTCGTCCCAGTAGTCCTGGAAGGCCTTGGAGGTCACCAGGGAACGGCGGTAGGCGTGGAAGTGGGACTGGAGGTGGCGGGGCAGGTAACCCTCGAGGGCGTAGCCAAAAGGATCAAAGGAGACTTCGTGGAACCAGGTGATGCCCCAGAAGTCGATGTTCCGGCCGGCCATCTCGGTGAACATCTCCTCAAAGGGGTAGACCGGCCCCATGATGGTGACGTTGAACAGCACGACCTCGTCGAACTCGGCGAGCTTCTTCCAGCCGTAGGAGTCCAGGCCCGTCTTGTAGGCCCAGACGTCGAGCCCCTTGTTCTCACGCAGGATGATGTTATCGGTGAAGACGCTCAGCTTGGCGTAGCTCTTGGCCGTCAGCTCACCGTTGACGACGATGACCAGCTCGGAGAGGTTTTTCACCATATCGGCGAGCAGGGTCTCCACGTAGGAGTCCACGATGCCCTGGGCATCGAAGAAGAAGAAGATGCCGAGTCGCGTCGGGTCCTCGCCAAGCGTTGCCATGATGTCCCTTCTGGGCAGTGGTCCGGGCCGCTCACCGCGGCAGAAGAAAGAAGCAGAGGAATGTGGTGCCTCAGGGCACGTCAGCCCGCGCTCGAGGCGAGGATACGGCGGATCTTCGTCGGATCGCCCCACACGCCGGGCGAGTCGTAGGGCCGGTCCGGGAAGGCTCCGTACTCCAGGGTGATGTTCAGGTCGTTTTCCCGGATGTATGCCTCGACGCGCTCGGCCAGGGTCATCGGCTCACCGGTGCAGGCGTTGATGACGCCGTTGACCTCGGTCTGGTCGACGATCGCGGCGATCTGCTCGCCCAGGTCGTCCACGGAGATGAAGTCGTAGCGGTTCTTGCCGGTGGTGAAGGGGAAGGTGGTGCGTCCCTCCTCCGCGGCGGCCAGGAGCTTGGAGAAGATCGAATTGCCGAACTTGTCATCGCCGACGATGTAGTAGGCACGGATCCACTGGGCCACAGCATCGTGCGCCTGGGCGGACAGGAAGGTGGCCTCCCGCAGGGCGTTCTTGGCGATGCCGTACAGGGAGGCAGGGTGGCAGGGGGCGGTCTCGTCGATGGCGCCTTCCCAGTAACCGACCTCGTGCATGGTGCCCATGACGGCGAGCTGGTGCAGTCCGCCGGCGTAGAGGTTCTCGATGAGGTGGAAGTGCTTGGCCAGGTCGTCCAGGTGCGCATGGGAGGCGTGCTTGAAGCCGTCGCGCCAGGCCATGTGCAGGACGACGTCGGGGCGCCCCATCTGGTCGTAGATGTCGGCGTCGCCGGAGAAGAGGTCCAGGGCGACCTTCTCCGCCCGGTCGTCGACGCCGTCGAGCCGCAGGTCGAGGGCCTTGACATCCAGACCCCGCTCCAGCAACGCGGTGACGACGTGGCGGCCGATGTAGCCGCCGGCTCCAGTGACGAGAACTGTCTTTGCCATGGCTCCGGATACTAACAGGTGCGGTGGTGGAACGATCGCATCGTCCTACCGGAGATGGACATGAGGAAATTGCCGTTGACAACGGTCCGTTCTCCGCGGCCGGGAACTGGTCGGCCACGGGATGGATCTCAATGACGGCCTTGCCGTCCTCGGTCATCCCACGGTGGTCGTGACGGCGTATTTCCCACTCCCGCGCAGAGCGAGCCCCTTGGCCGGGAAACGGCGGGCATGAAGTAGGGAGGCACGAAGTAGGGAATCGGCACGAGCGCACAGACCCCGCCGGCGGGAGATGCGGGGGGCGCACCTCCCGGTATGGCGACACTTCTTTCAGCCTTCTCCGTGACGACGACGGACGTCGCGGAAGCGCCTGCCGGCGGTCGTTGCGGCACGCACCAGATCCGCGGCACCGCTGGTCACGTAGCGGTAGGCGGGTTTGAGGGCGTCGGCCACCTCCGGGTGGCGCGCATCCATGTAGGAGCGCACTCGCGGTCCGAGGCCGGCCTCGGGGCCGAACCGAGCCTGGAGGAACCTGACCTGCTCGTCGGTGTAGGCCGGCAGGTCCGCGGTGACGGCCCGCTGCTTGTGGGCCAGGGAACCGTAGAGCCGTCCGGCCCAGGCGGGAGTGAGGACCTCGCGGGGGTGGAAGCCGGTGGACATGGCCGCGTAGATGGTCAGTAGCTCGAACACCTCAGCGGCCCGGGCGCGTTTCAGACGTTCCACCGACTGATCGGGATCGGTGGCGGCCTGCTCGGTCAGATGCACGAGCTCCTTGGCGCCCTCGCTCAGGACGCGCAGCGCCTCGGGGCGGGCCAGGAACATGGCGCCGACCGGCGTCGCCGGGGCCATCGGGTCGAGGACTGCCGTCAGGCCGAGCCTGCGGGACAGGGCCTCGGCGGCACCGTCCAGACCGTCCCACTGGGGTCCGCCATGGGGCCGGCCGATATGGCAGGCAGCGGGCATGACCACGCCGAGGCTGGAGTGACGCTCGAAGAGGTCGATGAGGCCCGCCATATGGCCGGGCGAGGCGAGCAGGCAATCGAGAATCTGCCGACGGGCGACGTCGTCGGCTCTCCCGGGAGTTTTGGACAGGGGCCCGGTGTTGATCGCGAGGACCAGATCGACGCTTTTAGCGCCGTCGTCACCACTGTTACCGTCGGCATCGCCATCCGGACTGCCGTCGCGCCCGGGGTCCCACAGATCGTCGCACTCGGTGAGGAAGGCGATGGTGCCGCGCGGATCGAGATCGCGGACCCTGCGGAATGCGACCGCTCGCGCTCCGTCCTCCCTACCTGGGGCGCGCCCGGTGACTCGCTCCAGCTCCGCCGCACCCAGTTCCGTGGGCGAGGTGACCACGACCCGCCAGTGCACCGGCAGGCTCGCCAAGCGTTCCGGGAGACGGTCCGCCTCGGCGCGCTCGATCCCCTTCCTCCCGGCCGGGACGTACACGACGACGCAGCCCGAGGGCTCCGGCGTCGACGGCTTCGCCCAGGAGTCGGTGTCGACGGGGGACTCGGCGATGACCTCGGTGAGCCCGGCGTTGACGATGAGGTCGCGGGCGGCCGCGGTGTGGACGACGTCGGACAGGATGAGATCCTCACAGTAGCCCGCCTGTGCGGCGGCCTCCAGCAGGTCCCCGCCGACGACGGCCTGCCGGTCCTGGTGGAGCGGATCGTGAAAGAAGGCCCGGCGTTTGAGCAGCGGGCAGCCGTTGGCCAGCAGCGCCGGGGCCTCCTCGATGGCCGGGTTATCCGAGCTGTAGCGGTCCACGGGAAAGGCAACCTCGTAGGAATGGCCAAGCCCGGTGAAATGACCGGTGAAGCGCGACTCGTGCCACTGGATGGAGTCGCGGTAAGAGGAGACCGACGGCATCTGCTCCCAGTAGGCGCGGAAGGCGGGGTCCGTCAGGAGCCTGCGGCGCACCGCGATCCAGTGGGACTGGATGTGCCGGGGCAGCTCGCGCCTGGCGAGGAAGGGATGGGGGCGCATGACATCGTGCTCGGTCATGCCCCAGAACGAGATGTCGCGCCAGTCCTCGGCGCGGGCGAGGACCTCCTCCCAGGGTCGCACGGGGGCGTAGTAGGTGTGGTTGGTCAGGATGATCTCGTCGAAGTCCGCGAGCCGGTCCCAGCCGAGGTGCTCCAGTCCCGCACGATAAGCGCCGACGTCGAGTCCTTCGTTGGGGCGCTCGATGACCTCGTCGCAGGCGTCCTCCAGCCGCGCCCGGTCAGTGTCGCCGATGGGCGAGTTGGAGACCACCAGGATGTGGTCGGCGTGGGGCCGCAGAGAAGCCAGGGCACGGGTGACGTAGTCGCGGACGCGATCGTGAGGATCGAAGTGGAAGTAGATGATTCCTCGGTTTCCTCGGGTCACGTGGGTCCTCCCCCGGCAGAGTTGGTCAGAGCGAGCAAGTCAGAACTAGGTAGGCACTGGTATAACGATGAACGCTGGTGTTTCGAGTCAACACTGTTCAGTCTCTCACGCCCGGCACCGTACACACCGATCTGGAAAGCAGGAAAAGCGGGGCCGAACTCCCCATGAGGAAGCCCGACCCCGCCTGGAACGGCATCTGGATCGACGGCTGGATCCATGCCGTCGGGACAGCCCGTCTAGCCGAAGTACCGGTCAATCATGGATGCCAGGTCGTTGCCGTAGTTGCGAGCGGTAGCCCAGCCGGTGCGCTGAGGGTTCTCCTGGATACCCAGGTGCTCCACATAGACCGCCGATCCCTTGCGCACGTACGTGAAGCGGGGGTCGACCAGCGGACGGGAGAGCGCCTGGGGCGTCGCACTCGAGTCGGCGTAGGCCCGCAGGTGCTGGACCTGGGCACGCAACCCGATCTGGACACTCGAGAAGGAGGCACCCGCCGCTCCCCCGCCGGTGGCTCCCAGCCCGCCAAAGTTAAACTGCCCGATCGCGACATCGCCTCCGAACTGGAGCCAGGCGGTTTCCTTCATCACCTGGGCGAAGAGCAGCTCGGGGCTAACGCCCTCGGCCACCGCTTCGTCGTAGAGGGTGGTGAAGAAGCTCTGAGCCGTGTCGGCCCCACCCTTGGACAGAGCCGCGGACGGATAGGCGTGGCCCGAGCTGTTGTAGGCAGAGACCATCGTGGCGATGACCTGCTCCCTGCTCGCGGTGGGCTCAGCCAGCACCGGGTGCAGACCCTCGTAGCCCTGCCAGGCGCCCCCGGCGGCGAAGGTGGACCAGCGCCCATCAATCTTGACGCGGCCGGTGACCATGGCTCCGCCCTTGGAGGCGTCCAGGTAGTACCAGTTCCCGGCGTCGGCCACCCATCCGGTGGCGAGGGCGCCGTCAGAGTTCAGGTAGTACCAGGAGCCGCCGTCACTGACCCAGCCGGTCGCCATGGCTCCGCCCTTGGAGGCGTCCAGGTAGTACCACGCGCCCGGCGTCGGCCACCCATCCGGTGGCGAGGCGCCGTCGGAGTTCAGGTAGTACCAGGACGCCGCCGTCACTGACCCAGCCGGTCGCCAT
>NZ_JH470354.1:47794-55058 GCF_000239715.1 Actinomyces sp. oral taxon 849 str. F0330 | reverse complement strand
GGGTAGTACCAGGACGCCGCCGTCACTGACCCAGCCGGTCGCCATGGCTCCGCCCTTGGAGGCGTCCAGGTAGTACCAGCGCCCGGCGTCGGCCACCCATCCGGTGGCGAGGGCGCCGTCGGAGTTCAGGTAGTACCAGGAGCCGCCGTCACTGACCCAGCCGGTCGCCATGGCACCGCCCTTGGAGCCATCGAGGTAGTACCAGCTACTGCCATCGCGGAGCCAACCGGTCGCCATGGCACCGCCCTTGGATGCGTCCAGGTAGTACCAGCGCCCGGCGTCGGCCACCCACCCGGTGGCCTTGGCGCCGTCGGACTTCAGGTAGTACCAGGCGCCAGACTCCGCTTTCCAACCGCCGGAGCCGCTGATCTGCTGCTGGGCAATGGTGCGGATGGTGCCGAGCTTGGAGTAGCCGACGTTTCCGGGGCAGGAGGTGTAGCCGACATCGCGGTGCCCCAGGATGCGGGGCATCGAGATGGTGGAGCCGGCCTGGTAGCGCTCGGTGGTCCACACGTTCAGGCCCGCCCAGCCGTTGGCGTCCGTGATGCCGGCGCGCCTGAGGAACCATCCGGCCATCTTGCCCACCGAGCTCAGCTGGGCGTCCGAGGGGCTGACGCTGCTGTAGTCGCCCATCATGGACAGGCCCATGGTGCCGGTGTTGACGCCACGGGCGTGCGCCCCGACGCTCATCCTGCCGGCGGGCGCAGCCACAGAGCCGGAGCGTCCTTCGAAGACGGTGCCGTACTTGTCGATGAGGAAGTTGTAGCCGATGTCGCCCCAGTCCAGGGTGACCGCGTGGTAGTAGTAGATGCCCCGCACGATGGAGGCGGACTGCCCGGCGGAGTAGTTGTTGGTGCCGGCGGTGTGGTGGACGACGACGTGGCCGGCGCTCGCGTAGTCGGGGTCCCAGCTCATATAGGAGGCGTTGGCGCCCCACTCGGCTCTCGTGGTGACCGGCACCGGCAGGCCGTTGGCACTCGTCGTCACCGGCAGAGCAGCTGGCACAGCGGCTGGCACAGTGCTCGCAGGCCGGGCGGTCGTCTCCGCCATCGAGAAGCTCGCGGGTGTGATCGACTGCGCCGTCACTGCCGACGTTGACTGGCCGGTCGGTTCCGCGGAGCTCTCCAATGCCCCGGACCGGCCGGCCTGGGGTTGCACGGCGGCGTCCTCGATGACGGGGGTTGGCGGGGCCTCGGTGGTCTTGAGGTCGTCGGCGTCGAGAACCTCCTCCCCCTGGGGCTGGGAGGGGACGAGAGCCAGTTTGAGCCCGGCGGGCAATGAGCCGCCGACGACGGAGGCCTGGATCGCGTCGGCCCCGCCGGTGATGAACTCTCCCGTGCCGGAGGTCGTGCGGTCGTCGCGACCGGCGTCGGCCGCCTCGTTGAGGTACCAGGGCGACCAGGTGCCGTTCTCCCTCACGCGCAGGTAGATGCGCACGCCCTCGGGGAGGTCGGCGCCGCCGGTCCAGGTGAAGCCGGCCACGAGGAAGCGGTCGACCTCAAGCGGATCGGTCAAAAGGGCGGCGTCCGCCTGCGGGTCGGTAGCTGCAGGCAGGATCGAGGGGAACTGCGCGTCGGCCGCGCCTGCGGCCTGAACGAATGCGTGGCGCACGGAACTGGTCGTTCCGCTCGCCGGCGCCGGGCGCACCGAAGAACCGTTGCCCGCACTACTGGCTTCCTCAGCCGACGGCGTTGACGTCTCGGCATCTGTCCCGTCGCCGGAGCCCGAGTCCGTGGAGGTCTGGGCGTCGTCGAGCCCCGACTGGGCGACCTCGGTGGCCTGTCCGCTGGAGGTGGTCAGGTCGAGGATCTGGACTGGTGCGGGTCCGTCGGTCTGGTCACTGGAGTTTCCGGCGCCGGGCACGGCGCCGGCCACGGGGGCCAGGCTTGACAGGAGGAGTGGGGTCAGGGCGATGAGTCCGGCGGCCCGATACGCGAGTGCGCGAGCACTGCGACCACCGACATGACCACTGAGGCGATGGCCGCCGCATGGGGCGATGCGGCCAAGAGCGCGAGGGACGTTCATAGGAGTCCTTTTGGAGGTGATGCCGACTGGCGTCAATCAGGCCTCACTATCGGAACCGACGACGCCGCTCCCTCGAGAGGCACGAAATTTAATTCCTGAGCGGTTTCCGAGAGATTAATGATAGTTTACTGATAATTTTGGGATGCATCTGACGTCTACAGGACGCATTTCCACCCGCCAACCCGCCCGCCTACCGCCCACTCCTCACCTTTTCTTGAGAGATCAAGGCTTTACCGCGTCATCACTCGACCATTGCAATCTGGTCTCGCCACCGCAGGCGACATCAGCCCAGGAGATTCGAGCAGCAGGACGGCGGTGTCCCATAGGCGCCCGTGGGTTCCCGTGGACTCCTGTGGCATGATGGCGTCGGCCATGACGGGCGCCCACCGCCCACAGTTCCCATGTATCGGAGCGAGTTCTATGCACGTCCTCATCACCGGAGGCGCCGGCTTCATCGGCGCCAACTTCGTCCACCAGACCCTGGTGCGCCACCCCGATGCCACCGTCACCGTCCTGGACAAGCTCACCTACGCCGGTAACAAGGGCTCACTGGCGGACCTCGACGACCGCGTCAACCTCGTCGTCGGGGACATCGCCGACGCCGACGTCGTCGACCCGCTCGTGGCGCAGTCCGACGTCGTCGTCCACTTCGCAGCCGAGTCCCACAACGACAACTCGCTGCGAGACCCCTCCCCCTTCATCCAGACCAACCTCGTGGGCACCTTCACCCTCCTGGAGGCGGCGCGCCGCCACAAGACGCGCTTCCACCACATCTCCACCGACGAGGTCTACGGCGACCTGGAGCTGGACGACCCGGCGAAGTTCGAGCCGACGACGCCCTACAACCCCTCCTCCCCCTACTCCTCGTCCAAGGCCGGAAGCGACCTGCTCGTGCGCGCCTGGGTGCGCTCCTTCGGCGTGGAGGCCACGATCTCCAACTGCTCGAACAACTACGGGCCCTACCAGCACATCGAGAAATTCATCCCGCGCCAGATCACGAACCTCATCGACGGCGTGCGCCCCAAGCTCTACGGCGCCGGTGAGAACGTGCGCGACTGGATCCACGTCCTGGACCACAACGACGCCGTGTGGGACATCATCGAGAAGGGCCGCATTGGCGAGACCTACCTCATCGGAGCCGACGGCGAGAAGAACAACAAGGAGGTGGTCGAGCTGATCCTGGAGCTCATGGGCTACGCGCCCGACGACTACGAGCACGTCGCCGACCGCCCCGGCCACGACATGCGCTACGCCATCGACAACTCCAAGCTGGTCGAGGAGCTCGGCTGGGCACCGAAGTTCACCGACTTCCGCTCCGGCCTGCAGGCCACCATCGACTGGTACCGGGACAACGAGGCCTGGTGGCGCCCGCTCAAGGCAGAGGTCGAGGCCAAATACGCCGCTCAGGGGCAGTAGCCACCCGACGAAGCGATCGTCCAATCAACGGAGCCGCCGGTTCATCCGGCCGTCTTCGATAGCCGCCTGAACAGCGCACAGCGATTGTTCAGGCGGTATCCTTTGTCTGTGAAAACTTCATATCGCGCAACGGTGCGCACCAGTATCCTGATACTTCTTCCCATCGCCCTGACAGGACCGGCCGTCGTCGGCCTGCCGACAATCACCTCGCCACCCGCATGGGCCGCAGAGTCTCCCGCAGCGCAGGAAACGGCTACGCCCCAGCCCCCTGCGGCCGCCGACGCCGATCCCGACGCCGCTCCCCCGGAGGCGCCTCGTGACGAGTCTTCTACTGAGCCGTCCGAGGCGGCCTCCCCCGAGGCGAAGGACCGAGCCGGCGCCGAGGACCGAGCGGCCGCCCCTCAGCCCGAGCAGGAGCCCCCCGCCGCTCCAAGCGACGGTATCGCGGATCTCACCGGCACGGGCAGCTGGGTCGCCGTCGGCCAGAAGTGGCAGTGGCGGGGCAAGGACGGCAGCCTCGCCCGGTCGCGCTGGGCACGGATCAACGGCGAGGTCTACCGCTTCGACGACGACGGGAACATGCTGACCGGCTGGTGGAAGGACGGGCAGTCCTGGTACCACCTGGCGGCATCCGGGGTCCGATCGACCGGGTGGATTCAGGACGCAGGCAGCTGGTTCTACCTCGATCCCACCACCGGCATCATGGCCACCGGCGAACTCGTCGTTGGCGGCTCCACCTACTTCCTCAACGGCAATGGAGCCATGGTCACCGGCTGGCTCCAGCACGCCGACGGCTGGCGCTTCTACCACCCCGGCGGTGCGCGCGCCCACGGCTGGGTCCAGAATGCCGGCAGCTGGTTCTATCTCAACCCCACCACCGGCATCATGACCACCGGCTGGCTGTCCACGGGCGGTCACTGGTTCTACCTGCAGAGCTCGGGCGCCATGGCCACCGGCTGGCTCCGGGTGGGCAGCAGCTGGTTCTATCTCGACCCGACCAGCGGGGCGATGGCCACGGACTGGCTCAAGGACGGGGCCACCTGGTACTACCTGGACCCGAGCACCGGGGCTATGGTGACCGGGACGCGCACCATCAACGGCAACTCGCAGTCCTTCACCTCGTCAGGGGCCTGGATCGGTTACCAGGCGCCGTCGGGCTACCTGCAGCCGGTCTCCTCGATCACGCCCCTGGGATGGTCAACCAACACGCTGACCTGGGGAATGAACGGCATCAAAGTGCGCATCGTCCAGCAGCGCCTGGGTCTGTGGCACTCCACGAAGCTGGCCAGCGTCGACTCCTCCTTCGTCTCGGCGGTGCGCAACTTCCAGCGCCGGACGGGTCTGCCCCAGACCGGGGTGGTGGACGAGTCGACCTGGAACGCGCTCAACACGGGCTTCTCCTGGTGGGTGGACCAGCACCAGGAGGTCCCCACGTCCCTGAGCGCCACCCGCGGTGAACGCATCGAGACGATGATCGGCTACGCCTGGAACCAGATCGGCTCCAGCTACACCTGGGGCGGGGCCGGCCCTTACGGCCTGGGCTTCGACTGCTCGGGACTGGTGCTCCAGTCCCTGTACAAGGCGGGGCTCGACCCGCAGCCGATCAACGTGATCAAGCACGGCTGGCCCGACTACCGCACCTCCCAGGAGCTCTACCGCCACCCGCAGATGATGCACGTGCCGTTCAACCAACGACAGCGCGGTGACCTCATCTTCTACACCTCCGGCGGCGTGGTCACGCACGTGGCCATCTATCTGGGAGGCGACCAGGTGATCCACACCGACTGGATGGGGCGGCCGGCGCGAGTCGACCACATCACCGTCTCCTACGGTTGGAACAACATCACCTCCGACGTGGTGCGCCCCTTCCCGTGATCGGCCGGGGTCCCGCTCAGGCCGGCGCCCTGGGGCGCCGGCCACGGGGCCGTCAGAAGGTGACGGGCCAGTGGGGCATGCAGGTGCTCAGCTCCACGTGTGCGTTGGTGCGCGCCTCCATGCTCTTCTGGTACTCGGGGTTGGGCTCGGGGGTACGCCCCTCCTTGATGTCCTTCTCTGCCTGGGACTCGTCTTTGAACTCCGGGATCTGCCCGTCGGCGAATCGGCTGGTCGTGGCGGTGTAGGTGGTCAAGGCGGTCACGGCGCTGGTCGCGGTGGCATCTCCACCGGCGGCTGTCTGCAACCGGGCGTGGTAGTTGGTCTCCAGGACCTGGGTGAACGCGTTCCACGCGGACTGGGTGTCCTCGCTGCTCGATCCCTCGGGCAGGCCGGTGTAGGCCTGCCCCTCGGGAGTCTGATCCAGGGCTTCGACGAGGATCGCGTCCATGGCCCCGCACTGGGTGTTGGGTGCCGTCGTGGCCGGCGGGCCAACGGGCGCGGTCTGCACGGGGGTGGAGGCCGTGGTCGAAGCCTTCGAGGTCGACGATGCGCAGGCCGCCAGTGAGACGGCCGCGGTTAGGGCGAGGGATGTGACAAGGCAGGCGCGGAAGGCGCGGTGGGGATCCATGTCACAAGATTAGCCGACCGAGCCGACTTCCCCGGCCGAGCCGTCGTCGGCGGTCCAGCACGTCGAGACCTGAGTGCGGGGGCCGGGTTCCGTCAGTCGAATCAGTCGCAGGCGGTGATGCGCCACAGGGTGACAGCGCCGTCAGGGGTCCGGTCGACCGCCTCGAGGTACTGGCGGGGCAGCCGGTCGAGGGCCTGACCCCATAGGGGTTCGCGTCCCCCGCCGGTGGCGCCGTCGGCGACCGTGTCGTCGGTGTAGTAGTAGCGCGCGCCGCGCTGGGCGAGAATGCCGCACACCCGTGGGTTCGTGCCGATCTCGTCGAGGTGGCGTCCCAGCCAGAGGAGGTCTCCCCCGGGTGGTTCGGGCCTCGAGGGGTAGACGACCCGCACCCCGGCGACGCTCCACAGGTAGGCGCTCCCGTTGGAGGGATTGCCCAGGACGACGGCGCCCTCGGGCAGGGTGGAGGGGGCCCGGCGGATGAGCGCGAGCTCGTCGTCGCTGAGCATGGTCCCGTAGGCGATTCTCTCCGGGTCGTGGATCGCCTGGAGAATCTCCGTCTTGAGGCTCCAGCGCCACGCCGGGGCCAGGACGAGGGAGGCGATGAGCAAGCAGGCGGGCACGTTCCGACTCAGGGCCGCGACCGCGAACCGACGCCAAGGCGATGGGGTGGCGGCGTCCTGGGAACCGGTGGGTTCTTCAGTGCCGCTCCCCCAGCGGCGCTGCGCCTCGGCAATGCCCAGGGTCGCCAGGACGAGTAGCCCGATCGTCACCAGTGGCATGATGCGGGCCCGTTGGGTGTACCAGGGGCCGGCCAGGATCCGCGGCGGCCAGTGCGGGCCGGCCGCCAGCAGGATGAGGACGACGGACAGACCGGTCGCCGTGCACCATCGGCGCAGCCCCGGTGTGCGCCAGGCCGAGACCGCCCCCAGCAGGGCGAGTACGGTCATCATGGCGTTGCCCAGGTACCAGGGTGTGAAGGTGGCCAGCAGAGGATGGTCGGTGAGAACCGCCCAGATCGTCTCGGGCAGGTTGCCGCCGGGACGCGGATAGGACAGGACCGAGGCCAGGGATGAGCGCATCGCCCAGGCTCCCGCGGCGACGAGGAGCAGTCCGACGGCTGCGGCCCCCAGCAGGGCGCCGCGTCGGGCTCCGCCACGGCGCCACAGTCGTTCGAGCCCCGGCGCCATGGCGGCCATCACCACCGGGCCGCCGAGGACCGCGAGGTTGAACAGTCCGGCGCCGTGAGCCGTCACGACGCCGACGCAGGCCAGCGCCGCCGCACCTAGCGCACTCGCCCGTGCCACGGGCCCTGCGCTGCCG
>NZ_JH470354.1:42372-47661 GCF_000239715.1 Actinomyces sp. oral taxon 849 str. F0330 | reverse complement strand
TGACTATCAGGGCCAGCGCCGCGGGCAGGACGGCCAGGCTCAGGGCGTAGGGCCAGGTGCTCGTCAGCAACAGGAGCAGACTCACCACGGATCCCGACAGCGCCGTACCCGCGGCGAGGACCGCGCCGTCGGTGGCGGTCGCAGCTGGGCGGATCCGGCCGAGCACCTCCCGCAGCAGTCCAGCCATCCCCAGGGGCCAGATGAGGCCGACCGAGACCAGGACGAGGACATTGGCCCCGACGACGACATCCCCTGGCAGGAGTGCTGCCAGGGCGTGCCAGCCGGTCGGGTAGTAGGTGACGGCTCCGTCGTACATGGAGGCCAATCCACCCATCGGCGAGACGTTGCCCTCCCGACGCACGAAGGCGACGGCGGAGAGGTGGAAGACGGCGTCGGAGGCCTGGGGCGGTGACTGCGGGCCCCGGGTGCCGATGAGGGCGGGCCAGGCCGTCATGACACCGGAGAGCACAACCGCCCCGGCGAGCAGGAGCGCGTTGCGGGTCCCCAAGGCGGGCGGCGCCAGAACGGGGCCAGCGGCGTCCGCCCTGATTCCGTCGGTCGAGCGCCGACGCCACGGGTGGGTGAGGACGAGTCCGAGGGCCGCCGCGGCGGCCCACAGCCACATCCCGGGGCCGACGAGCAGATGCGTCACGTCCCAGCGGATGCCCAGTGCCCCGCCAATCACCGTCGCCGGGCCGACGACGCCCAGGAGGAGCGCAGGGGCCGCCGCCGGGGCGGCGACCCCGCGGAAGCCCCATGCGCGCGCCAGCAGCCATCCGGGAAGGAGCACCAGGACGACGGCGACGATCACGGTGGGCCATGCGGTCCACCAGGAGCCGTCGTCGGCCGGGCTCATGGCCGAGATCGAGCCGACCACCGCACTCAGGGTGCCGCCCAGGTCACTTGCCTCCGCCGATGGTCAGACGGGGCACACCGGTCCACTTGCCGGCGTCGGTGGCGCGGCGCCCGTCCAGGAGGAGTCGCAGCCCGGGCAGATCGGCGGGGGCGAGCTCGTGGTACTCGGGGTGGTCGGCCTGGACGATGGCGACGTCGACCCGCTCCCCCAGGTGGTAGGGGGTCCAGCCGAAGCCGGACAGCTCCTCATCGGTGTACATGGGGTCGTGGACGAGGACCTCGGCGCCGGCCTCGCGCAGCGCCTCGACGGTGGGGAAGACGCCGGAGAAGGCGGTCTCCTTGACCTTGCCGCGGTAGGAGGCGCCCAGCACGACGACGCGCAGGCCCTCTAGGGAGCCGAGGAGCTCGGTGGCCCGGCCGACCACGTAGGCGGGCATGGTGGCGTTGAAGGTGCGGGCGGTGCGCACCACCGAGGCGTCGGGGTCGGTGGACAGGTACAGGCGCGGATAGACCGGGATGCAGTGCCCGCCCACCGCGATGCCGGGGCGGTGGATGTGGGAGTAGGGCTGGGAGTTGCAGGCCTCGATGACGCGTTCGATGTCGAAACCGGCCTTGTCGGCGTATACGGCGAACTGGTTGGCCAGGCCGATGTTGACGTCGCGGTAGGTGGTCTCAGCGAGCTTGGCCATCTCGGCGGCCTCGGCGGTGCCCATGTCCCACACGCCGTTGGGGCGGGGTAGGTCGTCGCGCTCGTCGAAGTCGAGGACGGCCTCGTAGAAGGCGATGCCGGCTCGGGTTCCGGCCTCATCCAGGCCGCCCACGAGCTTGGGGTAACGGCGCAGGTCGGCGAAGACGCGGCCGGTGAGGACCCGCTCGGGACTGAAGACGAGGTGGAAGTCGGTTCCCTCCCTCAAGCCACTGATCTCCTCGATCATGGGCTTGAAGCGGCCACGCAGGGTGCCCACGGGCAGGGTGGTCTCGTAGGAGATGAGGGTGCTCGGGGTCAGGTGGGAGGCCAGGGAGCGGGTGGCGTCGTCCATCCAGGCGAAATCCGGCGCCCACGTGGCGTCATCGACGAACAGCGGCACGACGAGCACGATCGCGTCGGCGTCGGGGATGGCCTCGGCGTAGTCGGTGGTGGCGCGCAGGGCGCCGTTGCCGGTGGCGGGGCTGAGCGCCGCGAGCTTGTCGGCCAGGTGGGCCTCCCCGGGGAAGGGCTCGCTACCGGCGTTGACGGCTTCGACGACGGCGGGGTTGACGTCGACTCCGATGACCTCGTGGCCCTTGTCTGCGTACTGGACAGCCAGGGGCAGTCCGATCTTGCCCAGGGCGACGACGGCGATGCGCATGCGGGTTGGTCCTTCCGTGGCTGGTGGCGTAGCGGGTCCACCATACTCGTTCGTTCTTGTTGTCCGTCCGGCCTGAGGCCGGGCACTCGGCCTCATTCGCCCCGCTACTGCCCGCTGGAGAGCCAGCACAGGTCGATGCGGTAGACGGCCGCGGATCCGCCTTGGTCGACGAGGGTGAATCCGCTGGAGACGTCGACGTCGTAGAGGCCCGGACGCAGCTTCTCGTTGGCTACGCCGTTGAAGCGCTGCGGCTGGTCGCTGTAGAAGTGGGTGATGCGATGGCGGCGTACGATCTCGCACACTTTCGGGTCGAAGTGGATGTCGCGGAAGTAGGTGCGCAGGTAGAGGCCGTCGGCGTCGCTGTCCGCCTGCCCCGCGAACATCCACACCGGGCTGCCCCCGGCCAGGAAGGGGAGCATGGCGGTACCCGCCACGGGGTCGCCCAGGACGTAGGCGTCCGGGGGGAGCTCTGTGCTCAGGCGCTTGATCATGGCCAGCTCGTCGGGTGAGGCCACCAGGCGGGACTGGCCGTACTTCGGGGAGAAGGCTCCCCTCACGTCCGCTCTGACGGCGGTCATGCTGCTGGCGACCCCCAGGATGAGGACGAGCGCTCCGACCACGACGGGACTGCTCATGATGATCCGGGCGACCGACGCCCGCCCCTCCGGGCTCTCGGACCTGCGCAGCGCAGCATCTGCGGCATTCGCACCTTCGCCCTGCTTGGTGCCGGCCCGCCGGCGCCGCCATGCCAGGAACCAGCCGGTCAGCGCATCCAGCCCAAGCGCGACGAGGAGAAGCGCGGGAACCACCGTCATGGCCTTGATCCGGTGCGGGTTGTTGTAGAACACGCCGGTCATGGCCGACAGGACGGGGACCGGGGCCAGCGCCGCCAGGATGAGCAGCATGCAGGCGACCCAGGCCACGACGATGCCCCGGTGGTGCCTGCGCCAGTAGGCCAGAACCGCGCCGAGCACGCTCAGGCAGGCCATGATGATGTAGGCGGCGCGGATCTCCCAACCGCCCCCGCCGTAGTAGAGCAGAAACGGGATGACCAGCTTGGCGAACAGCGGCTCCCAGCTGCGGTCAGGTCGTCTGCCGAAGTGCGCCTGCTGCGGTCCGGGAGCCATGACGAAGACGGCGACGGCGAGAACGACGGCGACGGCGACGCCCAGCAGGATGATGCCGCGTCGCCGGGCGGCGCGATCATGCTGGCGCAACCCCCGGATCCCTGCCAGGACGATCCCCATCCAGGCCACTGCCGCCAGGGGCCAGCCGATGATGATCGCGGTTGCCGGATGCGTGACGACCGATCCCATGACCGCGGCGACCGGTGCCGCCACCACAATGAGGGTACGGCGTCGGCGTCCCACGGTGATGAGCCAGGCGGCACGGCGCCAGGCGGCGACCGCCCAGGCGACGGCGGCAGGGCACGCCGCCAGAGCCAGCGCGTAGGGCCATACGGCCGTGTCGGTCAACAGCCGGATGGGGAAGATCGGGGTGAGTGCGCCGGCGCCCAGGACGAGGTACACCGAGCCTCGGATCTCCGGGAGGATGACCCGAGCCAGGTAGGCCATGCCGATGAGCCACACGAGGGGCACCACGAGCAGCAGGGTGTTGGTGGCCGGGACCACCTGGTACCAACCGACCGAGGCGAGGGTGACGATCTCGTGCCACACCATCGGGTAGAAGGAGTGATGACCGTCCATCCCGAACATGCCCGCGTTGCCGTCGAGCATCGATGCGTTGCCCGTGTGCTCGATGAGCCAGGCCTGGTTGTAGTGGTAGAGGGAGTCGGCGGACTGAATCGGGATACTGGGTCCCGATCCGGGCAGGATCGGCAGGATCATGACGATCCAGGTGACCGCAATGGCGGACCACATCAGTCGCTGGGAGCCGAGGATGGAGCGGGTGTCGGGCATCTCCGGCTCACCTGGGGCCCCCATCGCGCTGGAGTATGGGGTGGGAGCCGGCAGCCCGTGCGGGGCAAGTTCGGGGGCGAACCAGGTGCGCAGCGTCAGCACTTGCCCCTTGCGCCTGACCCATAGCCAGCGCCCCACCGCGACAGCCGCAGTGCACAGGAGCAGGTAGGTGATGATAGTGGGCAGGTGCCACCACACCCCCAGGGAGCGGAAGAGGACTCCCCCGAGCCCCATGAGCAGAAAGGTCAGCGCCGGGGCGCAGGCGACGCGCGCCAGCCGGAACCGTGCACCGCCCGCGACGAGGAGCAGCCAGCCGGGTGCGAAGGTCGCGACGATCAACGCAACCAGCAACGGCAGGGCCGACATCCAGGCCACGATCCAGGTCATGCGCCGCGCACCACCGTCCGCAGATGTCGCGCCACGGCCTCACCGGTGGCCCGCAGGGAGCGGTGGTCGCGCACCCATGCGTGCAGCCGGTGGGCCCGGGAGGAGTCCTGCGCGGCGGTCTGGTCGGCCTCGTCGAGCGCCCGGGTCATGGCCCGGGCGACGTCGTCCTCGGTGTAGTCGGCCACCCAGCCCAGGTCGTGGGCTGTCAGGTCCTCGACGACGGGTCCCACCCCGGCGTAGACCACCGGGACGCCGCAGGCCAGGGCGGCCAGCACCTTGGTGGGGTAGGCGAAGTCATAGCCCTGCCCCGGGCGGATGGATACGAGGCTGGCGGCGGCGCCCCGCTGCCAGCGGGCGGCGTCGGAGGCGTCCATGAGACCGTGCATAACGACGGCGGGGGCGCCGTCGGGGCCGGGCGGCAGGGCGGAGGCGACCTGGGCGATCTTCTGCCAGTCCGAGCCCTGCCCGATGTAGAGGACCTGAGCGGTGGGGTGGGTGCGCCGCACCTGCTCCAGTGCGGAGGCGAAGATGTCCGCTCCCTGCCACTCCGAGGCGGTGCCGGCGTAGATGAGATAGGGGCCGGTGATGCCCAGCTCGGCGCGTTCCTCATCGGAGGGGAGCTCACCGGTGGGCTCGAAGACATCGGTGTCGATGCCGTTGGGAACCACCACCACGTTCCGGGCGCCCAGGGCGCGGGCCCGCTCGGCTACCTCCTCGTTGATGGCGATGACGCACCGCGCCCCGCGCATCGCGTAGGACTCGGCGGCCCGCACCACCCG
>NZ_JH470354.1:0-41625 GCF_000239715.1 Actinomyces sp. oral taxon 849 str. F0330 | reverse complement strand
GCGCGGTGGAGGCGGCGCGTCGGACCACACGTCGGGGGCGTACCAGACGTAGGGCAGGCGGCGCAGGGCGCAGATGGTGCGCGCCACCACGCCGGTGGTGGGCGGTGGCTCGACCAGGACGATATCGGGTCGGGAGGCCAGCCCCAGACGCAGCGCCAGAGGCATGTCGAAAGAGAGATAGGGTAGGTATCCGCGCAGGTATCCGCTGGCATCCCGCAGGGCCGGCCAGCGCGAGACGCGCACGCCCTGCGGGTCGTCGATCTGCGGGGCGGGTTGCCCGTCGCGCCCGGGCACGGTCGTGGTCAGGACCCGCACCGGCACGCCGTGACGGGCCAGGGCGCGTTCGACGCCATCGAGGCGGAAGGAGGCGGCGGCGGCCTCAGGCAGGTGGATGCGGGTGGCCAGTAGCGCCCCGCCTCGTGGGAACCGGGTCATGGCTTCCTCTCTGTTGCGCCCAGCACGTGGGCGACAGTGCGGGCCCGGGCCTGCCAGGTCTGTCCGGGCAGGACCCGACGCATACGGCGGCGCACCGCCTCGATCTCCCCAGGAGCCTGCCGCAGGCGGCGCAGCAGGTCGCTCAGGGCACCGGCGTCATAATCCAGGACCCAGCCGATCCCCATCTCCTCGACGAGTCGGCCGGTCTGGGTCCCGCGCACGGCGATGACGGGCAGCTCATGGGCCAGGTACTCGTAGAGCTTGTAGGGGACGGCGAAATCCCAGTAGGGGTTGGGCTCGGTGAACAGGACCCCGAGGTCTGCCCGCCGGTACAGGGGCTCCAGCTCGGCCCCCGAGCGGTGGACGACCTGCGCCCTGCCCGCCGGCAGGAGCGGGCCGTAGTGGTCGCGGCTGGCCTCCCAGGTCTCCTGGCGCACGCACAGGGTGATGCGGGTCCCGGGCGTGGAGGTCACGGCCCGGAGGCAGGCGTCCATCCGGTAGTTGTCCTGCAGGACGCCGACGAAGAGCAGCTCGAGGCCGCCTCCATCGTCACCATCATCATCACCGTCATCGTCCTGGCCGCGCGCGCCGCGGGGCTCGACATCGGGTGCCCCGGGCGGCAGAGGACTCATGCGGGCCGGGTCCACGTGGGGGACATGGCGGGCCATGGCCTGACTGGGCAGGAAGAGGTGGAGGCCCACCCTCTCGAAGGCCATGAGCTCGCTGCGGTAGGCGGCCTGGAGCCCGGCCTCCAGGATCGGATTGATGCCTTCGCGGAAACGGGGAAAGCGCCAGTAGACGTCGCGGTAGAAGACGCCTACGGGCACGCCGGAGCGCTGGCAGTGGTGGAAGAAGGCGGCGTCGAGGGCGGGGTGAACGGGGAGGTGACGTGGCTCGGTCAGCGCGTTGGGAATGGTCGCGTTCTCGCTGTAGACGAACTCGATCCCGGCTCCTGCGGCGATTGCCGCTCGCACCCGGGCCATCGCCCGACGTCGCTGCGCGGCGTAACCGGTGACGTCCATGACCCGGTAGCCGAGATCCGCGAAGGCCCGCCGCATCGCCAGGGGACGCAGCATGGAGGCGGCCACCCGATCCGGCTGAAGCGGAAAAGGAGCGTGGAAGACCATGAGCTTGTCTGCGCTCATGACGTCACC
The DNA here is from genome assembly GCF_000239715.1 of Actinomyces sp. oral taxon 849 str. F0330. Lineage (NCBI taxonomy): Bacteria > Bacillati > Actinomycetota > Actinomycetes > Actinomycetales > Actinomycetaceae > Actinomyces > Actinomyces sp. oral taxon 849. Next base: position 40,036 of record NZ_JH470354.1, on the reverse strand, counting down.
TCCGTCTTGTGCATGGGTCCCGGCGACCCACAGTGGGTAGGACTTCCGACCCGCAGGATGCTGAGCGATCATCTCACGCCTCACGAGAACCGATGAGGCGCTTCTCTATTGTCGGACAACGCTGAAGCCCAGTGGAATCCGCTGGGCGTCATCCGCGTCACGTGTCACAACTGTGACACACTGAGCGCCGGCAGACGGCGTAGGCACACCGGGCCGCCGAGGCTACTCGGCGCCGCTGACCGATCAGAGGATTTCAAGGGATTGAGGGCAACGGTGAGTGTTATCGACGTCGAGCTTCGGCTGACGAGTCCGCAGTGGCAGCAGACCGTGCCGTCGGGCGACACCACCGAGTCCCTGTGGGTGCGTTGCGACACACCCTGCCCTGATCCGACCGATCCGAAGGTCCTCGTCTCCCACCCCGGGCGTCTGACCGCCATCCGGATCAGCGACGATGAGGTGGTTCTAGCTCAGGATCGGCTGCGCTCCTGGCCCCTGTTCTGGGCCCTTGAGAACAGGGCCGACGGCGGCCGGCGGCTTGTCGTCAGCGATAACGCCACCGCCATGCGCGGGGCACTGAGCGCCCCCCGGCTGGATCCGCGAGCCCGCCGGGAGTTTCTGGACGCCGGTTTCGTCTCCGGCACCGACACGCTGCTGGTCGGCGTCCACCAGACCGAGCAGGGCGCGATCGTGCGCATCGACCGCGCCACTGGCCGGGTCCGCGCGGTCGACTACGCCCTGGCGCGGTTCTGCGAGGAGTCCGACATGGTCACCGACCCCGAGGAGTTCTCTGACCTGCTGCTCGCGGCGCTCGACGCCGGCATGGGCCGGGTTCTGGAGGACTTGTCGGACCGGCCGGGCTCGCCGCGACTCGTGCTGCCTCTGTCGGGCGGGCTGGACTCGCGGCTGCTGGTGGCGTGGCTGACGCTTCACGGCGCCCTGGACAGGGCGGTGGCCTTCACCTATGGGCGTCCCGGAACACGGGAGGTCGAGGTCTCGCGCAAGGTGGCTGAGGCGGTGGGCCTGGAGTGGCACGCCGTCGACTACGTCCCCGCCGAGCTGCGCGAGGCCTGGCAGACACAGGACGCGGCCGATTTCCTGGAGTACAGCTACGCCCTGGGGGCGCTGCCGCACGTGCAGGACTGGTACGCCCTGCGCAACCTCCTGGAGCAAGGCGTGGTGCGTCCGGGCGACGTCGTCCTGCCGGGGCACACGATCGTGGGCAACATGCACGACGAGCACCTCCTGGAGGAGCCGCACGTCACCCGCGGTCGGGTGGCCAAGGCGATCCTCATTCACCACCAGGAGCTCCAGGGGGACCAACGGCGCGCCTACGCCGACCCCTACCGGGCCGCCAAGGTCCGCGCCTTCCTGGCTCTGCGGCCCTTCACCGGCAGCCCTCGAGACGTGCAGAGCATCCTGGAGTCCTACAACGTTCGCGAGCGCCAAACCAAGTACATCAACAACTCCATGCGCGCCTATGAGCACCTGGGGCTGGAGTGGGCGCTGCCCATGCTGGACGCGGAGTTCTGGGACGCCTGGCACCGCGGCGCCGTGGAGCTGACGGCCACGCGGGACTTCTACGCGGTCTTCATCGGGCGCCTGTGGGCCCGGGCGACCGCACTGGCCGCCGGGACTGAGGCGGACGCCGCCGAGCGCGCCGACCGCGCCGAAGAGGCGGACCTGCCCTACTTCGCCGCCACCGAGGTCAGCGAAGAGACGCGCTCGCGGCTCAAGACCGCGCTGTCGCGCCTGCATCTGCTGGGCCTGGCCGAGCGCACCTTCTCGGCGTGGGCGACACTGCACTCGACTATGGCCTTCGAGGCGTTCATCACCGATGCCTCTCTACCGGTGGCGGCCGCCCAGCTCATGGGCGGGCGCAAGCTCCTGGGCTTCTGGACGCGCGCCTTCGTGAACGACACCTGGTGCCGGCGGTGCCGGCTGTTCACCGACCTGCCCGTGGCCACTCCCGCCGAGCTAGAGGCGATGGCCCCGGAGGAGTGAACCGACGTTTTCTTCATAGACGACGCGGCTACGTGTCGTCTATGAAGAAAACGTCGATGTGCGATCAGTGTGTGAGAGAACCACCGGCGACCTCCTCGTGGAGGCGGCGGTAGGCGGCGCCCACCTGAGCCGAGGAGAAGCTGTCCCCAATGGTGGCGGCGATGGCGGCCGCACCACGGGGGGCGAGACGCTCCACAGTCTCGACGACGGCGTCGGCCCACTGCCGGCTGCCGGCTCCCAGGGGCAGGACCGTGCCGTTGGCATCGGTGACGTACTCGGTCTGGCCCCCGGCGTCGGAGACGACGACGGGCCGCCCGCTCGTGATGGCCTCGGCCGCCGAGACGAAGAAGTTGTCTCCGCGGGTGGGGCCGATGAAGACGTCGGCGCGGGCGAGCTCGGCGCGCACGCCCGCGGCGTCGAGGTTGCCAGTCAGGCGGGTGCGCTCACCCAGGGCGGGGTCGGCGGCCAGACGCTCCTCAATGTCGGCGCGCAGCGGCCCCTCCCCCACGAAGGTCATCGTGGCCGGGACTCCCCGGGCGGTCAGCTCGGCCAGGACGTCGAGGCAGGCCATGGGGTCCTTGCGCTCCACGAGTCCGCCGACGGTGACCATGTTGATGCCGCCGGTGTCCTTGCCGCCGGGCGGCTCGGTCACCGCGTCCTGGGGCTCGACGATGCAGGGGACGACCGCGGTGGGCAGGCCGCGCCGCAGGGCGCGGATCGGGGCGGCCAGGTACTCGCAGACGGCGGTCACCAGGTCGGGGCGGGCCAGGCCGTGGCCGACGACGGGGATCGCGGCGCGCAGGGCGGGGCCGAGTGTGTCGGGGTTGGTCAGGCCGGACCAGTGCTCGGTGTGCACCCAGGGCAGGGTCAGGGCGCGGGCGTGGTCTAGGGCGGTCAGCGGCAGGAGGGAGCTCATCGCCATGGAGTGCAGGACGTCGGCGCCCTCGAGCGCGGGACGGAGCCGGTCGGCGACCCGGGCGACGGACAGCGGGTTGGAGGGCTTCATGGGGATGGACAGGACCCTCATGCCCTCCAGGGTGCGGTGGCGGGCGCCGTCGTCCTGGTGGGGCGGAACCAGGTGGATGATGCGCACGTCCTGTCCGGCGTCGCGGATCGCGGCGCTGTCGCGCAGGACGAAGGAGCCCGAGCTGGGTGCTCGATCGGTGGGGAGCCAGGTGGTGACGACGGTGACGCGCATGTCCCCATGCTAGGGCCTGTCTCGACGCGGGGAGTGCGGCCGTGTGGCATGAGTCCTCTGCTCCTGCACTCTGGTGGCGCGCGGCCGCGCATGGCCGCTGCGGCCCGTAGGATCGGCTCATGCGCGTTGTCTCCGTCGTCGGGGCCCGGCCCCAGTTCGTCAAGCTCGCCCCGGTTGCCCACGCCATGGCTGCGGCCGGGGTGGAGCACGTCATCATCCACACCGGGCAGCACTACGACCCGATGCTCTCCGACGTCTTCTTCACCGACCTGGGTATCCCGGCGCCCGACGTGCACCTGGGCGTGGGCTCGGGCGGGCACGGCGCCCAGACCGGGGCGATGCTCGCTGCGCTCGATGAGGCCCTGCCGCCCCTGTCCGCGGACTGGGTCCTGGTCTACGGGGATACGAACTCGACGCTGGCCGCGGCCCTGGCGGCCGTCAAGCTGCACATCCCGGTGGCCCATCTGGAGGCGGGGCTGCGCTCCTTCAACCGGGCCATGCCCGAGGAGATCAACCGGGTCCTGACAGACCATGCGGCCGACCTACTCCTGACGCCCACCGCGGTGGGGGCAGAACACCTTGCCGCCGAGGGGCTGGCGGGCAGCACCGTCGTCGTCGGCGATGTCATGACCGATGTGCTCCTCCAGGTGCGCGACCGGGTCTCGGGCTCCCCCAGCCCGGTCATGGAGGAGCTCTCGCTGGCTGAAGGCTCCTACTCCCTGGCCACGATCCACCGGGCTGAGAACACCGACGACGCCGGACGCCTGGAGGCCGTCCTGGACTCCCTGGCCCGGGTGGACCATCCCGTCGTCATCCTGGCCCACCCGCGCCTGGTGGCCAAGTGCGCCGAGCACGGCGTGGCCTTGGAGAGCCGGGGGTCGCTGCTGATTCATCCTCCGCTGGCCTATCCCGACCTCATCGCCTCGGCGCTTCATGCCCGCGGGGTCATCACCGACTCCGGTGGCTTGCAGAAGGAGGCTTTCCTCCTGCGGGTGCCGTGCACCACGGTGCGTCCTCAGACCGAGTGGGTGGAGACGGTGGAGCTGGGGTGGAACCGGCTGGTCGAGCCCGGTGAGGCGCTGGTGGAGGCGGCCTCGCGGCCGCGGCCGACCGAGCCCCGGGAGGCCGATGCGCACCCCTACGGCGACGGTCACGCCGCCGAGCGCGTCGTTGCAGAACTCACCGCCCACCTGCCCGGCTGACGGCCGGGGCCGACGGCGCACAGCGGGAACTCTCCCGGAGCACACTGGAGCCGGACGGCCGAGTTTGGGTTTTTGCATATTTCTGTATGCCTCGAGAACTGCGATTTATTGTGGGGACGTACTTTCATCATTGGTTACTGCTGACCGACATCAGTCACCAACATCAAAAAGTTGCGTTCCCAAGCTTTTCACCAAACATCGTAGAGTCTGAAACACAACACCAGATCATGCAGACAATCACGTTGTCACAAAATTTGCTTCTCGCCTATCCAGCCGACCACTAAGGCTGCTTGTTCACAAGACACACTTGCCGTGCGACAATACCGTCCAGAAATTTCTGAAACGAAACCACAGGCAGCATTAATCCGATATTTGAAAATAAATAGAATCTCAGAAAAACATTTCCTCTGATGGATCCCTCCACAACATATCCCTGAGGAATCACTAAATCAGCGACAACTGCGAGCTCATCGGAAACCTGAGCAGCATTATTTCTATATGAGAAAGTCGATTCTTTACTTAGAAGTAACCTCTGGTCAACTTCAGCACTCATCGCATCACGCAAACCAGACACATTCTCAAGACATCCACGAATTTTCGAAATTTTATTTTCGCGCGGTTTTATTGTTAACGATAAATATATTCTTACAATCCACCAGAATAACAACAGGAGACCTATCGTGACCAAAATAGTAGAACGAGAAACCACTACAAAAAAAGCAATCCAAGCCATTATCGAAGCAGCAAACCCTTGCATGCACATAATGACTGCATCAAAATTTATCCTTCCCACAGAAACGAAACTTGCCTTCACGTTAACAGCCACCAGCACTGCAAATTCAACGCCCAATGCCACCAACAGCAAACATGCATACACCCCAACAACGACCAGCACGGCTTTATATTTAACTTCGGAAGCTAGGTACCTTTGAATTAATGCTGCAAATAAAACCATCACCGCCACAACAACTCCACGATATCTACCAACAAAACACCTCAATCCCTTAATCTGTTTCGACAGAAATATTCTCGATGCCCCATAGAGGAAATGATATTCTCCACTAAGAACACCCTCACTGCCATTCCTACACCTCCACTCCGCAAGATTAGCCAACCGAATTAGGGTCCGCGCATAGCCACTTATCTTCCCAGCATCACTCTTTAAAAACAATGCAGGCCACACAGAGACAAACAAATACAACACAAGTAGGATAAAAAAATACATCATCGACACCCCCTTCCAATTTTTTGCCGCAACCACGAAACCCCAGCACACCACAATAACCCCGTACATACCGCAAAGCTGTAGCATCAGAAACATCGCAACATCTTCACAAGCAGAATTATCCAATACTTCCTGCAGCCAAGCACGATGCATCTGCACACCACCAGGAAGCTCCCGCATCGGCCAGAACATATTTCGCAGAGAAACAATCAACAAGGCCACTGCCGCTAAGAGAGAAAGCAGGGTCGAGAAGACAACACCATAGCCACTCTCTCCGATACACTTAAATAAATCTCTATACATCTTGAATATTTTTAACGGATTCGAATTAAAATCAGATTCAAGGCTGGCCCATAACTTCGGCCTCAACATCAGATGCGCGAAAACAGCCACAACGCACCACCACACCGTAGCCAGGAAAGTGGCCAACATACTTCCAAAGACCCCTGGCTTACGGGAAGACTTGAATGAACGAAACGGAGCGCTCTGCTTACCAGACAACACATCTTTGTCCACCATGCGTCATTTGTATCACCAGCACAAAGTCCAATCAACCTTGAAATAGAAACACCCTCAGAGCCCTCAGCAGAACTCGCTCGTCGATTCAACTATTGAAGGAGGTTTATTCACAGGATTCGCGGTCGGTTCCACCGTCCTCCTGTGACGCACGAGCGACTCGGTGTCCACACAGCGGATATAAGCGCCACAGTTACGTCATAGCACACACGAGAACCGCAGGATTCTAAGGCCTCCTCTGGGACACACTCTGACCGTGGAGTCAGTCATGTCCGCTGCGTGGACACCGAGCCGCTGACACACCGCAGGAGAACGGCAGATCCGACGACGGACCTCATGAATAGCCCTCGAGGCACTCTGAATTCAGCCCTCGAGGGCGATGAGGCCGTCGACGAATTCGCGGTACTGGCGCTGGGCGTCGGACATCTCGGCCCAGGTGGCGTGCGCGTCCTGGCTCATGGCCTTGTATTCCGCGTCGCCGAGATCCATGACAGACTCGATGGCGTCAGCGATCTGCTCGGCGGTGGTCTCCACCGGGATGAGTCGGCCGTTCTCGCGGTCGTGAACGATCTCCCCGGTTCCCCCGGCGGCCGTGGCCACCACCGGCAGCCCCGCCGCCTGGGCCTCCATGACAGCCACCGGCACGCCCTCGCCGTCGGAGCAGTTGAGGAAGCAGGAGAAGTCCGTCGTCGCATAGAGCTCACGGACCTCGGTGTTGGTCAGGTGCCCGGTAAAGGTGACCGGGGTCGAGTCGATCCTCTCCTTGGCCCGGGCCCGCATGGCGGCCAGGCGCTCGTCGTCGAACTCGCCGATATGGGTCCAGGTGACCTTCCGGCCGCGCTTCTCCAGCTCGGCGACGGCATCCACGATGAGGTGGACCCGTTTGTAGGGCGCCATGTGCGAGCAGGAGACAAGCTGGAAGGGCTCAGTCCGATGCCGCTCGTGGCGCGGTGCGGCCGGCACGCCCAGGCGGCGCACCTCGATGGTGTCCGCCTTCGGGAAGCGGCGACGCAGGAAGCCGGCCGCGTACTGCGAGATCGGGTAGACCCGGTCCACGGCCCGCATGACGAAGCGGCGCGAGGGGACGTAGCCGCGCGGTGCGTCGGCCTCGTCGACGTCGTAGGCGTGCGCCCGGGAGACGACCTTGACCGGTCTCCCCCTCAGCTCGCGGCGCCGCAGCATCCCGCCCAGAGCCGCCCCAGTGAAGAACCAGTAGGAGTAGATGGTCAGGTGACCTGCCCGCTCCAGGCCGAGGCCCGGCAGGAGCCGGCGCATCCGGCTGCAGGCGCTCAGGGCGATCGCCGCGAAGCGCACATCCATCCCGAAGCGCCCGAAGCTCTTCCACGGCGGTGTCTCCACCATCCGCTCCCGTCCCAGCAGGATCTGCGGGGCGCGCAGAATCGCGTGGAAGCGCCAGTCGGGTAGCCGGGAGGCCGGAAGCAGGGCACAGCGGGCGTTGGCCGGCAGCGCGCGGGTCTGACGGGCCCCCTCGCTCAGGCGAACCGGGACGACGACGACCTCGTCGTAGGCGGCGCACAGCGTCTCGATCTCCTGTTCGAGGAACTCCTCCCCCACCTCGTAGGGGTAGAAATCGGTGAGCAGGAGCAGACTGCGGGGGCCCTGTCGGCCGCTTCGACCGGTGGACGCACCAGTCGACTCCGTCCCGGATCTGCGGGGCGTGGTGGACGTCATCTCTCGCGTTTCCTTCCGGTTCGGCGGTTCCGGTCACGATCGGGCGCTGCCGCCCGATACCAGTGTGCCCGACGCGTCTTCAGCTCACGTCGCCTTCCGCCCCTCCGGAGGCGGCCGACGACGCGGCATCCTCCTGCCCGTCCTGGCGACTCTTGCGCTCCTCCCGGCTCTTGGACTCCTGGAAGCCGCCCACGCGCTCGCCGGCGTCGAACTGCTTGGCGGCGTGGTCCGCCAGAGCGGTGTTGGCCACCAGCAGTCCAGCCATCATTGCGCCCAGGACGTAGCAGGTGGCCAGCAGGTCCAGCGGGGACCAGTACAGCCAGGCCAGGGGCAGCGCCGTGTAGAAGACGTTGAACCCCAGCATCCAGTCCTGGTGCTCGGTGACGATGAAGAGATTCGAAATCGGAGAGGTGATGAGCATCATGAAAAGCCAGGGGGTCAGCGCGCGGGCGAAGCTCCCGGACTCGGCCCACTGCGCTCCGAACAGCAGCGGGAAGAACCACGGCGAAAGTGCGTAGATGAGCGCGAAGGGGAGGATCCCGATGAGCACCGCACGTCTAATGGTGACCCGGACCAGCGGGCGCATCTGCCCGGGCTCGATCGTGGAGAGCTTCTGGAAGAACACCCTGGCCACGGCGCCGTTGATGAGAATGAGCGGGGCATCGAGCACCCCCCACGCCATCTGGAACTGTCCCAGGGAGGCGACCGAGTAGCCCGAGATGAGCAGGGCGATGCCGTTGGTCCGCAGCGCATCGCCCAGGGCGTTAGGTCCGTTGAGCAGCGGCATGCGCCGGTAGCGGCGGGCCGCCCAGCGCAGGGAGGGCGCGTCCTCGGGGAGTCGGCGCCACAGGACTCTGGCCTGGCGTCCCAGGTTGGCGAAGGCGAAGAGCTGGCCCGCCGTGTGCCCGAGCACCAGCCCGGGCATCCCTCCCAGGCCCGCCACGCCGAGGATGAACTGGCCCCCGGTCAGGCCGATCTGCTGCTCGGCCTGGTTGACCGCGATCGTGCGGTAGTCGCTGTTGCGGTTGAACCAGTACTTGAACAGCTCCACGCCGGACATGAGGAAGGTGGTCAGCCCCACCAGGGGCATCCACAGGGCCACCTCGTGCCCCCACTGCCGGGCGATGACGCCGTTGAGCGGGAAGGAGGCCGCCGTGGCCAGCAGCGAGACCACGGTCAGGCACACCATGCCCAGGCGGGCCACGCTCAGCGCCTCGGTCTCCCGCTTGGGCAGCATGATCGCCATGTCATAGCGCAGCGCGGCAACCGCCACCAGGATCGAGGCCACCGAGATATAGGTGCCCAACAGCCCCATGTCATGAGGGGTGTAGACCCGGGCCAGGACGATCTTCATGAGGAAGGTGACGCCCTGGGCCACCGCCGTGCCCGTCACCAGCGTCAGGACGTGGCGCAGGAACGGCGAGGAGTCCATGACCGAGCGGACCCGGGCGAGCAGCCCCGCCACGGGCCCCACCGGTGCGGCCGAGCGGTTCAGAGCTCGACCGTCCGGTTCTCGCTCGCCGAGGTCAGGACCGCCTCGACGACGTCGAGCGTGGCCACGCCCTCGGCCATGGTGACGTGGCGCTGGGACACGCCGCGCACGGCGTCGCGGAAGCTCTCCTGCTCCAGGGCCAGCGGCTCGCGCTTGGGGATCGCGTAGCGGATGACGTCGCCCTCGCTGACCCCCCGGAAGACGGCGACCTGGTCCCAGGTGGAGGCCACGGTGCCGTTGGCGTGGAAGGTGAGGTCGCCGGTGAGGGTGTCGGCCACGAAGGCGCCCTTCTCCCCGGTGACGATCGTGATGCGCTCTTTGAAGGGGGTGAGCCAGTTGACCTGGTGGCTGACGACGATGCCGCCCTCCAACAGTCCGGTGGCCACCATCATGTCCTCGGTCTGGCGGCCGGAGCGGTGCGTGACCTGCGCGGCCACAGAGGTGTAGCGGGCGCCGGCCACCCAGGCGGTCAGGTCGATGTCGTGGGTGGCCAGGTCCTTGACGACGCCGACGTCGCTGATGCGGGCCGGGAAGGGACCCTGGCGGCGGGTAAGGACCTGGTAGACCTCGCCGAGCTCACCGGCGTCGAGGCGCTCGCGAAGCGCCCGCAGGGCGGGGTTGCAGCGCTCCACGTAGCCCACGGCTCCCACGAGCCCGCGCTCGGCGAAGGCGGCGGCCACGCGGCGGCCGGCGGCGGCGTCGTGGGCGATGGGCTTCTCCACCATGGTGTGGACGCCGGCCTCGGCCAGGGCCAGGGCGACGTCCTCGTGGTAGACGGTGGGCACGGCCACCATGGCGGCATCGAGTCCGGCATCGATGAGGGCGTGGACGTCGGGCAGGACCGGTAGTTCACCCGCCACGCCGAAGCGGTCGCCGCCGGGGTCTGCCACGGCCACGAGCTGCATGCCCTCGGTGGCGCGGATGACCCGGGCGTGGTGGCGCCCCATGGAGCCCAGGCCGATGAGCCCCACGCGCAGGGGGATGTCGGCCGTGCCCTTGTCGGGCAGGTGGTGGGCTTCGGGAAGGCCGGTCGTCGTGGCCAGGCCGTCGAGGGCGACGTTCTCGCACATGTCAGGCACCCGCCTTGACGGTGGCGGCCACGGCCTGGCCGATGCGCTCCAGGTCGGCCTCGTCCAGGGAGGGGTGGACCGGCAGGGACAGGCACTCGCGGGCGGCCTGCTCGGTTCCGGGCAGTTCCAGGCCCTCGGCGTAGTGGGCCAGGGAGGCCAGGCGGTGGTTGGGGATCGGGTAGTAGACGCCGCTGCCCACCTGCCACTCCTCTTTCAGGGCGGTCTGGACGGCGTCGCGCTCGGCGGCCGTGGCCCCCTCCAGGCGGATCGTGTACTGGTGGTAGACGTGCGTGTAGCCCTCGGGGACATGGGGGGTGACGACGCCGGCCACGCCCGCCAGCTCGGCGTTGAGGCGCGCGGCGTTGGCTTGGCGCGCGGCGGTCCAGCCGGCCAGCTTGGTCAGCTGGACGCGGCCGACGGCGGCGGCCACGTCCGTCATGCGGTTGTTGAGGCCCACGAGCTCGTTGGCGTACTGCTGCTCCATGCCCTGGTTGCGGATGAGGCGGCTGCGGCGGGCCAGCTCGGCGTCGGCCGTGGTGATCATGCCGCCCTCGAGGCTGGTCATGTTCTTGGTGGGGTAGAAGGAGAAGGAGCCCCACGCGCCGAAGGTGCCCACGGGCTTGCCGTCGATGGCGGCGCCGTGCGCCTGGGCGCAGTCCTCGAAGACGACCAGGCCATGTCGCTCGGCGATGGCCAGGATCTCGGGCATGTTGGCGGGCAGACCGTAGAGGTGGACCACCTCGATGGCCGCCGTGCGCTCGGTGATGGATGCCTCGACACTGGCCGGATCCAGGGTGAAGGTGACCGGGTCGATGTCGGCGAAGACCGGCACGGCGCCGCTGATGGCCACCGAGTTGCCGGTGGCGGCGAAGGTGAAGGAGGGGACGATGACCTCCGGGGCGCCCCCGGCGCGCGCTGCCAGCCGGCTGGCCAGGGTGGCCACGTGCTGGGCCGAGGTACCGGAGTTGACGGCCACGCACTCGACGCCGTCGACGACCTGGGCGGAGAACTCCTCCTCGAAGGCCTTGACCTGGGGGCCCTGGACCACCATGCCGGAGGCCAGGACGGCATCGACGGCGTCGCGCTCCTCCTGCCCGATGATCGGCTTGGCTGCTGGGATGAACTCGCGTGACATCAGTGGGTGACCTCTCGGATGGTGGTATCGGACTCAGAGCCTGCTTCTTGGTACAGGGTCCCGGAGACGGGGCAGCACCAGCGCGGGGCGCCATCGGGGCCGGCCTCGGCCGGGACCAGCGGCTCGCCGGCCCGCCCCACCCAGCCGATGCGGCGGGCGGGAACTCCGGCGACCAGGGCGTGGGCGGGTACGTCCTTGGTGACGACGGCGCCGGCGGCCACTGTGGCCCAGGCCCCCACGCGCACCCGGGGCCACGCACACGGCGCGGGCCCCGATCGAGGCGCCCTCGTCGATGGTGACCCCCACCGGCTCCCAGTCGGATGCGGACTTGAGGGTCCCGTCGGGATTGACGGCCCGGGGGAAGTGGTCGTTGGTCAGCGTGACGGCCGGGCCGATGAAGACGCCGTCGGCCAGGCGGGCCGGCTCGTAGACGAGGGCGTAGTTCTGCACCTTGCAGTTGTCCCCCATGACCACGCCCTCGCCGATGTAGGCGCCGCGGCCCACGATGCAGTCCCGTCCAAGGACTGCGTGCTCACGGACCTGGGCGAGGTGCCAGATGCTGGTGCCCTCTCCGAGCGCGGCATCCTGGGAGACGTCGGCGGACGGGGCGATTCGGGTAGCCACGGCGACTCCTGTACGGACGGCCCGGGCCGCCCTGACGATCGAGTGAAACCGGTCAACCTGCTGGTTGCCGGGGCCGTGCCACTCCGATCGCCAAGGCGACGGCGGACACTGCACGACCGGGCCCATCCTAGGGGACGCACCCGCCTCAGACGATGCCCGGAGGTGGCTCAAACGAGACCTGCCCCACCGGCGAGCGGGGCTCCGGTCCCCGCAAGACGGACAGCATCCGGAACTGGCGTGCGAGAATGCAGCGGTGACTACCCCCAACGCGACACGGGCCGACGGCCCCGCCCCGGTGCCCCGGGTCACCGACACCTGGCTCGTCATCCCCCTGTACAACGAGGCGACCGTCGTGCGCGAGGTCATCTCCCAGGCCCGCGAGATCTTCCCCTACGTGGTCGCCGTCGACGACGGCTCCAAGGACGACTCCGCTCGCGAGGCCGCCGCCGCGGGGGCCATCGTCGTACGTCACCCGGTCAACCTCGGCCAGGGCGCGGCGCTGCAGACGGGCTTCGCCTACGTCCTGGAGAAGACGAACGCCGACTACATCGTCACCTTCGACGCCGATGGCCAGCACTCCGCGACCGACGCCGCCGCCATGGTCGCGGCGGCTCGCGAAGAAGGACTCGCCGTCGTCCTCGGGTCGCGTTTCCTGGAAGGCCCCTCACCGGTGGGCTGGCTCAAGAGGCTCATCCTGCGCACGGCGGCAGCGGTCAGCTCGCGCACCTCCGGCATGCGGCTGACCGATGCCCACAACGGCCTGCGAGTCATCCGCCGCGACGTCCTGGCGCACCTGGACCTCAAACAGAACCGCATGGCGCACGCCAGCGAGATCATCCGCCAGATCGGCGCCTCCGGACTGCCCTGGCGCGAGTTCCCGGTGCACATCGTCTACACGGACTACTCCCGCTCCAAGGGCCAGTCCCTGTGGAACTCGGTCAACATCCTGGTCGACCTGCTCTTCTCCTGAGCGCTCTCGCCTGGCCACAGTACGGAAGGCACAGTCCATGATTCATCAGATCGTCACCCAGATCGCCCCGACCACGAACCGTCAGTTCTTCATTCAGGCCGCCCTCATCCTGGCGGTGACGGCCGTGGGCTGGATGATGCTGCGCACCCCCGGCGGCGCCCGCCACCAGGCCGGCCGCCGGCTGGCGACTCTGGCTTTCGTGGCCTTCGCCATCTTCACGATCGCCTTCCCCTCGGTGATGACCGCGATTGCGCACCGAGTCGGAGTCGGGCGAGGCACGGACCTGCTGCTGTACGCCATGGTCATCGCCTTCCTGGCGCAGATTCTGTCCTCCTTCCGCCGCAACGGGGCACGCGAGCGTCAGATCACGCACCTGGCCCGGCGCATCGCTCTCGACAACGCCCCCGAGCCGCCCGACGCGGCCAGGCTCTCCCCCGAGCACGCGGCGCCCCGCCGGAAGTGAGTCCCCGTTCGGTCAGTGCCGGGAGGCGAGGACCTCGAGCTCCTCGCGCAGGCGCAGCCCGCCGCAGAGCGCCCAGCGCACAGGCGCCTGCCACGGGGCGTCGTAGACCCCGGACAGGTAGTGGCGGGCAGAGGCGTGGTGGGCGCGGATCATCTTCTCGGGGCGGGCCTTCCAGCTGGCCCCCTGCTCGTGGATGACGACGGAGTCGCGGACCTGCACGTTGAGCCATCCGGCCCGTCCGACCCGCTCCCCCAGGTCCACGTCCTCGAAGAACATGAAGTAGCCGTCGTCGAATCCCCCCAGGCGTCTCCAGGCGGCCGCCGGCAGCAGCAGGCAGGCCCCCGAGAGCCAGCCCACCGTCCGGATGCCGCCGGGGCCGCCCTGCTCGGCGGTGTGGTAGGCCGCGGAGAAGGGATTGGTCGGCCAGACCTTGCCCAGGACGGCGTGGCCTGCGCCCTTGACCAGGGAGGGCAGGGCGCGCCCGGAGGGGTAGACGGTGCCGTCGGTGTTGAGCAGGAGCGGCCCCAGGCAGCCGGCCGCGGGATTCGCCAGACCCGCGTCGATGAGGACGTCGAGGCTGCCCGGTTCCCAGACGAGGTCGGGGTTGGCCACCACGACCCAGTCCTCCTGAAGGTCGGCGGCCGCCAGGTTGGCGCCGGCCCCGTAGCCGAGGTTGGTTCCGTCGCCGACGACGCGGGCCCCGTGGCGCTGGGCGGCGGCGGTGACGACGTCGTGTTCGGTCCCGTTGTCCGCGATGACGACGGTGAGCCTGCGCGCCGTGGCCGCGGCCAGGGAGGCCAGAAAGCGATCGAGCTCCTCACCGGGATTGAAGGCCACTGTGACGACTCGCACGCTCTGCTTATCAGGGGCGGTAGGGAGTGGCGCATCCACGGAGGCCGGACTTAACGGACCTCCCGATTGGCCGATTCCACCAACCGTGCAGCCAGCTTCCCTCCCCTCGACCCGGGCGTCCGACTGAGGAGCGGAGGGCTCCCCTATCGTATTCGGAGAGCCGAGGGACGCGCTCGAAGCGCTGATGGGCGTGGGTTCCACAACATTGGTCACAGAGAGAGCCTAGCGCCGTGACCCACGTGAGAGGCCTCACTCCTCTCAGGCGAATCTCATGCACCAGGTGTAGGGAGACCCATATGGATCTTCCCAATGATTCCCTATCATCGCTTCCGTGCCTCAGCTCAGTAAGCCGCGCGCGCGGCACTCCTCCAAAGAACTCGGACGCCGCCTGGCCCGCCGGCTAGGGCTCAGCGTCCTGGCGGTGTTGCTCTTCGTCGTCTCCGGCGCGGGCTTCGCATGGCACAACATCCAGTCGCGGATCACCTCTTTCAAGATCGAAGGGCTCCTCACCGAGGAGGAGCGACCCGGTACCAAGCCGCCGGACAGCTATGACGGCCGCGCCGTCAATCTTCTGGTGCTGGGCACCGACTCCCGCTCCGGCGACAACAACGTGGATGGTTCCGAAGGCAGTGACGAGGTCTCCGTGGCACGCTCCGACACGGCGCTGATCATGCACATATCAGCCGACCGCAAGCGCGTCGACGCCGTCTCCATCCCCCGCGACACGCTGGTGGACATCCCTGAGTGCAAGAGCCTTGACGGCGAGACCGCCGGCGCTGAGGAGGACGGCCAGTTCAACTCCGCCTTCGCCAACGGAGCCGGCACCGGCAATGACAAGAAGGCCGTCGCATCCGGAGCCGCCTGCACCCTTAAGACCGTGGAGAAGATGACGGACATCCGCATCGACGACTTCGTCGTCGTCGACTTCAACGGACTGTCCAAGGTGGTCGACTCCTTGGGAGGAGTGCACGTACAGGTGGACGAGGCGATCGATGATCCCGACTACACCGGCATGAAGCTCGACGAGGGCTGCCAGAAGCTGGACGGACAGACCGCCCTGCAGTATGCCCGTGTCCGCCACGGCGTCGGCGACGGCTCGGACATCTCCCGTATCTCCCGTCAGCAGAAGCTCATGAACGCCATGGCGTCCAAGGCGCTGTCCAGCAACCTGCTCACCCAGTCCGGCTTCCTGACCAGCACCCTGGAGACCCTCACTACCTCGGAGCACATCGGCCAGATCGGCAACCTGTCGGGCCTGGCCTACTCCGTCCAGGGCGTGGGCATGGACAAGATCAACTTCATCACCATGCCGAACGAGCAGGCAGCCGACGAGAACCGCGTCGTTCCCAGCGAGAACGCCAAGAAGGTCTGGAAGGCAATCAAGGAGGATAAGCCCATTCCGGCAGAGGCCGCGGCACCGGCGGCGACGGATGCGGGCGCCACCGCGGGCGACCAGGCCGCCTCGGAGGAAGGGCCCACCGGGTCCTCGGAGGCCGACGCGGCTACGACGCAGGCCCCGCAGACACAGGCCCCGCAGACGGGCACCTCCTCTCAGCAGCCCACTGCGAAACCAAGCGCCCAGGCGTGCCCCGCCTGAGGCAGGATCGTAGGCGTGACTCCGACAGACGACTCGCTCCCGCCCTCGATCACTCCCGGATCCGGTCGAGGAAGGCCTCCACGTCGGCAGCGTCCCATCGACGCGGTCAACCAGCGCAGCCGCGAACACAGAGAGGCACCCTCTAGCGAGGCCGGCACCGACCCCGCCGGTGGCGCACCGCGCCGCCCGTCTCCGCCAGTGTCCGGGCCGTCGTCGGACCCAGCCCGCCAGCCGCAGCGCCACTCGATCCTGGAGCATCGGGACAGCACCGCGAACACCTCATCACGGTCTGACCAAAGGTCCGCGTCCCAGTCGGCTCAGGCGGCTTCTCAGCAGCCTCCCTCCGTTCAGCCGCGCCAGGCGGGCGCGTCCCGAAACGGCAGTCACGCTCGGGCCGGGTCGAGCGCGGTGCCCCTGGAACCAGGGGCCGACGGGCAGAGCGCCACGGCCGAGCCCGAGCACACCCGGGCGATGCCCGCTCAACGCGGTGCCTATCCTGTAGGCGTTCAGGACCTTCAGTCCCAGGATGAGCCGGTTCCGGGCAGGTCAATGCCCGAGCCCGAGCCACCCCGCAAGCCGAAACGCCCCCGGCCGCGCTGGCGCCGGATCCTGCGCTGGACGATCATCGTCATTGTCGTCGTCCTGGCGCTCATCGCCGCCCGAGTCGCCTGGCTGTGGAATGACGTCTCCTCCCAGCTCCACCGCATCGATGCCCTGTCCGGGGCGACGGACACGCCGGGCGAGACCTGGCTCATCGTCGGGTCGGACGCGCGCGGCGGCGTCATCCAGGACGACACCGAAGGAGCCCGCGCCGACTCCGTCATGCTGCTGCACCAGGCGGCCAACGGGCAGACGAGCCTGACCTCCCTGCCGCGCGATACCTTCGTAGACATCCCCGAGTACGGGGAGAACAAGATCAACGCGGCCTACTCCTTCGGCGGCCCCAAGCTGCTGGTCCAGACCGTCGAGAAGCTCTCCGGCCTGACGGTGGACCACTACGTGGAGGTCGGAATGACCGGTGTGTCGCAGATGGTCGACGCCGTCGGCGGGGTCGATGTCTGCCTGGACTACGACGTCGCCGACGAGGACTCGGGACTAGTCTGGGACACCTCCCAGGGCCAGTGTCAGACGGTGGACGGGACGAAGGCGCTGGCCTACTCCCGGATGCGCAAGTCGGACCCGACCGGCGACGTCGGCCGTGGCCTGCGCCAGCGCGCCGTGATTTCCGCGGTAGTGTCCAAGGCGGCCTCGCCAACGACAGCCATCTCCTTCTCCCGCCAGGACGCGCTGGTCGACGCCGGCACGAACGCCCTCACCGTGGATGAGAGCGCCGGCACCATGAGCATCGCGAAAATGGTACTGGCCTTCCGCTCGGCCTCCGGCAGCGGTCTAACCGGCGCCCCGCCCATCGAGGACACGGCTTACAGCCCCGACGACGCCGACATCGGCGAGACGGTGCTGCTGCAGGACACGACCGCTCCCGACTTCTTCTCCAAGCTGCGCGACGGAAAGCTGACGGCGGCCGACTTCAACCAGTCCTGACGAATACATCGAATGCAAAGATGTGCGGGCCGGTTCCCTTTCCCGGGGGAACCGGCCCGCACACAGTGGTTTCGGGACTGCTCAGCCGAAGTGGGGCCGGTTGGGGTCCGCCTGCCAGGAGGTGTAGGAGGAGGCGACGATGTCATCCAGGTCGTGCTCGGCCTTCCAGCCCAGAACCTCACCGATGCGGGTGGCGTTGCCGATGAGCTGGGGCGGGTCTCCGGCGCGGCGGGCGAGCTCCTCCGGCTCCAGGTCCAGGCCCGTGGAGGCGATGACCTTGGAGACGACCTCGCGCACCGAAGCGCCCTGGCCGGTGCCGACGTTGAAGACGTGCTCGGCCATGTCCTGGCCGCTGGCCAGATAGTCCAAGGCGGCGATGTGGGCCACCGCCAAGTCCTTGACGTGGATGTAGTCGCGCACGCAGGTGCCGTCGGGGGTCGGGTAGTCGGTACCGAAGATCTTGGGGGTCTCGCCCTTGGAGAGGCGGTCGAGGACCATGGGGATGAGGTTGAGGGTGGCCATGTCTCCCAGGTCGTCCCAGCCGGCGCCGGCAACGTTGAAGTAGCGCAGCCCTGCCCAGCGCAGCCCCCAGGCCTTCTCTGCGTCGGCCATCATCCACTCGCCGATGAGCTTGGTCTCGCCGTAGGGGTTGATGGGGCGGCAGTCGATGTCCTCGGGCACGACCTCCACCGGGGGCATGCCGTAGACAGCCGCCGAGGAGGAGAAGATCATCTGGTTGACGTCGGCTTTCTCCATGGCCAGCAGCATGTTCGCCAGGCCGCCCACGTTCTGCTGGTAGTACCAGGCGGGGCGCTCGACCGACTCGCCCACCTGCTTGCGGGCCGCGAAATGGATGATGGCGGTGACGCCGCGCGAGTCCATGACCTCGGCGAGGGTCTCCGGGGCCTGGCCGCTGGCGACGTCGAGCTCGACGAGGGTGGCACCCTTGACTCGCTCCGGCGTCCCGTAAGACAGGTCATCGACGACGACGACCTCCTCCCCGCGCTCGAGGAGAAGTCGGACCACATGCGCGCCGATGTAGCCGGCGCCTCCAGCAACGAGAATACTCATGCCCTCAGTCTACACACACTCGCCCAGAAACGAACAGAAACGAACGCGAGATCCACGCGTCAGCGCGTTCCCCCTGTGCCCTCTCCTCATTTCTGAGACACTCGTCCGGCGCGGTTCCGGTGTGGGTCCGCTCACCCCGGAGGCGATGGTGGGCCGACGGAGGAGGCTTCAGGGGCACGTGTGTCCACGGTTCTGACATCAGTTCCGCACTGGCGCTGCACATCGAGGGGAAACCTCGGAATTCCATGGATTCTCGCTAAGCGCTTCTACGGCGGGTCCGTTGATGTCAGCGCTGTGGACACTAAACTGCCTGCGAGATCGACTCCGCATGGTCGTAGCGACCAGTCCGCCCCCTCCCCCCGGAGGGCGACCTTACGTTTCCTGCCTGACCTCCTCGGGCCCCGCACGGAGGCCTGAAGGACATGGTTCGACGCCGACTCCGCCCCACCCCCACCCCGAGTCACCTACTCCACGAAGGCCGGGATCTACTGGCCGGGGGTTGTGCGTACTGCACGAAGGCCCCACCTACCTGGAGTACACCCAACCCTCCTCCAGTAGCACCCAACCTTCGTGCATTGCGTCCAGACGATGCCGGGAGCCATCCGAACGACTGCGAGCAGCCCGGTCAGTCCCCTACCGGCGAGGCAAGCAACGGCAATCAGGACCGATCCACTCGCCCCACCGGTGCCTTGAGATGTCATGACATCCGAAACTCCCAGAAGTCATGAGACAACACAGATCGGTGCGCCCCTTGCCCACCCCCCTCGCACCTCGTAAACCCGTGTAGACTGACCCCACAACACCCCCAGGCCTCTCACTCGTCAGAGCACGCCCAAATCGGGGGTTTTTACATGCCAACCCCCTGCAATGAGAGGACAAACCGGCTCTTCGCGTTTGGGGGTGTGGTAGGTGAAGCCTATTGAAGTGTATAGGTGGGGCGGGCGCGTCGTTACGCCGGGTAGGGGTCGAGGTCCCCCGATGATGGGAGCTGCTACACACGCCACCTGAGAGACCTCGACGTGCCTGAGACTACCTTCACCTGCCCTGATCTGACGACCTTCCTGGGCCTGGACGCCCTGGGACTGACCGCGGTTGGCCAGTACCTCACAGCCAAGCGCGCGGTGATCGAGTGCCGCATGCCGATCGGGTTCGAGGACCCCTTCTGCAAGGCCTGCGGCGCTCAGGGAGTATCCCGTGGGACGGTGGCCCGACGCCTGGCCCACGTACCGGTGGGGTGGAGGCCCACGCAGCTGGTGGTGCGCCTGCGGCGCTTCGCCTGCACCCACTGCCGCCGGGTGTGGAGACAGGACACCTCCAGCTTGGCTGAGCCCAGGGCGCGGCTGACCCGCTCGGCGGTGGAGTGGGGGCTGCGGGCCCTTGCCCTGGAGTGCATGTCGGTCTGTCGGGTGGCAGCCGCTCTGGAGATCTCCTGGCACACCGCCAACAACGCGATCCTGACAAGCGCTCAGGCCACGCTGTTAGACGATCCCCACCGCTTCGATGGCGTGGAGGTCCTCGGCGTCGACGATTCCCCCGCGCGCTTCGCTCTCATGCGGGAGGTACCCCCTCTGTGTGGCGCCACACCAGGCGGGGCGACCGCTATGTCACCGTCATCATCGACCTGACCCCCGTACGCGACCGCAGTGGTCCGGCCCGGCTTCTGGACGTGGTCCCAGGCCGGTCCAAGAAGGTCCTCAAGACCTGGCTCTCCCAGCGCGACCAGGACTGGCGTGGGCGGGTCGAGGTGGTAGCCATGGACGGTTTTTCACCGGGTCCCGAGAGCGCCGCCGGCGAGGAGCTCCCACAGGCCCGGGCGGTGATGGACCCCTTTCACGTCGTGTCCCTGGCTGCCAGCAAGCTCGACCAGTGCCGCCGTCGCATCCAACGAGCGATCACGGGCCGGCGGGGCCGGGCGGGTGACCGGCTCTACCGGGCCCGGCGCACTCCGCTGACCGGGGCCGGCCTGCTCACCGACGCCCAGACCGAGCGTCTCGAGACCCTGTTCGCTGATGATCGCCACGCCGCGGTCCAGGCCTCCTGGGGCGTCTACCAGCGCCTCATCCAGGCCTACCGCACCGAGGACCCGGGCCTGGGAAAGTACCTGACGCAACGGCTCATCGACTCCCTGAAGCAGGCCATCCCAGAAGGGCTTGAGGAGATCCAGACACTGGCAAAGACCCTGACCGAAACAGCCTCCGACATCCTGGCCTACTTTGACCGCCCCCGTACCTCCAACGGCCCCACGTCAGGCGATCAACGGACGCCTGGAGCACCTACGCGGCATCGCCCTGGGATTTGCGCAACCTGGCCAGCTACACCATCCGCAGCCTCATCCACACCGGACGCCTCAAAGACCACCTGGCAGCAACCACCTAAACCAGCCGACAAGCCCCACCTACCACACCCTCAAACACGAAGAGCCATCAATCTGTCATGATTCAGGTCTGAGGCTGCACTCTCTTTTAGGCGAATATCAACGCATCCCACTGAATGCCCTGGGAATGAAAGCCGACTGGGACGCCGATGAGTTCTGGCAAGAGGCCTTCAAGGCCGGCTCCTGACACAGCCAGCGACCTTCGCGCTCGTCCCGCAAACGGTTGATCGTCAATCCTGCAGCCGCTCGCGCAGGGCGGCGCCCTTAGCGTGGGCGACCTCACCCAGGTCCTTCTGGAAGGCCCGCATGGCGGCGCCCAGGCGGTCGGCCTCCTGCCCCTGGCCAGACGCGAGGATGCGCACCGCCAGCAGCCCGGCGTTGCGGGCCCCGCCGATGGAGACAGTGGCCACCGGCACCCCGGCCGGCATCTGGACGATGGACAACAGGGAGTCCATGCCGTCGAGGTACTTCAGCGGCACCGGCACCCCGATGACCGGCAGTTCGGTGACGGCCGCCAGCATCCCGGGCAGGTGGGCCGCTCCCCCGGCACCGGCGATGATGACTTTCAGTCCCCGCCCGGCAGCGGCGCGGCCGTAGTCGATCATCTCGGTAGGCATGCGGTGGGCGGAGACGACGTCGGCCTCGTAGGCCACACCGAATTCGTCGAGGACTTCGGCGGCCGCCCCCATAACCGGCCAGTCCGAGTCCGAGCCCATGACGATGCCGACCACCGGCTGCTCCCCGCCTGCCGTGCCCGTCGTCGTTGCGCTGACCTCGCTCATGAATGTCCTCCTTGTGTTCCGTGTTCTACCGTGTCCTGCGTGCCGTGGTCTGAATGCGTCCGGCTCAGGCGTCCCCGCGCAGGATGGCGACGACGCCGCGCGCCTGCTCGACGACCTCGGCGACATCCTGATCCGGCCCGACTGTCATATTGACGTGCCCGAGCTTGCGCCCCGGGCGCCACTGCTTGCCGTAGAGGTGGATTCGGGCGTCGGGCTGGAGGGCCATGGCCCGGGTCAGGGCGTCAGCCCCCGGCTCGTGCTGGCCGCCGATGAGGTTGACCATGACGGTAGTGGGCGCCGTTGCATCGGTGGCTCCCAGCGGCAGGTCGAGAACCGCGCGAAGATGCTGGGCGAACTGGCTGGTGACGGCCCCGTCCTGGGTCCAGTGACCGGAGTTGTGGGGCCGCATCGCCAGCTCGTTGACGTACAGGCGCGTGGGTTCCCCGAAGGTCTCGACGGCGAAGAGCTCGACGGCGAGCACCCCGGTGACCCCGGCGCTCTCTGCCACCGCCCGACCGATGAGCTCGGCCTCCTCAACGGCGGCCGAGTCGAGACCGGGTGCCGGGGCGAGAACCTCGGCGCACATACCGTCCTCCTGAACCGTCTGGGCCACCGGCCATACGGCCACCTTCCCGCTGGGGCTGCGAGCCAGCAGAACCGCCAGTTCGCGGGTGAAGGGGATCGCCTGCTCCACCAGAAGACTGGTCACCGCGGCCCCGCCGAGGCTGCCTCCCCCACCGGCCCCCTGGCCGTCGCTCTGACCGGCGCGGGCGAGGGCCACCGAGGCGATCCACTCGGCCGCCTCCCCCTCGCGCAGGGACTCGGCGCTGCGTACCAGCAGGACGCCATGGCCGTCGTAGCCGCCGCGCGGCGTCTTGAGCACCACGGGCCAGCCATGCTCGCCGGCGAAGGTCTCCACGGCCTCGGTCATCTGCTCGGCGGTCTCCTGCTGAGGTCCGCCGACCTCGGCCCAAGCGGGCTGCGGAAGCCCAGCCTCGCCCATGGCCCGGCGCATGGCCAGTTTGTCGCGGGCGAGCATCAGGGCCTGCGGGGTGGGCTGGACGCTGATGCCCTCGGACTGGAGACGCTCCAGGAGAGCCGAGTCCTGATGCTCGTGCTCGAAGGTGAGGACCGCGGCCGGCTCCCCTCCGAGCCCCTGAGTACCGTCCCCGGCGACGACGGCGCGCACGGCCGCTTCGTCGTCGGCCGCACCGACAGGCGCATCCGGAGTCACCTGGCCGGTGGAACCGTCAGCGGCCTCTATCAGTGCCCTCAGGTGAATGCCCAGGGCGCTGGCCTCCTCCTGCATCATGCGGGCCAACTGCCCGCCCCCGATCACGGCAACAATGGGTGCGCTCACACCCCAAGGCTACCCGCCCACGGCGAGACCACACCGCAGGCGGACCGCCAGACCGTAGGGTGGGGGCCGTGACGCCACCCGCCGCAGACTCCTCCACCATCCAGCAGGTACCGCAGACCTCGCACGGCCCACTGTCCGGCCTGCCCCGCCCCCTCCAAGTCCTATCCGTTTGGGCGGCGGCGAGCATCCTGACCTTCCTCATCCTGCGCCTGGGCGCCCAAGACACACCGGCCACTCCCTGGGGCGGGGCCGCACCGTCCTGGGAGGAACACATGCGCTTCTGGGACGCCGGCTGGTACAACCGGATCATCGAGGAGGGATACCCCGCCCGGCTGCCCGTCAGTGCCGACGGACGGGTCACGCAAAACACCTGGGCCTTCATGCCACTGCTGAGCGGCCTGGCCTCCCTACTGGCTTGGACCGGATGGTCCTTCTACACGCGCGCCGCGATCGTATCGATCCTGGCCTCGGCGGGCGCGGCGGTCGTGATGGACCACTGGCTCTCACCGGTGACGGGGCGACAGAACTCCTTGTGGGCAGTGGCCCTAGTGTGGTCCTCGCCGTGCGCCGCTGTCCTCCAGGTCCCCTACGCCGAGTCCCTGGGATTGGGGCTGGTGGGGCTGACGCTGTGGCAGGCGAGCCGTGGGCGGGCGCTCGCGGCGATCCCCTTCGCGGTGGCCGCCTGCTTCGCCCGGCCCGTCGGCGTTCCACTGGGGGCGGCACTGGGGCTGTGGTGGGCATGGGAGGTGGCCTGCGCCAGGGGCTGGCTCCCACCGGCCCGGTTCCCCAAACTCCTGCCGGGGCACGCGCCCCAGAGCCCGAGCGGGCGCTGGCGCCTCCTGACCCTGGCGCTGATCACCTGCGCGGCTGCCCTGGCCTGGCCGGCTATCGCCTGGATGACCACGGGCCGCCAGGACGCCTACACGGCCACCGAGACCTCCTGGCGCGGCAATAGCCTGATCCCTTTCACACCATGGCTGACCCGGATGGGCGACTGGGTGGGCCCCCACCTGGGGCCGTTCCTGCTCGTCGTCGTCCTGGTGGCCGTGGCTCTGCTGCTGAGCGCCCCCGGCCTCCGTGCCCTGGGGCCCGCCGTCTGGTTCTGGTGCCTGGGCTACCTCCTCTACCTGCTGGCCTTCTTCGATCCGACGACGTCGGTGCTGCGCCTGCTGCTGCCCCTGGCCCCGGCGGGCTGGGCGCTGGCCGCCGCGGCCGGAACCACCCGACGGCGACTGGCGCTGCTGGCGGTCTGTGTCGTCGGCCAGCTGGTGTGGGTCTCCTGGGTGTGGGACTTCGGCAGCGTCAGCGTTCACTGGGTTCCGTGACCGGTTTCAGCTTGCGTGACGTGACTGAGACCGACATAGGATGCCGATCATGACGCGCTCCCCCAGCATTTCCTTGACGCAGCGGCTCATCGCCCTCATCAAGGAGTTCATGCAGTTCGGCATGGTGGGCGCTGCGGCCTACGTGATCGATGCCAGCCTGTTCAACCTGTTCCAGCACGGCCCCACAGGCTTCCTCGCCGGGCACCCGAACTCCGCTCAGCTCCTGGCCTCCTCCACCGCGACTATCTTCTCCTGGCTGGCGAACCGCTACTGGACCTACCGGGGCCGCACCCGGAGGAACGTCGCCCGTGAGGCCACCCTGTTCGCCCTGGCCAACCTGGGCGGAATCGTCATCTCCCAGTTCTGCCTGCTCTTCACCCACCATGTGCTGGGACTGACCTCACCTTTGGCGGACAATATCGCAGCCTACGTCGTCGGTTTCGGACTGGGGACCGCCTTCCGGTTCGTCTTCTACCACTACATCGTTTTCACCGGTCATAAGGACCGCGACGACGACGCCGACGGCATCGGTCGTCCTGGCGGCAGTACCGGCACCGGCGGTGACGACCCTGCCGGTGACGACATCGAGTCCCGACTCCCGGCCGCAGTCCGTCCCTGAAACACGGGGGCGAGTGGGCGCGCCGAGGCGCATCGGCAGCGGAGTGCCCGATTCCACAGTCCGGAGGGGACCACTCTCACGGCACGGTTGCCGGAACGCCGCTTAGCCTTGCACGGTGACTGCCCTGACCGTCTTGGCCCCGGCACTGAACCTGCCCGCCGCCCACGCCCCGATGCTCGGCCCCGAATGGCTCGACGCCGCCAACCTCATCACAACGATCGTCAAATGGTTCGGCCCCTGGGCCATCGTCGGCGTTATGCTCGTCATCTTCGCCGAAACCGGCCTGCTCATCGGCTTCTTCCTGCCGGGCGACTCCCTGCTCTTCACCCTGGGGATGTTCGTGGGCACCGGAGCCGTCGGCGTGCACATCTGGGTGGCGGCGCCCCTCGTGTTTCTGGCCGCCATCGCCGGCAACCAGACCGGCTACCTCATTGGCCGCAAGGTGGGACCCGCGATCTTCAACAAGCCCGACTCGCGCTTGTTCAAGCAGGAGTATGTGGACCGAACCTCGGCCTTTTTCGAGCGCCACGGCGGCAAGGCCGTCACCCTCGCCCAGTTCGTGCCGATCGTGCGCACCTTCACGCCCGTCATCGCCGGCGTGGGTAAGATGCACTACCGCCACTTCATCACCTTCAACGTCCTGGGCGCCGCCTTCTGGGCATTCGGCATCACCTGGCTGGGCTACTTCCTGGGTTCCTTCCAGTGGATCCGGGAGAACATCGACGCCATGATCCTGGTGATCGTCTTCATCTCGGTCGCGCCGATGCTCGCTTCCGCCATCTCGAAGTTCATCAGGTCCCGTCGTCAGAAGTCCTGACGCACCCCACTCCTCCCATCCCCCTCCACCGCGGACGCGCCTTAGGCCGCAGACTGTCCCGCAAGGCCAGTCTTCGAGTCCTATGGCGCGTCCGCGCATTGCGCGAGCGGTCAGAACCGACGGCGTCGGCCCACGGAGACCAGCGCCCCTTGCGGCAGGACGTTGTTGGGGTCCAGGGACTTGGGGACGGCGTTGAGCAGGATGGAGAAGACGGCCGGACTGCGCTGGGACAACTCGATGCGGCCGCCGTCGGCCTCGACGAGGTCCTTGGCCAGCGCCAGGCCCACGCCGGTGGAACCGTAGCCGGAGACGTGCCGCTCGAAAACATGCGGGGCGATGTCCTCCGCCACGCCCTCGCCCTCGTCGGCGATATCGATGAAGACGGCGTGACCGCCGTTGGCGCTGCGCACGCTCACCGAGGTCGTCCCGGCCCCGTAACGCAGGGAGTTCTCGACGACGGTGGCCAGCACCTGGGCCAAGGAGCCGGGTGTGGCCAGGACCGGGTGGCTGATCTCGTCGCGGAAGGTGATGGTGCGCCCGGCCTGCTCAAAGGCAGGCTCCCACTCCTCGCGCTGCTGAGCGAAGATATCCTTAAGGTGAAGGGCCTCGGTCGTTCCGCCACCGGTCCGGCGTGAGACCTTGAGCAGGTCCTCGACGACGCCGGTGAGCCGCTCGACCTGCTCCAGGCAGGCGTGGGCCTCGGCTCTCACCTCATCCTCACTGGCGAGCAGCCCGATCTCCTCCAGACGCAGGGACAGGCTGGTCAATGGCGTGCGCAGCTGGTGCGAGGCATCGGAGGCGAACTGGCGCTCGGCGGCAATCCGCCCGGCCACGCGCTCGGCCGAGCGTACGAGCTCGGCCTGGACCAGGTCGATCTCCTCGATCCCCGAGGAGCGCAGCCGCGGGCGGACCTGACCGCTGCCAAGCTGCTCGGCCTCGGCGGCCAGGTAGATGAGGGGTGCAGAGATGCGCCTGGCCGCCCGGGAGGCCACGACGGAGGCCGCCGTGAGCGCGGTTCCGGTGAGCACCAGGACCGTAAGGATAACCGTGCCGATGATAGTGACCCGGTTCTCGCCCCCGGCGGTGCGCAGCGCGCTGGCGATCCAGGCGCCCCCTAGTGGCAGTCCCAGCAGGAGGATGGCCACTGACACCGCTGCCATCGTCATCGTCATGGCGTAGCGGCGCATGGCTGTCCTCCTTCAGACACGATCAGGTGTCCGGGGCGGCTCCCTTGTGCGGCGGCATCCGGGATTCCGCCCCGGTCAATGGCTCATCAGCGGCTCAGCCGACGGCCAGGTGGTAGCCGTCCTCCTGGGCCAGCAGAAGCGCGGGCCGCTCCTCGTCGTCGCCGAGCTTGCGGCGCAGCCAGGTGGCGTGCATCTGAAGGGTCTGGGGGCTCCCGGTGGGATCCTCGCCCCAGACCTCCTTGAGGATGTCCTCCCCGGAGGCGACGTCTCCCCCGGCGCGCACCAGGACGCGCAGCAGCTCGAACTCGCGAGTCGTCAGCTGCAGCTCCCGTGAGCCGACGAAGGCCCTGTGGGCGGCGACGTCGACCCGAATCTCCCCAAAGCTCAACTCGTCCTCCGTGGCCTCACCCGAGGCGCGACGCACCTGCGCCCGCACCCTGGCCAGCAGCTCGGCCAAACGGAACGGCTTGGTGACATAGTCGTCGGCTCCGGCATCCAGGCCGACGACGAGGTCGGAGTCCTCGCTGCGTGCGGTGAGCATGAGGATCGGGATGGTCAGGCCCTGAGCGCGCACCTGACGGGCCACGTCCAGACCGTCGATATCTGGCAGGCCGAGGTCCAGGACGATGATGTCGGCGGCCGAAACCTCCTCGAGGGCACCTTTACCGGTGCCGTGAGTGAGAACCTCATAGCCCTCGCGCCCGAAGGCGCGGGCAAGGGGCTCGGAGATGGCAGGGTCGTCTTCGACGAGCAGAACAGTTGTCACATCCGCGATGTTAGGCGACGATGCACCCGCCCGCCATCGTCCCAGGGGCGGAGAAGATACCGGGACGTGACCAGCACCAAGGCGGCGAACCTGCCGCTCCTCGACAAGCAGAACGGGTTTCTCAGGAGATACAGCGGCAAACCGCGATCCGAGCGTGACCCCTCAACAGATGGGTGACCAATGGATAACGAGATGATAACGGAGGTTTCGGGCCACCCGGCTCGTCTCAGGACCGGGTCGGCGAGATCCTTTCCAGGGACCAGGGGATGATCTGCCCGAGCCCTTTGGCCACGACCTCATGGCACTGCCCCACCCGGTACCTGCCGGCCTGCGGCGAATGGAGAATGGCCATAGCGGTCGCCTCGTCCAGGCGGATACCGCCTGGCTCGGCCGTGTCCACGAGCCGTGACGCCAGATTGACGGTGGGCCCGAACACATCCCCGGAGCGGGAGATGACCCGCCCCTCGACGAGGCTGGCCCGGACCCGGATGGCGTCGGGACCCTTCTGGAGCTCGTCGACCAGGGCGGTGACGACGTCGGCGGCGATCAGCAGGTCGTCGGAGATGTACATGACGGCATCGCCGATCGTCTTGACCACACGCGCGCCCCGCGAGGTGATGACGTCGCGGGCCGTGTTCTCGAAGCCCTCGAGCATGTGGGTCAGGGCCGCCTTGCTCATGCCCTGGGCCCGCTGGGTGAAGGAGACGATGTCGACGAATCCCAGGGATCGGATGAGCGGATAGAGGTCGGGGCCGGTGTCCTCGCGTCCCCGGGCAGAGACTTCTGCATCGGTACGTCCCAGGATGGAGGCCATATGACGGCGCCATACATAGGTCAGTTGCCGGGACAGGAGGTCCACCAGGCCGTCGATACGATCCAGGGCGACCAGCCGCGCCGAGGTGTCATCCAGGTCGAGACGCTCACCGAGATCGGTGACGAAGGTCTCCAACTCCCACAGGACCAGACGGTCCATCGTATAGGACTGGGCCCTCAGAAGCTCGAGCACACTGGCCGAGGCCAGTGCGGAGTCGCAGGTCTCACCGAGCAGCGTCGCAGTGTCCCGCAGCGCATCAACATCCTGCTGAGTGAAGTGGACCGCATCCGGCTCGACATCGGCGAACCCCATGGCCCGCCAGAACTTCCGCGCCATCTCCAGGCTGGTTCCGGCCCGCTGGGCCACCTCGCTTAGGGTGAGGCTGGGGACCTCCCCCAGCAGCAGGTGCTCATGCCCCGCCAGGGTGTCCCGTCCCTTGGGGTCGACCCCGACGGAGGCCCTGCCCTTCACACGTCGGGAGCCCCCGTGAGCCTCCTGCTGAGCGCCTCCCCGAACCTCCTGCGGGTCCGACGTGCGCCCTTTACTCGCTTGGCTGTCTAATATCACCCAGCCAGAGTAGCGCAGATCACACGAGGATGCTCATCGGGAGATTCATTACCCGGAACAGCACCTGTCCACGACCCATCGGGGTCATTCCTCGACGCGCACCAGGGTCACGTCACCGGCGCGGACCTCGATATCACCGCCCTGGTCACGCAGCACCAGGGCGGGGGTGACGTCGACGGCTAGCCCGTCGAGCTCGCCTCCGGGCGCCTGGACGCTGACCCGCTGCCCCAGGGTGGTCAGGGCTGCGCGCAGCTCGCCCCCGAGGACTCCCTCCCCGGCGTCGACATCGCCGTCCACCGCCTCCCATTGCTCCAGACGCCTGACCAGCTGGTGGCCGATCACCTCGAGAATGGCCTCTGCGGCATCGGCGTCCGCATCGAAGGCACCGAGTGTGCGCAGGGAGCCCGCCCATGCCACCGGCAGGTCCTCGGCCTCCTGAGCGATGTTGACGCCGATACCGAGGACGACCACGGGGGCCTGATCGCGGGAGGCGGGAACCTCCTCGGATGCCGGTCGCCGAGCGGCAGGGGTCTCGGAGGGATCCTGGGTGATGAGCTCGCTGAGAACTCCGGCTATCTTGCGGGATCCGGCCCAGCCTGGTATTACGTCAACGGTTGACGAATCCTTGGGCTCGGCAACGACATCGTTGGGCCACTTGGTGCCCAGCCGCCACTCGAGCTCCTCGACGAAGGGCGCTAGAGCGTCTCGGACGGCCAACCCGGCCAACAGCGGCAGCCAGGCCAGGCGCTCGGCCGGAACGAGGGGACGCAGGACCACGGAGACCAGGAGCGCGCCGTCGTTCGGAGTGATCCAGGAATGGCCGGATCGCCCCCTGCCGGCGGTCTGGCGCAGTGCGCGCAGGGCGGACAGGTGCGGCCAGGAACTCGCTTCGGGCCCCGTCAAGGCATCGCGCAGATCATCCTGAGTGGAACCGGTGACGGGGACGGTGACAAGACGCTCGAAAGGGCTGCTACCTGAACTCATGAAACGAGCCTAATCGCCGAAACCGTATAGGGTGACAACGTGATTCTCCTGGCTTCACGATCCTCCGGCCGCTTGTCGACCCTGAGGGCCGCCGGTGTCGAGCCGTTGGTGCGAGCCTCCTCGGTCGATGAGGAAGCCGTGCTCCACGAGCTGGCCGATCGACGCCGGGCGACGGGTTTGCCCGCTCCGAGCGCCGCCGAGCAGGTGCAGGCCCTGGCCCGGGCGAAGGCACTCGACGTAGCGGCGGACATCGACCCGCAGGAGGCCGAGGTGGTCGTGGGTTGCGACTCCATGCTGGAGATCGACGGCCGGGTCGTCGGCAAGCCCACCGATGCTAAGGACGCCCGCGAGCGCTGGCGAGTGATGAGCGGGGGCACCGGCACCCTGTATACGGGGCACTTCCTGGTGCGCACCACCAATGAGGCCATCGCCGAGGGGGTCAGTTCGGCCACTGTCCGCTTCGGCTCTCCCTCCCGGGACGAGATCGAGGCATACATCGCCAGCGGCGAACCGCTGTGGTGCGCGGGCGCCTTCACCATCGATGGCCTGGGTGGCGCCTTCATCGAGGGGATCGACGGCGATCCGCACGGGGTCGTCGGCATCTCCCTGCCGCTACTGCGCCGGCTCCTGGCTGATCTGGGAGTGCGCTGGACAGACCTGTGGGCGCCGTCGGCCGGTCGCGGAACCGACTGACGACGCCCACCGGATCGCAAGACAGTCAATGAGGAGAGCGTCAGGACGCTGAGGAGGTCGACGACGCTGAGGGCGCAGCGGATTCCGGGGCCTGCGCGATGACCTTCATGAGCTCGGCCATGGCGACCTGCTGCTCACGGCTGAGACGGTCGATGACGTGGCGGCGCAAGCCGTCGAGGTGCACCGGCGCGGCCTCGCGCAGGAAGTCGACCCCGGCCCGGGTCAGCATGCAGTTGACGCCACGGCGGTCCGAGTCGCAGGACGCGCGCTCGACGTATCCCACGTTCTCCAGGCGTCGAACGGTGTGAGTCAGGCGGGAGCGGGAGTGGGAGACGTGCTCGGCGAGGGTCGACATGCGCAGGGTCTGATCGGGCGCCTCGGACAGGCGCACTAGGATCTCGTACTCGTGCATGGAGATGCCGCAGCCCGCTTCGAGCTCGCGGTTGAGGCGGGCGGTGACGGAGGTGGATGCTGCCAGGAAGGAGCGCCAGGCATCCATCTCGATCTCATCGAGCCGGTGGAAGCCCTCCTGCTGCTCCAAGAACTCTTCCTGACCGCTGGTGCCGGCTGACATCTGGCCGAGCCCGGCCCGGCCTGCCGCCCCGGCAAACTCCTGACTGTAGGTGGCTTCGACAGCCTCCTGGTCGCTCTGAGTCCACTTCATCTCGACGTCCTCGGTGTAGGCCGTCGGCTTCACCATCGTCCGTTCTGCGGTAATCACCTTATCGACTCCTCTCAGCACCGACCCGGACGGGTCGAGAACCCTTTAGCGCTCACTTGCCATCTGCCTTTGGCTTTCACACAAGTGCAACTCCACTTCTTTTTTATCACACCCGGTCAGACCGTCAGCACTTCAGTACAGTCACTCAGAACATCCAACAACCACGAGAACACCATCCACAACACTGATCTTTGCTTGAAACTACGCGGATCGAGCTGAGCTCCGTCCACTTCGGAAAGGAATTCGAACACTGTCTTCATGTCACCCTGACATCCATCAGATTGACATTCGAATTACCTACCTTTGTCACGTCATCATCCCCACTGACCGATGATCGAAGGAGGTTAACAATTCGCCTCCACCTTCTCATCTCGTCGCCACCAAGACAACAGTGAATCGCCGTCAGAATTTCCTTCAGCAGGTAATCATTTTTCCCTCACGGGGCGATGGGGCATCGATCAGCGCCTGCGGCCACTCCGGCATCCAGTGCCGGGAGGGCTCCGTCACCGGCGCTGCAGGACGAGGCGCCCACACCGGGCGATGTCACCGCTACCGGGATCGACAACGAGCGTCGTCCACGCCTCTCCTCCATCCAGACAGTGCGCAGGTACATCGGCAGCACCAATGAATCTCAGGCGAATCTGCTGGTGGGGCGAAGGCCGGGCAACCGCAAGACTGAGCGCACCAAGCAGGAGGCCGTGCGCCACGACGTCATCGGGACCGGCTTCCAGACCGAGCTCAGCAGCCCTGCCGGGGAGGAGATGGATCGCGTTGCGGTCCCCGGTCGCCTCCGCCCAGGCGACGACGTCGTCATAGGCGAGCCGGTAGATCCTGTCACCGGATGGCGGATCAAATCCGGCCTCAGACTCCGTGAGTTTCCTCGTCGCCGCCGGTTGATCGGCCGGGCCGCGGCGGGCGAGCTCGTGGGTGACCCTCCAGCGCCGTCCGACGCTCTGTACTTCGGCGGTTACCCGGATGAGCTCCCAGCCCGCGCGGACGGTCCGCTGGACCGACAGCCCCTCAGGGCGCCGGGAGGTCCCCGGAGCCCCGTCACCTGCACCGCTCGGACTCATGAGGCAGCGACGGTGCAGCAGACCATTCCAGGCGGCGGTCCCGCCGTGGGCCCGCAGACGCCCCTGGAACCGCTGCATGGCCTGGACAGGAGGAAGCGACAGTGTGGCGCCCCTCAGCGCAAGACGGCGGAGCTGCGTCTGAGACAGCCCGGATGATCCCGTCTCGAGAACCCCGGCGAGGACCGCTGCGAGCCGCTCGACGTCGTCCCAAGGGCTGAGGCCGTTCACGTCACCGATGCTAGGCGGCATCCGCTTCAGAGACGACGATGCCCCGCCGACATCATGTCAACGGGGCTCGATCCTGAGGCCGCAGGAGACCGCGACCAGGGCCGGAACGCGCTGCTCAGCGGGTCTCGCGGTGCTCGGTGTGCTTACCGCAGCGAGCGCAGAACTTGGAGATGCTGAGACGGTCGGGGGTGTTCCGACGGTTCTTCTTGGTGATGTAGTTGCGCTCCTTGCACTCCGAGCAGGCCAGAGTGATCTTGGGGCGAACGTCGGCGGACTTGCTGGCCACGTTTGTCTCCTCGTGTCGATCCTCGAGCATGCGACGGGTGCGCTGTACTCGAAAGCTTGCGTAGCGGGGGAGGGACTCGAACCCTCGACCTCACGATTATGAGTCGTGCGCTCTAACCAGCTGAGCTACCTCGCCATATGACCACAATGGGGGCCAATGGCCCCCGCTGCGAGAGCCCCGAAAGGGAATCGAACCCTTGACCTTCTCCTTACCATGGAGACGCTCTGCCGACTGAGCTATCGGGGCAACGAGCCGAATCGTAGGCAGATCCGAACTGCTCTGGCAATTCGGCCCGCCGTGGCTTCGCTCACTGCGGCCCTCACCGCAAGGGTGAGGTGCGATCAACGAGTGATCGGCGTGGCGGGTGAGGGATTCGAACCCCCGTAGCATTACGCGGCTGATTTACAGTCAGCTCCCATTGGCCGCTCGGGCAACCCGCCTTCGGCTCCATGCTCCGACCTCCCGGCCATCGCTTGGCGCCGTGGAAGAATAGCAAGGCAGCGGCGCGCAGCGCCAATCGCCCCCGTAGGACCCTCCTCACAGAACAACCCGCCTAGACTCGGGTCGACTGAAGTCCCACCCCGGAAAGGACTGCCGCCATGGCCAACGACTCCTCCTTCGACGTCGTCTCCCGCCTCGACCGCCAGGAGGTGGACAATGCCGTTAACCAGTGCGCCAAGGAGATCTCCCAGCGCTACGACTTCCGCGGCGTCGACGCCTCCGTGAGTCTGTCCGGTGACACCATCACCCTGGAGGCCAACACGGCCGAACGGGTCCTGGCGATCCTGGACGTCCTGGAGTCCAAGCTCTTCCGCCGCGGCGTCTCCCTCAAGGCCCTGGACCTGGGGGACAAGGAGCCGCGTCCCTCGGGCAAGATCTATCGTCTGGCCTGCCCCCTGCGCGAAGGACTCACCCAGGAGGTCGCTAAGAAGATCACCAAGGCGATCCGCGACGAGGGTCCCAAGAGCGTCAAGGCCACGATCCAGGGCGATGAGGTGCGTGTGACCTCCAAGTCCCGTGACGACCTCCAGACGGTCATCGCTCTGCTGAAGAACCTCGACGTCGACGCCGCCCTCCAATTCGTTAACTACCGATAGAACCAATAGAACTGCGGTCGAAGCACCGCGCTAGGCTGACAGAAGTGCCAGGACGGCCTTGACGCGGCGGTGGACGGCAGCGTCGGGCAGCAGACCGAGCTTGGCGAAGATCCGCTGGGTATGCTTCTCCACGGCGCCCTCGGTGACCACCATGATCTCGGCGATACCGGCGTTGGTGCGGCCCTCGGCCATAAGCGCCAGCACCTCGCGCTCACGGGGCGTGAGCTCGGCGAGCGGGTCGTCGCGCCGTCCGCGCTGGAGAACCTGGGAGACGACGTCGGGATCCAGGACGAGCTCACCGCGCGCCACCCGCTCGACCGCGCTGAGGAAGGCGTCGATGTCGCCGACCCGGTCCTTGAGGAGGTAGCCGAGGGCGCCTCCGCCATCGGCCAGGAGATCAGGCAGGTAGCCTGCGACGACGTACTGGCTCAGCAGCAGGATGGGGGCACCCGGCCACTGGTCGCGGATGCGGGTGGTGGCACGCAGGCCCTCGTCGGTGTGGGACGGAGGCATGCGGATGTCGGCGACGACGACGTCGGGCCGCAGCCGCAGCGCCTCACTCACGAGGGCCTCGCCGTCCCCCACTCCCCCGACGACCTCGTGCCCGCCGTCGGTCAGGATGAGTGCCAGTCCCTCGCGCAGGAGGACGGAGTCATCAGCGATCAGAACGCGCACGGGATCATCGCCTCCACTGTGGTCGGCCCGCCGGTCGGGGATGTGAGCGTGAGCCTACCGTCGACGCCGCTTAGGCGCTCGACCAGGCCGGCCAGGCCGTGGCCCTTGGCGGTCGATGCCCCACCGATACCGTTGTCGCTGATCCTCACCTGCAGGGAGCCGTCGACGACGCGAGCCTCGACACCGGCGGCCGTGGCCCCGGAGTGCTTGTTGAGGTTGGCCAGGGACTCGCTGACCACGAAGTAGGCGGCTTGGGAAACGTGGTCGGGCAGATCCTGGGACAGCTCGGTGCTCACAGTGACCGGGACAGCGGAGCGGGTGGCGGCCTCGGTGATAGCGGCGGCCAAGCCGCGGTCGACGAGAACGGGCGGGGCGATGCCGCGGGAGAGCTGGCGCAGCTCATCGAGGGTCTGCTGGGTCTGGTCCATGGCGCCCCGGATGATCGCGGAGGCTGCCACCGGGTCCTTCTCGGCCTGACGCTGGGCCCGGGCCAGGTCCATGCGCAGGCGTACGAGGCGCTGTTGGGGGCCGTCGTGGATGTCGCGCTCCAGGCGGCGGCGGGTGTCGGCCTCGGCCCGTTGGACGGCGGCACGGGAGGTTTGCAGGCGGCTGACCTCACTGCGCCAGGAGAGCATGCCGCGGATGAATCCTGTCTGCATGGCGGCCAGGCCCCGTAGGACGAAGGGGGCGGTCAGGGAGAAGATGATGCCGCAGGCGAGATCGATGACGACATCCCAGAGCAGGGGCGGGTACAGGCCCAGAAGATCGGACAGACCCTGGCGTTGGTCTCCAAGGATTGATTCGGTAATGACATCGGCGATAGGGGCGAGGAAGCCACCCACAGCCAGGGCCAGCCACACAACAGTGAGGATCCAGGTGACGAGGGACACCGGGAAGTAGACGATGACCCACAGCAGGTCCACCCAGCGCTGGGGGTCGCGCAGGCGTCGCAAGAGCCGACGGCGCGCGGAAGCCTCCGGAACAGGAGACAGATAGCCGCCCGGCCTGGGCTCACGCTCGTCCAGGCGCGCCACGCCGAGGCGGGCCAGGTTGGCGAAGCCCCCGGCGATGCTCAGGGCCAGGACCAGGAGGAGGAGACCGACCCCGATAATGACGGTACCGGTGCCGGCAACCGTCAGCGGAAGCACGAGGCAGAAGGCGAGCAGGCTCAGTGGCCAGCTCAGGAGGAGGAAGGCGGCGTCCCTGCCGAGTCGGCGGTAGCGCGCGGCCCATGTTGATCGGTTCATGCCCCATATCCTCCTCAGGCCTGGAATCATGCCCAATCCTGTCACCTGGCGAGGCTTTGGTGGGGCTAGCCCGACATGTCAGTCTGCGAGTCGGGTGACCAGGCTGTGGGCGATCTCGTCTGCCCATCTCCCATAGCGAGCCTCGCAGGGGCTGCTCAGGCAGTACAGGAGGTTGCCCAGGCGGTCGAGGAGCTCGTAGGCGTCTCGACGGGCCAGCAGCTGCTCGGGATCCAGTGCCAGCCGCGAGCGCAACAGGTGGCGCGAGTACCGCGAGTACTCAGTGACGAAGGCGGCGATGTCGTCGGGCGTCATAGGCAGGTACCAGGGCCCGCCGGTCACCCGGCCGCCGATGAGGGCCAAGTCCTTGGCAGTATCGCCGGGGCCCGACCACTCGAAGTCGATGAACCGCGGGACGCCGTCGGGACCGAGGATGACGTTCGGAACGACGACGTCACCGTGGATGAGCGGGTGGGTGGGGACGGTCTCGAAGGCGGGGTCGAGTCGGGCGAGCTCATGGCGCCAGGCGGGCAGAAGCGCGGTGACGCGAGGGTCGGTGAGAGTGACCGGGTGGCGATCACTCCACCAGACGAGCATCTCCTCCCCCTGCTCGCCAGCGCCCGGCACCCGGGTGGCCAACGGCGCAGGGCTGGCCTCACCAGCCGCATCGGTCGGGGTAGCCGGGACCGCAAGCGCCTCGTGCAGGCGGGCGATCTGGTGGGCGAGGGCGGTCGCGAGCTGCCGGTTCCAGTCGGTGGCGCGCAGAGCCCGGCCGGGAACGTGGGTGGTCACCATGTAGGGGGTGCCGAGCGGGTTGTCGACTCCGGTCTCCAAAGCGATGGCACTGGTTCCGAGCTCGGACGGGACGCGCCTGAGGGTCTCGAACTCGGCCGTCATCGAGCGGGGTATCTCATGGGGCGAGCGCCGGGGAACACGCAGGACCCGTGCCTGGTCACCGGAGCCGATTCGCCAGGCAACGTAGCTCTCTCCAGCTCCTAGCCGCTCAACCGGTCCGGACGTCGCGCCGCGCAGCTCACCGCCGCCGACGGCCCCCTGGATACGTCGGGCGAGATCATCGTCGGTTTCGGTTGGGAGTGGGCTGCCCACTCCCCTATCCATCATCACCTGGCTCAGTCCGCGAGGCCGAGATCGATGATGGCCTGGGCGGCCTCGGCGGCGGTGAGCCGGGCGGTGTCCAGGCGGAGGTCGGCCTCGGGCCAGGGAACATAGTCGCGGTGCTCGATCTCCCGCCAGTCCGGGAGCTCCAGGCCGCCGATGTCGCTGCTCCGCCGCTGGGCTCGGCGGCGGTGCTCGATCGTATCCGAGCAGACGAGCTCGACGGCGAGAAACCGGTATCCCCGGGCCGAGGCGGTCTCCTCCCACAGGCGGCGGGTGATGGGCAGCGGGTTGACGCATTCGACCAGAACATCACCGCCCGAGGCCAAGATGTCTCGGGCGACGGCGGCGGCCGCGTAGTAGCCAGCGCCTCCAGGCGCGCCGGGAATCATCTCGCCGCTGTCTCGCAGGGCCTGCTC
This sequence comes from Actinomyces sp. oral taxon 849 str. F0330, assembly GCF_000239715.1. Taxonomy (NCBI): domain Bacteria; kingdom Bacillati; phylum Actinomycetota; class Actinomycetes; order Actinomycetales; family Actinomycetaceae; genus Actinomyces; species Actinomyces sp. oral taxon 849. The sequence goes on along the minus strand of NZ_JH470354.1, from coordinate 2,239 downwards.
GATGGAGTCGATGCGCAGCCAGGTCGGCGGTTGGCTCTGCGGCTGTCCCTCGGCCCGCAGGCGCAGGACCTCCCGGCACACGGCGGTCTTGCCGACTGCCGGCAGTCCGCCGACGACGGTCAGGGTCACCGTCAGTACCCGGCCATCTGCTCGAGGCGGGCGATGCGCTTGTCCATGGGAGGGTGGGTGGAGAAGAGGTTGCGCAGGCTCCCAAAGGGGTTGGCGATCATCATCGAGGAGACCGGCTCGAGGCGCGGGTCCTGTCCCATGGGCACGCGCGAGATGCCCGACTCGAGCTTGCTGAGCGCGCTGGCCAGGGCGAGCGGGTCCTGAGTGAGCTCGGCGCCGTCATGGTCGGCGTCGTACTCGCGGGTCCGGGAGATGGCGAACTGGGTGATGGTGGCGGCCAGTGGCGCCAGGAGGGAGAGCAGCAGGACGGCGATGATGTTGCCGCCGTCCCGGTCGCGCCGGTTGCCGCCGCCGAACCACAGGGCCATGGTGGCTACTGAGGAGATGATGCCGGCGATGCCCGCGGCCACCGAGGAGGTGAGGATGTCGCGGTTGTAGACGTGAGAGAGCTCATGGCCCAGGACGCCGCGCAGCTCGCGCTCATTGAGGAGCTGGAGGATGCCCTGGGTGCAGCACACGGCGGCGTGCGACGGGTTGCGGCCGGTGGCAAAGGCGTTGGGGCTCATCGTGGGGGCCACGTAGAGGCGCGGCATGGGCTGGCCGGCAGCGGCGGAGAGCTCGCGCACAATGGCGTACATCTGGGGCTGCTGGTCCTCGGTGACCTCGATGGCGCCCATGGAGCGCACCGCGATCTTGTCGGAGTTCCAGAAGGCGAAGGCGGTCTGGGCGACGCCGATGATCGGCACGATGAACAGCCAAATGGATGAGCCCGTGCCCCGGGTCAGTGCGTAGCCGAGAAGGAGAAGCAGGCTCCACATGCCGCCCAGGAGGACGGCGGTCTTGAGACCGTTGTAGTGGTGAGTCCTTGTCATGGGTGGAGACTATGGGATGAACCTGTGTCCCACCTATGTCTGGTCGCGCGGGACCACTCGCGCGGTGATGAGGCCGCAATCCAGGCAGCGCAGGGCATCGCGGAAGTCGTCGGGGTCGAAGGTGGTTCCCGGCGCCTCGCGCACGAGGGTCCAGTATTTCTCCGTCGAGTCGAGGACCGCGTACCCGGTGTCACGGAAGCCGGCGCGCTCGTAGAAGGCGAGCCGGCGACGTCGCTGCTCGGCATTGTCGGCCTCGGCGATGACGGGCTCGATGTCCAGGACGATGCTGCAGCCGGGGTGACGGCGCTCGAGCTCGGCCAGGAGGCGGGTGCCCAGGCCTCGGCCGCGGGCGGCGTCGTCGACGGCGAGGTAGAAGAGGTAGAGCAGCCGGGAGCCGGGGCGGCGCACGGTCCAGGTCAGGGCGACAGGATCCGGCGAGGCCGCACGGGTCGGTCCGGCGGGCTGGTCCCACCAGGCGACGAGGTCGATGCCGCGCCGCAGGCTGAGCAGGTGGATGAGTGCCCAGGGCAGGCGCTCATCCTCGGGGAAGGCGCGCAGGTAGAGGTCGTGCGCCCAGCGGTCCGTGCCGCTGGCAACGCGGATGCGACGGGTTCTCACCGCTCAGCTCAGCAGGTCGACGACGTCGGCCGTGGGGATGTCCAGAGCCTCGCCGACCCCGGCGGTGTAGAGCGTCCCGGCATGCGTGCTCAGGCCGCGCGCGAGATCGGGGCGCGCAGCGATGGCGCCGCGCCAGCCCTCGTCAGCCAGGGCGAGGGCGTAGGGCAGGGTGGCGTTGGTCAGCGCGTAGGTGGAGGTGTGCGGGACAGCGCCAGGCATGTTGGCCACGCAGTAGAAGATCTTGCCGTCCACCTCGAAGGTGGGCTCCGAGTGCGTAGTGGGGCGAGAGTCCTCGAAGCAGCCGCCCTGATCGATGGCGATATCGACCAGCACGCTGCCGGGTCGCATGGTTTCCACCGTGGCGCGCGTGACGAGGCTGGGGGTGCGGGCCCCGGGCACGAGGACGGCGCCGATGACCAGGTCCGCCCCGGCGCAGGCGCGGGCCACGTCGAGCTCGGTGGAGAAGCGGGTGCGGATGGCCCCGCCGTCGATCTCCTCAATGTGGCGCATGCGCAGGGGGTCGACGTCGAAGACGGTGACGTCCGCGCCCATGCCGGCGGCGAGACGCGCGGCGCTCAGGCCGGCGGTGCCGCCGCCCAGGACGACGACGTTCCCGCGCC
>NZ_JH470353.1:201573-205633 GCF_000239715.1 Actinomyces sp. oral taxon 849 str. F0330 | reverse complement strand
CTTGCGACCGTTCTGGACTGCTGCACCAAGAAGGTCGTGGGTTACGCGATGGCCGACCACATGCGCACCTCCCTGGTGCGCCAGGCCATTGACATGGCGGTACGCAGGTGCCCGGTTGACAGGGGCGTGACAGTCTTTCATTCAGACCGAGGTAGTCAGTACACGTCTCAGAGGTTCCTGGATCATCTCAGGTCTTATGGGATTCGTCCCTCGGTGGGGAATACGGGGGTTTGCTGGGACAATGCGTGGGCGGAGTCATTCAACGCCACACTCAAGAATGAGAGGGTACACCGGATGGTGTACCCCACGAAGGGTAAAGCGATCAGTGATATTGCCTCGTGGATCGAGCTGATATATAATCATGTCCGCCTTCACTCAGCCCTAGGGTATCGCACCCCGAACGAGGTCGAACGCGAACTCATGAACTTAACGAAAGCAGCCTGAAACACAAACAAGCACTGTCCGAAAAACACCCAGCAGTCCAGATCACCACCGACCAGATGCAAGGGCCCTGGCCCAGCCCCGCCACCGCCTACCCCGACCGAATCAACCCCCACCTATAAAACGCTTACACAGAAAACTGGACAGGCCTCGGGACAGGACAGATCAGACTCAGGACAGCCCTCCTGCACCGGGGCAGGCGGGGGTGTCAGTCAAGTTCGGGTCACCGCCACGCAGGCTCCTACACCATCATCAGCGTCATGAGTCAGGATCTACTACCGCTACAGCGCCGACAGAGCCCGACGCACCCTACGCGGGATCGACACCCAGGTCGCCAAGGCCGAGAAAGCCGTCGCAGGAAAGATCCCCGTCAAGCGCAATCGCTTCGTGCACCTGTCCGGCGCCACCCGGAGCATCAACCGCGACCTGGAGAAAAGGGCCCGCACCCTGGCCGGGTGGAAGGGCTACGTCACCAACCTGCCCAACCCCGACCCCGAGACAGTCATCAGCGCCTACCACCGCCTGAACACGACATCGAGAAGTCCTTCCGCATGTCCAAGTCCGACCTGCGAGCACGCCCCATCTACCACCATCTGCGCCAGTCCATCGAGGCCCACCTGACCATCGTCACTGCAGCCCTTGCCATGGCCCACTGGCTGGAGACCACCACCGGCTGGTCCATCAGACGCCTGATCACCACCGCACGCCGCTACCGCACCATCACCATCAACATTGCCGGGCACACCCTCACAGCCGCTGACCCTCTCCCACCCGACCTCACCCAAGCCCTCCACAACATCCACCACGACACTAAATGAGCCAACTCAGATATGAGCAAGGAATGTGTCATGTTGTACGAAATGAGCAACGAGCACAGTCTCGACCGGCGGACATAACTAATCATTACGGATAAAATTAAGGTCGTATCGGATCGGTTGGTTTTACCCAAATGACTTTCCACCAAGTCCGGTACATTACCTTCCATGTTGTTCGAGTTTTTTGCTGTGTTATTAACTCCCAAGTTTTTTGACTCGTTTTTAAACCTACTGAAAAAGCTAGATGCATTATAGCGATTCCAAGGATTCTGCAGATCGCATTGATTCCTATCATTATATTAATGACGTTATACTTTAGTATAGAATAATGTTTACGGTAGTAGCGACGCAAACTTTGATAAAGCAAAATCGTCCGTTTCCCATCGGTCGTGTCGAACGATCCACCATGGATGTGGATCATTTCGGCCTGAGGAGTGAAGCGCACGGTCCACCCAGATTCCCAGATTCTAGCACACCAATCAAGTTCCTCAGCGTAAATAAAAAAATACTCATCTAGACCTCCGGTATCAACAAAAACTTCTCTGCGAACCATGAAGCACGCTCCATTAACCCAATCGACTTCCCGCTCCATGTCGTGGTCGCTGAAGGCCGGATACTTGCGGCGTAACCATCCCTGTATCCAAGGTAGACGGATGAGATCTGTATAACGCAGAGTGTCGTTAAGCACAGATGGAAAATCATCCATTGACCATTGCAATGTTCCATCAGGATTAAGGTGTCTTGCGCCTACGCATCCTGCCTCCGGATGTCTTTCCATACAGTCAACCAATCCGCTGACCATAGTGGGTTTCGCAATGGTATCGACATTTAGCAATAGAATATAGCGCCCATGACAGTATTTGAAACCAATATTATTAGCAGCAGCAAAACCATGATTCCACATTAAAGGAACACTTTTCACTTCAGGCCAGCATTGCCGCAAATACTCAATCGATCCGTCTTTGGAGCCGTTATCAACGACAACAACTTCTATATTCATCTCTGTTGTTTTATATAAAGAATTAAGGCATTGATCTAACAGATGTCTTGAATTCCAGTTAACTATAATAATCGAGACGATAGGGGGCGTCATGTTGACCTTCTATAATTTATTTGCGCTGCAACAATATGTTTGTTTCATTTATTTTCGATTAAGAATTTGTATAACGATAAATGCTCATCCACTACTCGTTCATTTGAAAATTTCCTTTCTGCTGTTGTCCGACATTCTGCACGATCAAACTTTGCATAATCACGCAGTTGGCCTGCCAACTGGCTCATATTCGAACAAATTGCACCCGTGATCCCATCATCGATTACTTCGTCAACTGCGCCTTCTCGCAAGGCAAGCACTGGAGTACCGCAACAAAGAGCCTCTACTGTTGATGTACCAAAAGTGTCGGGCCATGCTATTGGATGAAGCAAAGCGCATGCTTTCCCCAAGAAACGGTATCCTTGTTCCAAAGATAATTCTCCGACAAACTGTATTTGATCACCATCAATAAGAGGCTTTACTTTTTCATGAAAGTAGTCTATTTCGTGGGGTTCAATAACTCTTGCTGCGATTTTTAAGCGGATACCGGCAGCCATTGCTGCTTCAATAGCTGTGAGTGCGCCCTTTTCTGGGCTCATTCGTGCAAAGAAAGCGGCATAAGTTCCTTCTGAATCGCCAGATCCATCACCAAACGGAATCGAACTTACATCTACGCCAAGTAAAATGGTCCTTGGTTGCCATCCTTGAGCGCAGTTAGCTTGAGAATGAGAAATTGCTAATACAGTCGCATTTTGAGAGGCAACTTTATAGATCCTAGATAGGTCGGGCCAGCTGTGACCAAGCTCAGGTTTTGGGGGGTCAAATGGAAGGTAATTGGTGGTTACAATTGGGATATTGGTAAGAGAGGGGCCAACAAGAGGGCCAGAAAATGTTATGTCATGAACGATGTCCACATGCTTATCCTGAAACCACTCATATCCTGCAAGAACATGGTTAAGTTCCATAGGGGCGCTATGCCATCCATTCAAATTTTCAATTCCCTCATAAAGTGCATTTCGATTTACAGGACAGGTAGACGTTGTGGCGGACCAAAGATAAACATCTACATCTCGCGCTTTTAATCCTCTGCATAAATGATCGATCATTCTTTCGATGCCGCCATATGCGGTGGCGGGGATGGTCCACGGAAATGAGAGAATGCCGACCTTTAGTTGCTTCGACAAGAGACGCCTCGATTCAGAATTTGCTAGACCTAGTTTTCAGACTCATCGTCTAGTTGATTATAAGATATTTTCGGTTTCTGTCAACCTTGCGACGAAGCTCATGAAGGGTGCCCGAGAAGGAGGCTCGGTGCCTCGCTGAGAACTGTCCGCGAAGTCCGTGAACCGTGGTGGGCATGGGAGGTGCCTGGTGCAGGCCAGGACCGAGATCACAGGCAGGTACGCCAGGGCTTACGCGAAGGCCTCGAAGCTCGAAGAAGGGGAGTTCCTCGATGAGATCGCACAGTCACCGGCTGGAGCCAGGAGGGCGCGCGCCGACGCCTGGTGGCCGCAGCCAAGCGCTCACTTAGTCACAGGAAACCGGGGCCCAGGACCAGAGCCCGCAGGTACTCATACGACACCTTGAGGATCCTCCAGCGGTGTGGGCCGCCAGCGGCGGGCAGAACTCCAAGTACTTCAAAGAGTCCATGCCGCTGCCGCCAAACCTGCTGGAGACGAGCGATGAGCTCGAGACAGAGCCCGGGTTCTTCGAGGCCTATCACCACCGCCCACCGCGGGTCGCCCCTCAAAGGAGAGGAAATCCGGACCGT
>NZ_JH470353.1:193546-200855 GCF_000239715.1 Actinomyces sp. oral taxon 849 str. F0330 | reverse complement strand
ACCCGCTTGCGGGGCTGAGCAGGGACGGGAAGAAGGACCCCTGCCGCAGCTTGGGGATGGCCAGGTCCACCTCGCCGGCGGTGGTGGCCAGCTTCTTGGGGCGCTTACCGTTGCGGCGCGTGCGCCGGTCCTCGGTGCGCTCATAGGGGCCCGCGCCGATCACGGCGGTGGCCTCGGCGTCGATCAGGTCCTGCAGACCGGCCTGGAGCAGACGACGGAAGACGTCATCATGAGCCAGGTCCGGGTCGGCAAGGACTATCCTGAATCAGGACGGAGACGGCAGACTGGTGAGGGGGCATCGTGGGACAACCTCCTGGTGAATCTTGGTCGAGAATCCGGATCCCCACGATGCCCCCCCTCCTGCTCCAAGCCAGAACCACCGGCCAGGGAACGCCGCAGGAACTGCCACCACACTAAGAGACCCACCCGGACTCCTCCAGCGGACGCGTGCTGCCACACGCGCGACAGCCTCAGCAGGCCGCGTCGGCGGGTCCTCGAAATGATCCCCGCGCCGAGCGCCCGCGCTGAGCGTGGAGGCCAGGTGGTGCTGGATATCCCGCACTTCTCAATTCCACCGGCGCATCAGGCCTGGTGATTCACACGCATCCAGCCCGCCCCGGTCGGCGCTGGCCCTTGGCGCTACCCGGGCGCGGGGTGAAGGTCCCGGCCCGGTCCCGGGGCACCCCGATCTCGAAGGGCCCCATCCTGACGAGTCCACCGTCTTGGACGTGGTTCCGTTTCTGGCGTTACCACGAGCCTGGGTGGTCGGCTCGCCCCTGTCGTAACCCAGGTGCTCGCTCAAGCCAAGCGGCCAGGCCCCTCTCCAAGGCCTCCCTTGGTGCAGTGCCGGCAGCAGACCATCAGTCCCGGTCATGCTCACCTGCCCGGCACCAGCTCTGCTCAAACAAGCCATCCACAGCCCCAGCCGAGCGCAGCTGGCCGACCACATCCCGACCACCAGCAGAAGCCCTGTTGTCATCATCAGTAGCAGTCATCAGTGTCAGTCCTTCCACAAGAGCTCACACAAACCAATGAACAGGCTCGCTTGTCTATCGCGGCGGGCGCCTGCGGCATGCACGTGGGCCCGGCAGGTGGTCGAGTCCACTGACACCTTGTCCCACACCGCCTCAGGTCCCTGGGTGGTCACCACCGCGGCTGTGAGCTCACGCTCCAGGTGCTCCCAGACCCCGCAGACCTGCCAGGAGCGGAACAGAACGTAAATCCTCCACCAGGGCCCGTAGCGATCCGGGACATCGCGCCACGGGCAGCCGGTCCTGGTGCGGTAGCGCACCCCGTCGACCAGGCCTTGTAGGCAGTATATGCGCGGTCGGCCCCTGACAGGCGCCTCGGGCAGCAACGGGGCCAGCACCTCCCACTGCGCATCGGTGAGGTCATGACGGCGTCCAGCGCCTGCCTTGCCTCTATCCTGGACAACTGAGGCCTCCGGCTCGATCACGAGATGACTTGACACCACCCGTGATACCCCGGAGGCCTCACCCACACCCAGACACCACGCCGCCCCCACCCCACAATTTCGCAACACGACCTAAGCGTCATGAGTCAGGTTCGATGATGTAGGCCGGGGAGGCCTCGAACCTGGATCATGACATCGTGGTGGGTTGTAGGGAGGTCGGTGTGAGTATTCGTTGGTATGCGGTGTTGGGGGTTTGGTGGTGAGACACTAAGAGGTCGGGTAATTATGAATCGCCCCGGGTTTGTTGGAAGCAGTGATGACCCAACCAACCCCTAAACCGACTTCGCCGACCCCCTGCCTCAAACTCCTCCAGGACGTCACCATCAACCTCAACGGCCACCACCGCGCCGACGTTGGCTGGTCCTGAGGAGGCTGGCGGTGGCGCTGATGGCACAGGGGACAGGTCCAGGGCCAGCTGGTCCGGAGCAATGCGGCGCCGGCCGATCTCCATCAGGGCAGCCAGCTCTGCCTGGGTGTGGGCTGAGCCTAGGTGCTCAATGACCTTGTCCCGGCGCCCTTCCTTGACCGCGATCTGTACCGCCATCGCTCCTGAGGCAGTCTTGACCTTACGCAGAAACGGGCTCACCACCCCCACCCTACCGGCCGCTTAGTGTGCCAGCACACCCCCAACATGACGGAATACCAACGAAAAATCAGCCCCAAAACCCCAAACCCACCAAACTGTCACGAGTCAGGTCAGAGTATTTCGCTGCTGTCATGGGATCCATCCTATTAACGCAGTAGGATAAGTCCCCCAGTCCGAAAAACACCGCGCACCCTACCTGACTATTCGGTAGAAATTGCTCGCATCACGGGTATGCGCGCAGCTTTCAAGGCTGGCCACAATGCTGCCAGCACACCGATGATAATAGATAGCAATAGAGTGACGGTCAGCTGCCCCCAGGGAACAACAAGTTTAGTCATGCCCTGATCTTTTAACTGAGCACGCAGAGCCCCGGCAAGCACGATACCCGTAAGAGTTCCTACGATTGTACCGAAGACGGTGGTAACAACCGACTCAAGAGTAATCTCTCCAATAACTTGAGCTTTTCCTAATCCAACAGCTCTTACGAGCCCGATTTCCCGAGACCGTTCTGAGACGGAAAGAACCAGAGTGTTAATGATACCAAGTGCAGCGATGACCAGGGACAGTCCCAGCAATGCGTATAGGACGGCAAGGATTTGAGTTGCTTGAGATCCTGCAACTTCCGAAAGTTCACTAGAATCTAAAACGCTAAATATGTATGAAGACGCTAAAACTCTTTCCATTTTTTTACGGATGTCATTTGGTGAAGCGCCATCGTCTAATGTAACAAATAACGCATGCGGAGAAGCAAGGACTTGAGATGGGTCGGTAGAAACTACATCCGTTAGCGCTCCTGTTGCGGCCATCGTTTCTGGAGTGACATAAATCGTCCCCAGTATGCCTTTGGTGTCCGCTACAGCAACAACCGTCGCGGTCACCGCGCCGGTAGAACCAGAAATTACGACATCGTCTCCTATTTTTAAACCAGATCCTTTAAAAGCTGCAACATGAGTGCCGTCAAGTTTGTCCAATGTCCCTTCAACAAGGTTAGGGTCGTACGCCTTAGTAAAATCTTCAGGATCGATAGCAATGGCATATCCTGCGTCGGAATTTCCATTCGGAATTTCTACGGAAACCAGCTGGGCGACGTAACCTGTTGTGGAGGCAACACCGTCAAGAGATTGGATCTGTTCGGCGGATTTCGCTGGAACTCGATCTGGTCTGCCTGAGGAAGCTACTTGACATACCAAAAAATCAGCATGCATCGAGTCATTCACGATTTCGTTTATAGAGGCTTTCATCGAAGCCGCCACAATTGTGCCTGCGCTAACGAGTGTCATTCCGATGAACAGAGCTGCCGAAGTTGCGGCAGTACGTCTTGGAACAGTGCTGAGATTGCGAATCGCAAGACGGCCGATGGGGCGGAATAAAAGTAACGGCATAGAAAATGACTCGATACCGTAACGGGCCAAAACCGGGAAAAGTAAAAGCAGGCCGATTAGCAGAGCTCCGGCCCCTATTCCGAGGATAACTCCAGATCGCGGGAATCCACTGGCCACCCATGTGACAATTATTCCGACCAAACCGACGCTACTTAATAACGCGCCGAGGATGCCTCGAAATCGCAATGATCTAGTCCTCTCTCTGCTCGAACTCTGCATTGCCTCAATGGGCGGAGTAAGAGCCGCCTCCCGTGCCGGAAAGAGAGCTCCGATGACGGTTATGACTAAGCCTGCTGTGATCGCGGCTAGTATGATACTATAATTAATAGGCACCTGATTTAACAGTGGCATACCCATAAATTTGAGACCAGCTAAAAGTAATCTTGTAGCGCCGATACCCAAAGCTAAACCGAGCAGGGCACCGGCGGTGCCGATCATGACGGCATGAAGAAGTACTGCAGCAAATATTGATCCGGGTGAGGCGCCGACGGCACGTAGCAATGCGAATTCTCTCTGCCGTTGACGTACGCTCATCGCGAAGGTATTCATAATGATAAAGGATCCAACGAACATCGCCAAAGCCACGAAAATCAAAAGGAATACCTCGGTATAGCCGAGGTATTTATTAATTTCAGCGTTCTGTTCGTCTGCAGCTTCTTTTTGGGTCTGCACGCGAATTTCTTCTGGCAAAATTTTTCTGATTTTATTTGAGATCTCTTTCTGGTCAATTCCTTTATCTAAATAAACACAAATTGAGTCGACTTTCCCGTCTGGAGCAGAAAATGACATCAGCCAATTTGGGTCTAGCCCGATTACTGTCGCACCGGCAACCGAAGTGTCATAGTTAAACTCGCCAACTATCCTTACCAAATATGCATCTCCGTTAATTACAAGGTGTGTATCATCGTCCACTGATAAACCGGAACGTTTCAGTGCTTCGGATTCCAATGCGATTTCGCCTCCAGAATGAGGGAATCTCCCAGATGCAGTTTTCGCCCTAGAATCCTGCGGATAGAGCGGAACTGCTTTCGACGGTGCATTCATTGACGTGACAGGCGTGGAATCAGCGCCAACCAATGTGGCAGGTATAGAAGCAATCGGAAAAGCATGCTCTACGCCATCAATTGACTCAACGGTTTCGGCAAGTTTACCGTCTATTTTGGTTGCTACAGAAGAACTATTTGTATTTTGACTGTTGGCAGTTGACTGACCTGAAATATACAAATCTCCGGTTAGGGTCGTTGAATTTTGAGCGTCAAATATATTCGACAACACGATACGAAGCGACAGCGTGCCAGTAAGAAAGGCAACGCCGAGAATGACTGCTAGCGTTGTCAAGAAAAACTGACGAGCATGACTTTTAAGTGATCGTAGAGCAAAGCGAATCATAAACTCACTCCTAAGGTAGTTTTTGATGTGTTATAGATTCTGTGTTTGCTATGGAATTCAGGAACTTCCATGGCAATAGAGCTGCTTAATGCATGCAGTGCAATAAGGACACTGTCTCGATCAGGCTTGTCCAACTGGGCAGCTAGCCGCCCATCTCGTAGAAACAGGACGGTGTCAGCACAGGCTGCGGCCTCGGGTTCATGAGTTACCATGACTACACTCTGTCCGAAATGGTCAACGCTAGAACGCAAAATCTGGAGGATTTGCATAGTAGCCCGAGAGTCGAGGTTTCCTGTGGGTTCGTCAGCGAAGATGACTGACGGTCGCCCCATGAACGAGCGAGCGCAGGCAGTGCGCTGAACTTGCCCTCCAGATAGTTCGGCAGGACGGTGCGAGAGTCGGTTACTTAGACCTACGGCCTTGACTATCTGGCTGAGATGTCTAAAATCCACAGATTTTCGAGCGATATCTATCGGTAATGTGATGTTCTCTTCGACGGTTAAAGATGGCAGCAAATTGAACGACTGAAATATGAACCCGATTCGCTCGCGACGCAGCCTTGTCAATTGCCGTTCATTCATTGAGGTAATCTCTTGGCCGTCAAGATTTATTGATCCCGAGGTAGCTGATTCTAAGCCAGCCAAGCAATGCATAAGGGTTGATTTTCCAGAACCGGAAGGTCCCATAATTGCGGTAAATCTCGCCCGAGCGATTGATACAAAGATGTCATTCAATGCGACCACGCCATTATCGCCACTGCCATAAATCTTCGTTAAGGAATGTGCTGTGACAACCGGATTTTTGGCTGGCGAATGAGGTCGTAAGGGGACAGTGCTGATCTCAGGGCTATCTTTAGCGTGGGAAACCATGACGGCAGTCTGCCACAAGTCCGATAGAATGTTCCAGTCGGATGGCTCCTTGCTCCGGTGGATCATCCTAGGTGTAGTGGCAGGTCAGAAGGCAGGGGGTCGGGGTTTGTCGGCTCTTCGTGTTTGAGGGTGTGGTAGGTGGGGCCTATTGTCTGGTTTAGGTGGTTGTTGTCAGGTGGTCTTTGAGGCGTCCGGTGTGGATGAGGCTGCGGATGGTGTAGTGGGTGAGGTTGCGGAATCCCAGGGCGATGCCGCGTAGGTGCTCCAGGCGTCCGTTGATGGCCTGGCGTGGGGCCGTTGGAGGAGTCGGGGTGATCGGGCTCTTCGTGTTTGAGGGTGTAGTAAGTAAGGCTTATTGGTGTGTTTGGGGCGGGGGTGGGTGCGTCGTTGCTTGGGTAGGGGGCGAGGTTCCTCGATGATGGGAGCTGCTACACACGCCACCTGAGAGATCTCGACGTGCTTGAGACTACCTTCACCGGTCCTGATCTGACGACCTTCCTGGGGCTGGACGCCCTGGGACTGACCGCGGTGGGCCAGCACCTCACCCCGATGAGAGTCATTGTGGAGTGCCGTATGCCGGCCGGGTTTGAGGACCCGTTCTGCCGGTCCTGCCGGGGCTCAGGGAGTATCCCGTGGGACGGTGGCCCAGCGCCTGGCCCACGTGCCGGTGGGGTGGCGACCCACACAGCTGCTGGTACGCCTGCGGCGCTTCGCCTGCCCTCACTGCCGCCGGGTGTGGAGGCAAGACACCTCGGCCCTGGCCCAGCCGCGGGCGCGTCTGACCCGCTCAGCGGTGGAATGGGGGCTGCGGGCCCTTGCCCTGGATTCCATGTCCATTTCCCGGGTAGCGCGGACCCTGGAGCTCTCCTGGCACACCGCGAACACCACGATCCTGGCAAGCGCGCAGGTCGCGCTGCTAGATGATCCCCACCGCTTCGATGGCGTGGAGGTCCTCGGCGTCGACGATTCCCCCGCGCGCTTCGCTCCCATGCGGGAGGTGCCCCCTCTGTGTGGCGCCACACCAGGCGGGGCGACAAGTACGCCCGCTGTGATCATTGACCTGACCCCCGTACGCGACGCCACCGGTCCGGCCCGTCTGCTGGACCCGGGACCATATCCAGCAGACGGGTGGAGCCTGTTCATTGGTTTGTGTGAGCTCTTGTGGAAGGACTGACACTGATGACTGCTACTGATGATGACAACAGGGCTTCTGCTGGTGGTCGGGATGTGGTCGGCCAGCTGCGCTCGGCTGGGGCTGTGGATGGCTTGTTTGAGCAGAGCTGGTGCCGGGCAGGTGAGCATGACCGGGACTGATGGTCTGCTGCCGGCCCTGCACCAAGGGAGGCCTTGGAGAGGGGCCTGGCCGCTTGGCTTGAGCGAGCACCTGGGCTACGACAGGGGCGGGCCAACCTCCCAGGCTCGTGGTAACGCCAGAAACGGAACCACGTCCAAGACGGTGGACTCGTCAGGATGGGGCCCTTCGAGACCTGTGGTGCCCCGGGACCGGGCCGGGACCTTCACCCCGCGCCCGGGTAGCGCCAAGGGCCAGCGCCGACCGGGGCGGGCTGGATGCGTGTGAATCACCAGGCCTGATGCGCCGGTGGAATTG
>NZ_JH470353.1:188653-193071 GCF_000239715.1 Actinomyces sp. oral taxon 849 str. F0330 | reverse complement strand
CCGATCTGCACCGCTCCGAACCAGGAGGCCGCCTGGCAGGCTCTGACCGACTTCTCCGAGTCCGACATGGGGGTCAAGCACCCTTCAGACGGTGACGACCTGGGAGCGGGCCTGGGAGCGATTCACCCCTCTTCCTGGACTCACCGGCCGATGCTCAGGCGTGTCATCTCTCCCCCACTTCGCGGGAGGTACCCCCTCCACCAACAGCATCGAGACTGCGAGCTACCAGCTGCGCAAAGATCACCAATGAACCGCGGCCACTTCCCCTCCGATGAGGCGGTGATCAAGCTGCTGTGGCTGGCGATCTGCGACACCTGTGGACAAGCGAGCCCGAGAACGCGACAAGGAGAAAGGACTGCCAGCATCCAAGCGCAGGGCCAAGGGCAAGCTCGTCGAAGGACAGATCACCACCGACTGGAACAAGGCCCTGGCCCAGCTCACCACCGCCTACCCCGACCGAATCAACCCCTACCTGTAAAACGCTTACACAGAAAACTGGACAGGTCCCTTCCTTTGACCGCGATCTGTACCGCCATCGCTCCTGAGGCAGTCTTGACCTTACGCAGAAACGGGCTCACCACCCCCACCCTACCGGCCGCTTAGTGTGCCAGCACACCCCCAACATGACGGAATACCAACGAAAAATCAGCCCCAAAACCCCAAACCCACCAAACTGTCACGAGTCAGGTCGAAGCCCTCGCCACGGCCCTGGAGCAGCACTGGAAGATCCATGGACGTCCCGACCCTGCTGCCGGCGAGCACCTCCTTCTGTCCTTCCACTCCATCCCCCAAGCCATGTACGACGCCGGAGATCCCTACCGCACCGAGTGCGAGCGCACCGTTGAGCTCCTGACGCGCCGACTCGATTTGCCCGACGGGCTCGCCCGGCTCACCTTCCAGTCCGTCTTCGGGCCCGCCGCGTGGATCGGGCCGGCCACCATCGACACGGTCGGCGAGCTGGGGAGTACAGGCTGCCCGCGTCTCGACGTCATCTGCCCCGGCTTCTTCTCCGACTGTCTGGAGACCCTCGAGGAGATCAACCAGTTCAACCGCGAGACCTTCACCACTGCCGGAGGCGGAAGCTTCCACTACATCCCCTGGGGCAACGACTCCGAGGGCGCCATCGCCACCCTGGCTGAGCAGGCCCGAAACGTGCTGGCCGGCTGGATCTGAGCCCGGCCTCCCTCACTGCGGCATCGGCCCGGAAGGTCGGTCTCAGCACGAGAGACCACAGGCCCTCGCCGGGGAAACTGATGCCCGGGACGGTATGGTGACGTAAACAACCCCGATTCTGTGAGGAAGTCGCCGTGCATCTTGAGTGGTGGTCCGTCCTGCCCTTCGCGGGCATGCTCGCCTGTATCGCCGTCCTGCCGCTGATTCCGGCCACGGCCCACTGGTGGGAGAAGCACTCCAGCCAGCTGCTCGTCGCCGTGAGCCTGGGTGTGCCGGTGGCCGCCTGGATGTGGGTCCTCGGCGGTTGGGAGGTCGTCTTCGCCTCCGTGGTCGAGTACTTCCAGTTCATCACCCTGCTGCTGGCCCTGTTCGTGGTCTCCGGCGGCATCTTCCTCAAGGGCGACATCCGCGCCACGCCCCGCAACAACACGATCTTCCTGGCCATCGGCGGTGTCATCGCCTCCTTCGTCGGTACCACCGGCGCCGCCATGCTGCTCATCCGGCCCCTGCTGGCGACCAATAAGGAGCGCCACTACCGCGTGCACACGGTGTTGTACACGATCTTCATCGTGGCCAACTGCGGCGGGCTGCTCACGCCTCTGGGGGACCCTCCCCTATTCCTGGGCTTCCTGCGCGGAGTGCCCTTCACCTGGACCTTCAACCTCCTGCGCGAGTACCTCTTCGTCAACGCCATGCTGCTGGTGAGCTACTACGCCCTGGACTCCTACTACTACTCCCAGGAGCCGGCCAAGGCCGTCCATGACGACGACACCGAGATCGAGCCCCTCGGCCTCAAGGGTTCACTCAACTTCGTCTTCTTCGCCGCCATCATCGCCGCCGTCGCCTTCGCGCCCTCCGTCGACGTCCACGCCATTGAGACCGGCCACGCCGCCCCGGGAGACTGGATCCCCGTGCGCGAGATCATCATGCTCGCTGCCGCGGCATGCTCCTACTTCCTGGGCAGCCGCGAGGTCCGCTTCAAGGACAACCAATTCACCTGGGACCCCATCGCCGAGGTTGCCATCTTGTTCATCGGCATCTTCCTCACCATGATTCCGGCCTTGCATTACCTTGACGAGGTGGCCGGCTCGCTGCCGCTCAACGAGGTCACCTTCTTCGTCTTCACCGGCGGGCTCTCCTCTGTCCTGGACAACGCCCCCACCTACGCCACTTTCTTCGAGATGGCCGGGCAGGTCGCACACCCCGGTGGGGACAACGTGGCCGGGGTCCCCGAGCTCTACCTGGTGTCCGTCTCCCTGGGAGCGGTCCTGTGCGGCGCCATCACCTACATCGGCAATGGCCCGAACTTCATGGTCAAGTCCGTGGCCGAGTCCGACGGCGTCGAGATGCCCAGCTTCGGCGGCTACGTGGGCCGCGCCATGAAGCACCTGGTGCCGGTCATCGCCGCCATGGTCCTGCTCTTCATCGCCCCGGGCATCTTGTGGAAGGTCCTGGGAGGGGCGCTCACCGCGGCGATCCTGGGGCTCGATGCCCGCCTGCTATCTAAGTCCCGACGCCTTGCCCTGGCCGACCAGCCCGAAGGCGGCGGCGACTGACCCGGCTGCCTGCCTACTGTCTTATGGCCTGCGCGAGACGGGTTTCCTCGCGCCTTGCGCATGCGTAGCCTGAGCGCGTGCAGCTGGGACATGTGATCTACAAGGTCAACGACCTCTCTCAGGCCGTGGCCGATTTCGAGGCCAGGGGCTTCGCCGTCGAGTACGGTACCGTCAAGAGGCCGTACAACGCGCTCATCTACTTCTCCCACGGCCCCTATCTGGAACTTCTGGCGCGCACTGGAATGCCGCCGCTCCTGGGGCGCCTGCTCTCGCTGGGACCGCGCGGGGGCGCCGCCCGCCGCTTCCTGTCTTGGGATCGCGGCCCCGAGGGCTTGTGCGGCCTGTGCCTGGAGGGCGACAACTCCGAGCTGGAGGAGGGGATGGCTCTGCTGAACGGCAAGGGCCTGCGCATCAAGACCAAGCGTGTGGACCCCCGTGGGCGGGAGTTGCGCTATGAGGTCTTCTTCCCCCACGACGTCGACCTGCCGTTCCTCATGAGCCACTTCAGCACCGAGCCCAGGCCTCAGGAGTTCACCCACCCCAACGGGATCAGCTCCATCGCCCGCGTCGCCTATCCGCTGCCCGTGCACAAGCGGGACACCGTCCTCAGGCTGGGCGACGACCAGCAGCTCGAGCTCGTGGAGCCCGGTCAGACCATCAAGGTGACCTTCGACGACGACAGCGTCCTATGAAAACCCCTGTGAGTGGACTGCGGTCAGAGTCTTGAAGGGCCTCAGCGTGTGCCCGGGGCGGTGACGAAATCGATGAGCTCCTCCATGCGGCCCAGCAGGCTCGGCTCGAGGTCCTTGTAGGAGCGAACCGTGGCCAGGATGCGCTGCCAGCCCCGGGCGACGTCGGCCTGCGTGGCGTGCGGCCAGCCCAGGGCCTCCAGCGTCCCGTGCTTGATATCGATGCCCCGCGGAACCTCCGGCCAGTGCTCCAGGCCCACCCGGGCCGGCTTGACCGCCTGCCACACGTCCACGTACGGGTGCCCCAGGACCAGCACGTTCTCCCCGCCGGGCATTTCGGCTACCCGCTGGGCGATCCGCGACTCCTTGGAACCGGCCACCAGGTGGTCCACCAGGACTCCCGCTCGCCGTTCGGGTCCCGGGCCGAAGTCGGCCATGACCTCCTCGAGGTTGTCGACGCCGTCGAGCATGAGGACCACGACGCCCTCGTGGCGCAGGTCGTCGCCCCACACCTTCTCCACCAGCTCGGCGTCGTGCTTGCCCTCCACCCAGATGCGTGAGGCGCGCGCCACTTTTGCCCGCTCGCCCTCGACGGCGTAGGAGCCCGACGCCGTCAACCGTCTCCCTGCGGCGCTGACCGGGCCGGCGGGCTCGCGCTTGCGCGCCACGGGCGGATCCAGGATGACGGGGCGGCCATCGATCCAGAACCCGGGTCCCAGGGCGAAACCGCGTCGCGTGCCATGACGGTCCTCCAGGACCACGACGTGCTGGCCACCGGACTTCTCCACCGCCACCGCAGCGCCGACGAAACCGGTCTGCCGGTCCTCGACCACCAGGCCCGGCGTCACAGGCACATGCACCGACTCCGGGCGCACGGCGCTGTGGCCCGTGCGGTGCGGGTTCACCGACAGGACGTCCCCGCCGTAGCGGTCGCTCGACGAGGGCCGCCGGGCAGCAGGCACGGTCCCAGTCACAGCCGCACCGCGAGCCACAGGCGCCA
>NZ_JH470353.1:168435-188569 GCF_000239715.1 Actinomyces sp. oral taxon 849 str. F0330 | reverse complement strand
CGGTCGAACCGGGAACGGGGGAGCGGTACGGGGCGGGCGTGTTCACCCTCGGCACGGTAGGGGAAACTCACGGCCTTGCGGCGTTGGACCCGCCGGACCACGGCGTAGGATGGCACTCACGCGGGGTGAGTGCTAATCGCTCGCCGGCTCGCACCGGCGTGCGGGCGGCAGTGCACCAGCACCGCGCCCGCAGCGGCATCGATCGTGTCCCGGCACTGACGAGGGAGAGGAGGACCCATGGCCAACGACCGACGTCTCAAGGTCCTGTCCGCCATCGTCACCGACTACGTGCGCACCCGCGAGCCCGTGGGTTCCAAGGCCCTCGTGGAGCGCTACCGCCTGGGCGTGTCCCCTGCCACTATCCGCAACGACATGGCCGCCCTGGAGGATGAGGGCTACATCCATCAGCCGCACACGTCGGCCGGACGTGTGCCCACCCAGAAGGGCTACCGGCGCTTCGTCGACGAGGTCGCCCGCATCAAGCCCCTGTCCGCCCCTGAGCGCGCCGCCATCACCGCGCTCCTGTCCGGAGCGGTCGACCTGGAGCAAGTCGTGGCCCGCACCGTGCGGGCCCTGGCCCAGCTGACCGGCCAGCTCGCCGTCGTCGAGTACCCCAGCCTCAGATACGCTGCCCTACAGCACCTCGAGCTCGTCGCCCTGGGACCCGAGCGCATCCTGCTGGTCATCATCACTGATACCGGACGCGTCGACCAGCGCACCGTGACCCTCAGAACCCGGACCGCCGCGGGTAACCGCCGCGACGGGGGTTTCGACGTCACCGACGTCGTCGACCCCCTCGTCCTGGAACGTCTGCGCACCCGCCTCAATGGAGCCCTCGTCGGCAATCGGGCCGCTGACGTCGGCCCCATCCTGGCCGCCCTGGCCGAGCAGGCCACCGCCGACGAACGCCACCTACTCGATGCCGTGGCCGACGAGCTCATCGACGCGCTGCGCCCCGACGCCGAGGAGCGGCTCGTCGTCGCCGGAACCGCGAACCTGGCCCGCTCCACCCCGGACTTCTCCTCCCTGGGGCCGCTCTTGGACGCCATCGAGGAACAGGTGGTGCTGTTGCGGCTGTTCACCGCCGATGACTCCCCGACCGGTGAGAACCGGATGCGCGTGAGCATCGGCTCGGAGAACAACGATGACGCCCTGGCCGAGGCCTCCGTCGTCACCACCACCTACGGGCCGGGGAGCGGCGAGGCCGTCGCCCACCTCGGCGTCATCGGCCCCACCCGCATGGACTACCCGGCCACCATGACCGCTGTGAGGGCCGTGGCCCGCTACCTGTCCAGGTTCCTGTCACCACCGGAGACGTGAGGGCCGGTCGGAGCGAACCCGCCGGCGGAGTCATTCAGTCAGGCGCTTCATCACATATTCCCAGACATCCACCGCAAAAGACGTAGCCGTAAAGGAAGAACGCAGTGAGCAACTACTACGAGGTCCTCGGCGTCAGCCGCGACGCCACCTCCGAGGAGATCAAGAGGGCCTACCGCAAGAAGGCCCGCCAGTTGCATCCCGACGTCGCCGGTCCCGGCCACGAGGATGAGTTCAAGGAGGTCTCCACCGCCTACGAGGTCCTCTCCGACGCCGACAAGCGCCAGATGTACGACCTGGGCGGCGAGGACGCGGTACGTGGCGGGGGAGGCTTCGGCGGAGGGTTCGCCGGCGCCGACTTCGGCGACCTGGGCGGCATCTTCCAATCCTTCTTCGGCGGGGGAGCGGCCAGCCGCGGACCGGCCTCCCGGGCCCGGCGCGGCCAGGACTCCCTCGTGGCCGTGGACGTAGAGCTCTCCGACGTCGCGTTCGGGGCGAGCCGCTCCATCCCGATCGACACCTACGCCACCTGCACCGCTTGCGGGGGCTCGTGCTGCGCGCCCGGCACCGAGCCGGTCACCTGCTCGCAGTGCAACGGCGTCGGCAACGTCCAGCGCATGACCCGCACCCTACTGGGGCAGGTAATGACCTCCTCGCCGTGCCCGGGCTGCCAAGGCTACGGCACCGTCATCGTCACCCCCTGCAAGGACTGCTCCGGCGAGGGGCGCACCCGCGTGCGCCAGGACCTGGAGGTCTCCATCCCGGCCGGGGTTTCCACCGGAACCCGCATCCGCATGTCTGGGCGCGGCGAGGCCGGCCCGGCCGGCGGCCCCAACGGCGACCTCTACCTGGAGATCCACGAGAAGCCGCACGAGTTCCTCGAGCGCGACGGTGACGACCTCTACACCGAGCTGCGCGTGCCCATGACCGCGGCCGCCCTGGGCGCCGTATTCCCCCTGCAGACCCTCGACGGCGAGCAGAACGTCACCGTCAAGGCCGGCAGCCAACCCGGGGATGAGGTCGTGCTCGACGGTCTGGGCGTGGGGCGGCTGCGCCGCAAGGGCCGCGGGGACCTGCACGTGTCCATCGTCGTGGAGACCCCCACACGCCTGGACGACCGTCAGCGCGAGCTGCTGGCCGAGCTGGCCCGCCTGCGCGGGGAGGATGACGTCGAGCCCGTGCGCGACTCCAGCGTTATGGGCAAGCTCAAGGAGCGCTTCTCCGGGCGCTGAGGACACGGCCCGCAGCCCGGTTTCCTGCCTGCGGCTATTTGGTCTGAGGGGACTCGGGCCAGTAGTGGGAGTCCGGGGTGGCCCGGGCCCCGAAGATCGCCTGCCCCACGCGCACGCAGGTGGAGCCGCCCTCGATGGCGGCCTCGAAGTCGCCGCTCATCCCCATGGACAGCAGCCCGTCGCCGACGGTGCCGGCCTGGAGGGCGGAGTCGCGCAGCTGGCGCATGATGCGGAAGCACTCGCGCACCCGCGCCGCGTCGTCGGTGTGGGCGGCGAGCGTCATGAGCCCGCGCACCCGCAGCGAGGAGTAGGACGGCAGCGCGGCGAGGAAGGCGGCTACGTCGGCCGGTTCCAGCCCGAACTTGCTGGGCTCGCCCGAGGAGTTGACCTGCACGTAGACGTCCAGGCCTCGCCCATTCGCCTGGAGACGGCGGTCGAGGGTCTCGGCCAGGCGCAGGGAGTCCAGTGCCTGGAACTCGTCGGCGAAGGCGGCCACGTTCTTGGCCTTGTTGGTCTGCAGGTGGCCGATGACCGACCAGGAGATGCCCAGGTCCGCCAGGTTCTCGCTTTTGCGCTGGGCTTCTTGGACCTTGTTCTCCCCCATCTGGGTGATGCCCGCGGCGAAGGCAGTGCGCAGGCGCTCCTCGGGGACCGTCTTGGAGACCGGCAGCAGACGGATCTCGGCGGCATCCCGGCCAGCGCGCTCGGCGGCGGCGTCGATCCGGGCGCGGATGGCGGCCAGATTGCGGTGGAAGTCCTCCACCGTGATGGCAGTGGTGTATGCGGGCGCCGAAGTGGCGGGTGGGGACTGCGGGCAGCGGGAGGCGGCTGAGGGATCGGTCATGTTATCCGACGCTAGCACCGGCAGCGGCCGCCGGTTCGACACCGCCCGTAGGCTGGGGGCGTGACCGCACCCGTCTTCCTCTTCACCCCCAAGACCATCGAGCCCGCCGACGCCCCCGCGTCTGCCCAGCCCGGGACCATCCTCATGCTCACCGGACCTGAGGCCCGACACGCCGTAACCGTGCGGCGCCTGCGCTCCGAGGAACACGTGGACCTCGTTGACGGAACCGGCCTGCGCTTGATGTGCGAGGTGACCGGGGCCGGCGTCGGCGGGGCCAAGGATCGTCTGGCCGTGCGGGTCCTGCAACGGATCGAGGAGCCGGCGCCTCCGCTGCGGCTCACCCTCGTCCAGGCTCTGGCCAAGGGCGGGCGCGATGAGCAGGCCGTCGAGACCGCCACCGAGGTCGGGGCGGAGCTGGTTCTTCCCTGGCAGTCCGAGCGCTGCGTGTCCGTGTGGCAGGGGGCCAAGCAGGCCAAGGGGCGCCAGCGCTGGCAGGCCACGGCGCTCCAGGCCGCCAAGCAAGCCCGGCGCGCCCGCGTTCCCGAGGTCGAGGAGGTCCGGGACACCCGGGCGCTGGTCGACTGGGTGGGGAAGACGGTCCAGAACGGGGGAGTGGTGCTGGTCCTGCACGAGGAGGCGGGCACACCGATCAGCACCGCGATGGAGTCCATGCGCCTGCCCGCCCCAGGGGCGGCGCCGCTGGTGCTGGCCGTCGTTGTCGGCCCCGAGGGCGGTATCAGCCCCGAGGAGACGGCGGCCCTGGAGGCCGCCGGGGCGATGACGGTGCGGTTGGGCCCCCACGTCATGCGCACCGCCTCAGCCGGCCCTGTCGCCCTGGCCGTCCTCGCCCACACCAGCGGCCTGTGGGAGTGAGGTGATGGTGACGATCCTTGTGGAGATCGGAGGAGCTGAGTCGGCTGGCTGACGAACGTGGTGTCAGCGTGGACGCTGCTTGCTTCAGGCTAGTGCTC
This sequence comes from Actinomyces sp. oral taxon 849 str. F0330, assembly GCF_000239715.1. Lineage (NCBI taxonomy): Bacteria > Bacillati > Actinomycetota > Actinomycetes > Actinomycetales > Actinomycetaceae > Actinomyces > Actinomyces sp. oral taxon 849. Next base: position 184,205 of record NZ_JH470353.1, on the reverse strand, counting down.
TTTCGAGTGCTTCTCGCATGAACTGACTGCGAGTTTCGCCCTGCGCCTCAGCCCTACGGTCCAGTGCGTCTCGATGTGAGCGTGGCACTTTGAAGGCGATGGTGACAAGATCCTCGTCTGAGAGTCGAGGCCTGCCTGGAGAAACAATGAACTCTCCTGGAGTACCGGGATACTCTCCTTGTTCTGCTGCCTCACCAAGTCGCTCGATCTCGTCGTCAGTGAGCGTGGCTCCACTCTTCGTCTTATAGGTGCTCATGTGCTCTCCCTTCTGACCTGTAGTTCCTGAGCCATCTTGTCGGTGAGTCTCATGGCGTGAAAATCAGTAGGCTGCCATCGTCGAGTTCCACTCCAACCATCTCGAGCAGCCGTCCATGAGAGCCTGCTCCGGCTGCTGCGTAGTACTCAGGTGGGTCATAGTTTCTTCGGCGGACTGCGATGGCGCTGCGCCAGGCGGACTCAACGTCTGCGACCTGTATGTCAGGGTGACGGCGGGTAATGCGAGGATGAACGGTGATCCTGTCCAACATCCGCACATCCCCCTGCCGACATGTTTTGTTAGACAAAATTCTAACATGTCGTGTCGTGGGGTCGCTTCCCAATGGGGCGGCTTGCGGGCATGCTCTGTCTATGAGCGAGACGAGTGAGCGATGAACCCGCGGGGGCGGCGGCCGGCGGGGAGCCCGGATACGCGCGAGGCCATTCTGGCGGCGGCCCGAACCGCCTTCGCCCGCGACGGCTACCAGACCTCGCTGCGTGGTATCGCGCGTGACGCCGGCGTCGACCCGGCTCTGGTCCACCACTACTTCCCGGACCGGGCCACGCTCTTCGCCAAGGCCGTCATCGAGTCGACCGCCGGAGTCGACGCCAATCTCATGCACCGGGCGGCCGCCATCACCGAGCTCGAACCCGAGCAGCTGGGGGAGGGGATCGTGCGCGCCTTCATTACCTTGTGGGATAAGGCGGGCGCGGACCGCTTCACGGCGGTCATCCATGCCGCGCTCGGCCAAGGGGCCACGATCGGGCCCTTCCGTGACTTCATCGCCACCGGGGTCCTCTCGCCGATCGTCACCCATTTCTGCCCCGACCGGCCCCAGCTGCGCGCCCAGCTCATCGCCAGCCAGATCATCGGGCTCGGCCTGGCCCGCTGGGTCGCCCACATGGACCACATCGCCGGCCTCGATGTTGAGGCCGTTGTTGCGCTCGTGGCCCCCACCATCCAGCGCTACGCCTTCGACGACCTGCCGGACGTCGCCAATCCAGCCTGATCGCTGAGATCGGTTGAGGTCTCCAGCCGAGTTTTGTCCATATGGGACGACTTTGAAGCCGCGTTTCTGGCTTGGAACCAAGCTAAGCTGCTCTGACCTGCACAGATGTGAACTGCCCTGGCTGAAGGGCCGTTCAAAGTCGTCCCATACGGACAGTTTTCCGGCTCCAGGCTCTGGACAGCGGGTCGCTGTCGACCTATATTCATCACATGATGAAAAGCGATGAAGGAGACGCGCCCCGGGAGTCGGGGGCCAGCAGCCGATCGCACGACTCAGGCTCAAACTCCGCAGCTGCAACCGGCTCAACGTCGTTGGCCGTCACTGCGAAGGACCTGCGCGTGAACCGCGGGCGCAAGGAGATCCTCCACGGCCTGGACCTGAACCTGGAGTCCGGCACCATCACCGGCCTGCTCGGCCCCTCGGGCTGCGGCAAGACCACCCTCATGCGCACCATCGTCGGCGTCCAGCGCTACCGCGGACAGGTCGAGGTCCTCGGGCACGCACCGGGCGCCGGCGCCGTGCGCGGTCGGGTCGGCTACGTCACCCAGGACCAGGCCGTCTACACCGACCTGACGGCCCGCCAGAACCTGCGCTACTTCGCCTCCCTGGCCGGCAGCCGGGCCCGCGACCTGGACGAAATCCTCGACGTTGTCGGGCTCACCGCCCTGGCGGACCGGGCCGTGTCCACCTACTCCGGTGGCGAGGCCGGACGTGTGAGCCTGGCCTGCGCGCTCGTGGCCGATCCTGACCTGCTCGTCATGGATGAGCCCACCGTCGGCCTGGACCCGGTCACCCGCGAGGAGCTGTGGACCACCTTCCACGCCCTGGCCGAGCGCGGCGCCACCCTCCTGGTCTCCAGCCACGTCATGGACGAGGCCTTCCGCTGCGACCAGGTCCTCCTCATGCGCCAGGGCCGCATCCTGGCCACCACCACGGCCAAGGACCTCCTGGCCAGCACCGGGGCGGACACGGTCGACGCCGCCTTCCTGACCGTCATCGCCGAGTCCGAGAGCCAGCCCGAGCAGAAGGGAGGGCAGCGCTGATGAACCTGCGCACCTACCTGGCCACCACCCGCCGCATCCTCACCCAGTTGCGCGCCGACCGGCGCACGGTCGGCCTCATCGCGATCGTGCCCGCCGCGCTGCTGACCCTGCTGTACTTCGTCTACCGCGACTACCCCGGTGCGGACCTGCTGTTCAACCACATCGCGGTCTCCATGATGGCGATCCTGCCGACCACGGTCATGTTCCTGGTCACCAGCGTCGCCATGCTGCGCGAGCGCGTGAGCGGCACCCTGGAGCGACTGTGGACCACCCCGATCCACCGGGCCGACCTCCTGTTCGGCTACGCCACCGCCTTCGCACTGACCGCCGTCATCCAGTCCCTCATCCTGTGCGCCGTGGCCGCCTGGGGCCTGGACGTGGACATCTCCGCCGCCTGGGGGTGGGTGGTGCTCACCGCCCTGGTCGACGCCTTCGTCGGGGTGTCCCTGGGGCTGCTGGTCTCAGCCTTCGCACGCACCGAGTTCCAGGCCGTCCAGTTCATGCCGGTGGTGATTGCACCCCAGCTGTTCCTCTGCGGGCTCCTGGTCAGCCGCGACCAGCTGCCGCGCGCCCTGGAGGTGGTCGGTGACGCCCTGCCCATGAGCTGGGAGGTCGATGCCGTCACCGAGCTCACGACGGCCAGCGAGCCCTCAGACGATTTCTTCCGATACCTGGCCTATCTGGTCTGCTTCGGTCTGGTGGTCCTGGGGGTGGCGGCATCCACCGTGCCGCGCAAGACCCGCTGAACAGGGAAGAGTCAGCAACGGCAGGCACGAGGGTAAGGACTTTCGTGCCCGCCGTGCGGTGGTGTCGGACGGGGTTAGGGTTGCCTTATGTGGATCGTCTTCGCCTGCGGCTCAGCACTTTTTGCCGGCATCACCGCCGTCCTGGCCAAGGAGGGGATCCGCACCACTGACTCGACCGTAGCGACGGCGCTGCGCACTTTCGTGGTGCTGGCGGGCGCCTGGGGCATGGTGTTCGTTGTCGGCTCGCAGGCCGAGCTGGTCCACCTCAACGTCCGCAGCACGGGGCTGCTGGTGCTTTCGGGGCTGGCGACAGGGGCCTCCTGGCTGTGCTACTTCAAGGCGCTCCAGCTCGGCAGCGTTAGCAAGGTGGTGCCGATCGACAAGCTGAGCACGGTGCTGACGGTGCTACTCGCCCTCATCTTCTTAGGGGAGAGGGTGAGCCTCATCGGGGCGTTCGGGGTTGTGCTCATCGCGGTCGGGACGTTGCTGATGCTCGACGCCGATGACCTGCGCGGCCTGCCCCGGGCCGTGCACGACGGCGGAGGCTGGCTGCTCTACGCGCTCGGTTCAGCCTTCTTCGCCGCGCTCACTGCGATCCTCGGCAAGGCCGGCATCACGGGAGTGGAGTCCAACCTCGGTACCGCGATCCGCACCGGGGTGGTCCTGGTGATGGCCTGGGTGATGGTCGCCGTCACCGGAAAACTCCGGGAGGTCCGCGCTGTGCCGCGCGGGGAGCTCGGCTTCGTCCTGGCCTCCGGGGCTGCGACGTGTGCTTCCTGGCTCTGCTACTACCGGGCGCTCCAGGATGGTCCCGCCAGCGTGGTGGTCCCCATCGACAAACTGAGCGTGCTGGTCACCGTCCTCTTCTCCGCCCTCGTCTTGCGGGAGGCTGTCAGCAGGCGGTACCTCGTCGGGCTGGCGCTGCTCGTCGGTGGGACCCTTGCGATGGCGGTCCAGTGAGAATCCCCTCTACGGCTCGAGATGCACGACATGTCAAAGCGCATTCTAGGGGAAGTGACACCGTCAACAACTTACCTTATAACTAGATGATTGTAAATGGCTTGGATACATTCCAAGGGTAGCTGTAGCCGAAAACGGGGCGTAACATCTTCCTGCACCATTATCTGCTCCAATGAAGGACACCTCCATGCTCGGCTATCGCAGCAGTTTCTCTGTAGAACTAGATCCGCAGCTCGGTTTGGATCGTGAAAAGGCCGTCGATGCGCTCCTCGGTGAAGGGTTCGCCTGGATGCGGAGTCAGAAAAGGCTTAAAAGCGTTGAGGATCTGGAACCACTTCATGAGCAGAGGTTTCCGGGAGGTGATCGGGCAATTTATACCCGCAACCGAACGGGTGCAGGAGTTGACTACGCCAAACTAATTTACTTTGACGCGCCGAGAGGTGACGAGCAATGGGTGACCTCACTGCTCGTCGGTTTTGATTTCACTGATGACCGAGCTAAACCCACAGTCGCCATCGAGATCGACTCACCACCAGATCAGAAAAATGAAGGAAAACCGCACTGGACTGCGAGACCTAAGCTCGTTCAGCGTATCCTCGAGGCGTACTCCTGTAGTGAGCATGGCTTAGTCATGGGGGCTAAACCTACCTATTTACGTGGAGGTGAGGGAGTAAACGCCTTGATCGAGGGGATGACCGATTCTCGTAGGCGTTCCCTTGTCATTATCTGTGCTGAGGATGGCACAGTCGATCCTACGTACTGGCAAAAAATTATGACCGAACTGACGGCTCAGACAATTGGGCAAGCATCCGTATATGTGCTCGATAAGACGTCCGCTGAAGAATTCAATGCCAGTGTGTCGAACGGACATCAAATCTCTCCATACTCTCCAAGGACTTTTAGGCCTCCGATTGATCCTACAGACCCTCAAGATGGGTTGAGGCACCGTGTACTGTCTGCGCAAAGACTTATACAATCTACCGCCCCGTACCTTAGTCGCATGTATGGTCGTCTCTGTCGAGAGCATGCCAATACTCAGACTATTGGAAAATTTTTGCGGCGTCTCGATGTGGTGACTGCGCGAGAACTTGATCGTGCAACTCATCCGGGAAGCAACGCTGTCGAGCTTCCTGCGAACCCTGTAGCGCCTGGAACTGCAACTATTTTGTCACAAACCAGTGTCATTGGAGAACAGGCAAAAGTAACCTCGATTGAAAAACGAAATCATGTTAGGGATGAACTCCAAGGTTCTGTTACGGAAACAGTCAAAGACGAGCAACTAGTTAACTTACTTAACGAAAATGCTGAACTGCGATCTGAACGAGATCGGCTTCAAGCTGCGGCAGCACTGCTAAGGGATTCGTTGCAGCGCGCTAACTCGTCAATTCAAAGACTTGAACATACTATCGAAGACAACATTGTCAACTATAATGAAATGGTTCAAGAAATGGAGTCTCGACACAAAGAGGAGCTAGAGAGTCAACAATTTGAGTGGCTAATTAAAGACGAAGAGGCTCGAAATTCTTCAGATAGGGTTCGCACACTTACTTACCAATTAGATGAGGCTCGTCGTTTGCTGGCCGAGAATGGTTTAGATGTAAGTGGTTCTTGGGGTGCTCCAGAACGTCGCTACGTACAGGAATTGGAACAGTGGGAAGAGATTCAAGTATTTGGAAAAGAAAAATTTCCAAACTTGATATTTATGTGTGACTGGAAGAAGATGATGTATATTGCCGAACGAGACAAGAGTGGCACTTGGTTATCTCAGACCTGGCAAAGCCTTGCCATGCTTGATGACTACTGCGAATTTCGTCGAACAGAAAAGGGAAAAAAGTTTTTTGGTGGATTACGAGAGTATCTCAAAGACGGTTACGGCGAGGCCTGGGCTATTTCGGCCGACCGTTATCGCGCTAACGAATCCGACATCGTGAAAGGTTCTAAAAAGTATGCTCCGGAACGTACTTTTAGTGTACCTAAGGAGGTGGACCCTTCGGGGAAGGCCACAATGTACTCCCATATTGTTATCCAAACAAAGGGCACGGTGAGCCCGCGAATCTACTTTCGAGACTGTGTTCAGCAACTTGGTAAGATCGTCATTGGATACATTGGCAGACATCCGCGTAATACCATGACGAACTAGTATGGTACTGTGGTGCGTGAGGTATTTTATTTGTCGTTCTGCGAGTAAGCAGAGCAAGTAAAAACTGTCGTCATCCCTGATTTGTTTCATCCGGAGTAATTTACCAACCCAATTGGGCATAGTGTTACAAGTTAGCGTAATGCCTTGTGGGCAGTTCGGCTCCGGAGCCGCCTTCGGGGGCTACGACCTGTGTCTCCTGACTATACTACTACCCGATGCTCCAGGACTGCCCCGCCAGCGTAGTCGTCCCCATTGATAAACTGAGTGTCCTGGTCACCGTCCTCTTCTCCTCCCTCGTCCTGCGCGAGGCTGTCAGCAGGCAGTACCTCGTCGGACTTGCCCTGCTCGTCGGTGGGACTCTTGCTATGCTGATCGTTTGAGAATTGCTCACCAGAAGGTTTGGTGTCAGACGTACTTGGAGCGCTGGGTAGGACGTTCGTACTTGGTGCCTCTACTTGGTGTCTTAGTGCCTCGACTTGGTGCCCTGACTTTAGTGTCTTAGTGCTTCGGCTCGGCGTCCTAGTACCTCCTCTTGATACCTTGACAAGCCGACTTAGTGATCCGACGTGGTGATTTAGCGATCCAGCTTAATGATTTGAGCGTTGACTTAGTGACTTGACGTGCTTACCGCTCTGGGTGGCCCCATGCCTGGGCACGCACATCGCCTCCTCACGCGGTCGACGAGATCGCCGAGACGTAGCGGGTGCGGTGGCTGGCGTCGGTAGTTAGACGATGACGGTGCTGGCTGCTTTATGCGTTCAGTTCAGGCTTGTTCGCCGCACTCACTGCGATCCTCGGCAGGGCCGGCATTACGGGAGTGGAGTCCAACCTCGGTACCGCGATCCTCACCGGGGTGGTCCTCGTTATGGCCTGGGTAATGGTCGCTGTCACCGAAAAACTCCACGAGGTCCGCGCTGTGCCGCGCGGGGAGCTCGGCTTCGTCCTCGCATCCGGGGCTGTGACCTGCGCCTTGTGGCTCTGCTACTACCGGGTTCTCCGAGACGACCCGGCTAGTGTGATGGTCCCCATCGACAAGCTGAGCGTCCTGGTCACCGTCCCCTTCTCCTCCCTCGTCCTGAGGGAGTCTGTCAACAGGCGCTACCTCGTGGGGCTAACGCTGCTCGTCGGTGGGACTCTTGCGATGGTGACCCTCTGAGCTCTCCCATCAGATGTCATGGTGCTTGGTTGGAGGAATTGGTCGTTCGGACGACTGTACTTAGTGCTTCGACTTTGTGCCTTACTAGCCAGCTCGACATAAATGGATCTGGGTATTTGTTTCGCCATTCTCACTCGGTCGACGAAATTTTGATCGTTTTAGTTTCGTGTATCCTGAATGGGGTGCTACAGGAAAACTTTTAGTGCGTTCTATGTGCGCAGTATGGACTTTTATTTTGATGGCTAGCTGGACCTTTGGTTGAGCAGTGCTCCTCAGTGTTGATGCTTAGTTTGTGAAGTGTAACTTGGGTGAGATTTCTTCCTCAATCTTCCCGGTGTTGTTCTCCATTGGGGTAGCTAACCTGGAGTCTTTCGAGATTACGGTGCCGGAACTACCGTCACCAGTTGTATGTGAATCAGCTGCTTTCAATTTCCCGCAAAGTAATTAGTGGATACTGTTCTGTTGTTTCAGTTATGTTGCCGATCACTTTTTTGCTTTACGGAGGCGTAGAAGTTGTTTAGATTTGACTTCCGGACCATTCCGCCCCCGGTGGGAGGCTGTTGTTGTTTAGATTAACTTGCTCGGGAAAAATGATTCTGTGTGCACCTTTCAGGCTGAAGTTAAACCTTGCTTTTTCAAAACTTGGTTGATTTGCGAAGGAAGCTGCTGTGAACTCGGCATCTAGCATGAAGGTGGTGTCTTCAAATATTGCGTCACCAGAGAAGTTACTAGATGTGAATTCAACTGCGTTTTTGAAGGTGCATTCTGAAAAGTTGACACTATGGATGAAACTAACTCCCCCGAAATCCGTGGTCAGCATGAAACTTGCGTTCTGGAAACTAGCGTCTTGATGGAAAGTCGTAGCCGTAAACTTAGTTTTCCCCTGGAAGGTGCAGTTTATAAAGATGGTTCGCCCCTTAAAGGTGGTGTTGCGAAAATCAGCTGTTTGCATGAATGTAGCGTCTTCAAATGTAATTAACCTACTGAAGATGGCTTCAAATAATCGGGGTGTTTGAGTGAAACTAACAGCGCTGAAGTCGGTTTTTTCTTTGAAAGAGGCATGTCGGAAATCAGTTGTTCGCAAAAATTGCGTTCCCCTAAAGTTTACTTCTTGAGTAAACGATGCTTCACTAAAATCAACTTCCTGCTTGAAGGAATTCTCTGCAAAGAAGGCGACTTGTTTAAAGGTTGTGCCTCGAAAGCTAACTTCATTCTCGAACTTAGATTTCCAAAAGTTTGCTATTTGAGTGAACGTGGAATTGTCGAAACTAGCGCGGTTTGTGAACTTCGTTTGCGTAAAGCTTGCCCCTTGTGTGAGTTGAATACCGTGTGCGTCGATTTCTCCTATCTGAGCGTAGTCAAAGTTAACGTGTTCCGTGATGTGAGCACCATGGATGTCAAGAGTGCAGATACTCCAGGGGCCGCGACTCTGATGTTTTGCTTCCGCTGTAGTGGATGAGCGGAGGTGGCTCGCCAATACGGAGAGGATCGTGGATTCGACTGGATTGTCTGCGCTAATAGGGAGGCTGTAATTCGGGGATCCGTCCTCGTTGGTCGCGTACCGTGTATCTCCGTTCGCGTCCTTGAGGAGTCGGTCGGTGCGCAAGTAGCCGCAGAGGATGTCGACAACGCGCTGATGGTAGGGGCCCTCATAGGTGTCGGCCACATCGGCTAGCGCATATACTCCGGCGATGCGAACTTGAGGTGAGTTGGAACCCAACTGCTGGACGGCAGCAGTTAGTTTTTTGTCGGCTTCGCCCTCATTCTGATGAACCTCCGCTCGCTCTGCGCTGGCTTGTTCGCGATACTTGATAACGAGGTATCCGACCGCACCTATTCCGCCAACTGCGGTAAGGGTGCTCGATAATAGTTCTTTGAAGTTTAGTGACTGTTCACTTGTCCATCCAGCAAGAAACCGTCCTCCCCATATCCAGCTTAGTGTTGTGTAGCAGCCGATGCTAAGGAGAACCCAGAATGTGATGGCTAGGAGTAAAGATCTCCTGTGTCTTAATAATTGTTTTGCGACAACGGTCAATGCGCTAATGTAGAAAATTGCTGCCCAGGCGTTTTGTGTTAGCCAGCCCGTAAGTCTTAGAATATGAATTGATGTGAGTGTAAGGATGATAATCGACAAATCGGCTGTGAGGTAGATTAATTTCTTATGTGAGCGAATCCAGTTTATGATTGCATCATTAGGATGTTCAAGGCTTGTCATTCTTGTCTTTCGTGTTGGGGGAGGTATGTTAGTCTGATAGGTTCGAGGTTGGTGGGGTGTTTGTGTGAGATTCCTTCTTCTCTAATGGTGGTTGACGGGTGACTGAAGTGAGTTGCGAATGGCTTTTTCGCGGGCATCTTACCGTGCGTCTGAATCTTGATGGCTTCAATGAGACTCGGTGCAGGCAGACACAGTACGATCGAGGCACGATGACAGACGCCTCCTCTACGCCCACCGAACCTCCTGCTGGCCAGAACCCTGCCGTCTCTGGCATGTCAGCGGCGCCCTCCACACCACTGTCCTCCCGGCCGCCCAGCATTGCTGCTCAGCCCACCTCCACTACCCCCGACTCCACCGTGGTCCGCACCCTCACCCTGCCTGAGGACGTCGCCCCGGTGACCCTCCTGGGCGCCCGGGACGAGGTCCTGCGCGCTATCGAGAAGGGCTTCACCGACGTCGACATCCACGTGCGCGGCACCGCCGTCACCATCTCCGGCCCCGCTGCACGCGTCGACACCGTCGTCGTCCTCCTCTCCGAGCTCATCGACGTCGCCCGCACCGGCACGCCCCTGACCGCGGACGCCGTCGAACGTGCCGTCGGCCTGCTGGAGACCTCCATCCGCCCCACCGAGGTCCTCACCGACGACATTCTCACCTCCCACGGCCGCACCATCCGCCCTAAGTCGCTCGGTCAGAAGGCCTACACCGACGCCATCGAGGAATCCACCATCACCTTCGGTATCGGCCCCGCCGGCACCGGCAAGACCTACCTGGCCATGGCCAAGGCCGTCGACGCCCTGGCCCGCAAACGCGTCTCGCGCATCATCCTCACCCGTCCCGCCGTCGAGGCCGGTGAGAACCTCGGCTTCCTGCCCGGCAGCCTTACCGACAAGATCGACCCCTACCTGCGCCCCCTTTACGACGCTCTCCACGACATGCTCGAGCCCGATGCCCTGCCCCGCCTCATGGCCGCCGGCACCATCGAGGTTGCTCCCCTGGCCTACATGCGCGGACGCACCCTCAACGACGCCTTCGTCATCCTCGACGAGGCCCAGAACACCAGCCCTGAGCAGATGAAGATGTTCCTCACCCGCCTCGGCTTCGGCTCGCGCATGGTCGTCACCGGAGACATCTCCCAGGTCGACCTGCCCGGCGGACGCGAGTCCGGCCTCATCGTCGTGCGCAGGATCCTCGCCGGGGTCGAGGGCATCAGCTTCTGCGAGCTCGGATCGGCCGACGTCGTGCGCCACCGCCTCGTGGGCCGCATTATCGAGGCCTATGCCCGCCACGACGCCGAGTCCGCCGCCCAGGCCGCCGCCACCCGACCCGCCGGTCCCCCTGGCCGCAGTGGCCGCAACAGCCAGTACCGTCGGGGGAGCAGCAACCGCCCCGCCCGGCCCCACTCGGAGAGGAACCCGCATGACCACTGAGGTCATCAACGAGACCACCACCGTCATCGACGCCGCCGAGTTCGCGGACCTCGCCGACCACGTCCTGACCGCCATGCACGTCAGCCCCGCCGCCGAACTCAACATCATGTTCATCGACCCCGAGCCCATGGAAGAGCTCCACGTGCGCTGGCTCGACCTGCCCGGCCCCACCGACGTCATGAGCTTCCCCATGGACGAGCTGCGCCCCGGCTCAGCCGACTCGCCCACCCCCGCCGGGACCCTGGGCGACATCGTCCTGTGCCCGCAGGTCGCCGCCAAGCAGGCCCTGGCCGCCGGGCACTCGGCGGTCGAGGAGATGCTCCTGCTCACCGTCCACGGCATCCTCCACCTCCTGGGCTACGACCACGCCGAGCCCGAGGAGAAGAAGGAGATGTTCGACCTCCAGCGCCGCCTCCTGCTGACCTTCCTGGCCGAGCGCGGCAAGTGAGGCCCGCGTGACCGGTATCCCCACTGCGGCGCTCATCGCCTGCGCGGTCATCGTCCTGGCCCTGGGCGCCCTGCTGTCGGCCGGCGAGTCCGCATTGCTGGGCTTCACTCGGGCCGCCGCCGACGACCTCGTCGAGGAGGGGCGCCGCGGAGCCGCCCGGGTCCGTCGCCTCGCCGAGCACCGCACCCGGGTCCTGGCCTCCCTCAGCGTCGCCCGCGTCGCCGTCGACATGCTCGCCGCCGTCCTCATCACCCTGGCCGCCTCCGGGCTCGTGCGCGCCTGGTGGCAGGTCCTGGCCCTGGCGCTGCTGGCCAACATCATCCTGCTGGGCGTCGTCGTCGGCTTCTCTCCACGTACCTACGGCTGGCGCAGCCCCGCTGGCACCCTGCTCGCCCTGGGCGGCCTGCTCACCTGGGTCGACGTCCTGGCCGTCCCGCAGCGCCGCCTCCTCTCGCGCACCCGCCGCCCCGAGTCCGCTCCCACCGATGCCGAGACCCGCGAGGCCGTCAACGAAGACCTGCGCGAGATGATCGACGAGATCGGCGAGACCGACACCATCGAGGACGAGGACCGCGAGATGATGCGCTCGGTCGTCGAGCTCGGCCAGACCCTCGTGCGCGAGGTCATGGTCCCGCGCACCGACATGGTCACCATCGACGCCCACAAGCCCGCCTCCGCCGCCATGCGCCTATTCATCCGCTCCGGCTACTCACGCGTGCCGGTCATCGGGGAGGACGCCGACGACGTGCGCGGCATCCTCTACCTCAAGGACGTCCTGCGCCGCCTGGCCGCCCACCCCGAGCACGAGGAGTTGGCCGTGGCCGGATTCGTCCGGGACGCCGAGTACGTCCCCGAGATGAAACCCGCCGACGACCTCCTGCGCGAGATGCAGACCGGCCGCTTCCACATGGCCCTGGCCGTCGACGAGTACGGCGGCACCGCCGGGCTCGTCACCATGGAGGACCTCCTGGAGGAGGTCGTCGGCGAACTCACCGATGAGCACGACCCCGAGCTGCCCGAGGTCGTCGAGGTCACCCCCGGCACCTACCGTGTCCCCGCCCGCCTCGCCCTGGACGAGCTCGGCGAGCTCTTCGACCTCGAGATCGACGACGACGACGTCGACACCGCCGGCGGCCTGCTCACCAAGGCCATCGGCCGCGTCCCCCTGCCCGGCGCCGCCGGAGACATCCAGGGCGTCCACCTCCTGGCCGAGGAGACCGCCGGGCGCCGCCGCCAGGTGGCCACCATTCTCGCCTCCCGCACACCCGCCCCCGAAGAGGACACCGATGACTGACACCGCCGATCGCACCGAACACACCGCCCCCGCAGCCCGCGACGACCAGCCCCAGGCGCCCGAGGAAGCCGCCGAGGCGCTCTTAGCCGAGCCCCTCGAGATGCCCGAGCCCGGCCCCGCCCCGGCCGGCTTCCGCTTCCCCACGGATGCCGAGCTCATGGACGGCCCCAACCCCCTCACTGATCCCGACGAGGACGACGTCGACGACGAGGACGAGACCGGAGACGAGACTGAGGGCGAGCCCGACGACTCCGACGTCGCCGCCCGGCTGGACGCAGACGGCTTCCCGATCCTGGACGAAGAGAACGCCGACTCCGCGCTCGACCCGGCCGAATCGACCCGCGTCGAGATCGTCGTCCCCGACTTCCCGGAGGACTTCCGCGCCGGCTTCGCCTGCATCGTGGGACGCCCCAACGCCGGCAAATCCACCCTCACCAACGCCATGGTCGGCACCAAGATCGCCATCACCTCCGGGCGCCCCCAGACCACCCGCCACAACGTGCGCGGCGTCATCCACAAGGAGAAAGCGCAGATCGTCCTGGTCGACACCCCCGGCCTCCACCGACCCCGCACCCTGCTGGGCAAGCGCCTCAACGACCTGGTGCGCGAGACCCTCACCGACGTCGACGTCGTCGTCTTCTGCATCCCCGCCAACGAGAAGATCGGCCCGGGCGACCGCTTCATCACCCGCGACCTCGCCGAACTGCGCACCCCCGTGGTCGCCGTGGTCACCAAGGCCGACACCGTTACCCGAGAGGCCCTGGCCGCCCAGCTCCTGGCCGTCGACCAGCTGGGGGAGTGGGCCGACATCGTCCCGGTCTCGGCCAAGCGCGACGAGCAGATCGACGTCCTGGAGGAGGTCCTGCTGGGGCACATGCCGCTGTCCCCGCCGCTGTACCCCACGGGTGAGATCACCGACGAACCCCAGCAGGTCATGATCGCCGAGCTCGTGCGCGAGGCCGCCCTGGAGGGCGTGCGCGACGAACTGCCCCACTCTTTGGCCGTCATCGTCGACGAGATCGCCGACCCCGACGATGAACGCGAGGTCGGCCGCATCAAGGGGGTGGGTGGGCGCCTCCAGGTACGCGTGAGCCTCGTCGTCGAGCGCGACTCCCAGAAGGCCATCGTCATCGGCAAGGGCGGCCGGCGCCTCAAGGAGGTGGGCGTCAACGCCCGTAAGGGCATCGAGAAGCTGCTGGGCCGCAAGGTTTACCTCGACCTGCACGTGCGCACCGCCAAGGACTGGCAGTCCGACCCCAAGGCCCTGGCCCGCCTCGGGTTCTAGGATTCCCGGTTTCCCACAGGGGAGGCCGAGACCCGCCGCCGCTCCTGCGGGACACCGTGGGCGACGACGGACCGGCATAGGACCCGTCTAACGCTTGCTTAGGACTTAAGTGTCTTGCGGAATGCCAGCGGCTCGTGTTGCGAATCGGTCGCGCACAAAGGGTGTTGTACCGCACACTATGAGTGTCTGATACCGATCCGAGTCTGGAGGCCCACGCATGCCGAACACCGCCGTTCCCAGCCCGCCCCAACGCACTGACGCGCCCACTGAAAGGCGCCGCTGCCCCGATGACCTGTGGCAACTCGGGGAGAAGGCCGTCGCCCGAGCGCGCCGATGGGCTGACGAGTCGGCCTCCGAGCCCACACCCCGCTCGGCCAAGCTCCTGTCCCGTATCCTCGCCGACCCCGACGGCCTGACCTTCACCACCCGCTTCGTCGACGACGTCGTGCGCCCCACGGATCTCGACGTCGCCGGCGACGCCCTCAAGCGCCTGTCCGCAGGCCGCACAGACTTCCTGCCTCCCGCCCTGGCCGGGGCCATGGGCATGGGGTCGACGGCCTCCCGCCTCGCCCCGCGCACGGTCACGGCCATCGCCCGGAGGGTCTTCCGGGAGATCGTCGGCGACCTCGTCGTCGACGCCACCGACAAGGGACTGGGCCCGGCGCTCGCCCGCCTGCGCAAGGGCGGCAACCGCCTCAACGTCAACCTCCTGGGCGAAGCCGTCCTGGGGGAGAAGGAGGCCGCCCGCCGTCTGGCCGAGGTATCCCGCCTGGTGACCCGCGACGACGTCGACTACGTCTCGGTCAAGGTCTCCGCCGTCACCGGACCGCACAACCCCTGGGGCTTCGAGGAGGTCGTCGCCCACGGCGTCCAGGCCCTCCTGCCCCTCTACCGCCTGGCCCGCGACCACGGCACCTTCCTCAACCTGGACATGGAGGACTACAAGGACCTGGACCTGACGATCGCCGTGTTCACCGCGATCCTCGACCAGGAGGACATGCGCTGCTACGAGGCCGGCATCGTTCTGCAGGCCTACCTGCCCGACTCCCTGGGCGCCATGCAGCGCCTCCAGGAGTGGGCCTCCCGGCGCGTGGCCGCGGGCGGTTCGCGCATCAAGGTCCGCGTTGTCAAGGGCGCCAACTTGTCTATGGAGAAGATCGACGCAGAGATCCACGGCTGGGAGCTGACCACCTGGCCCTCCAAACAGGCCACCGACACCAACTACAAGCGCATGCTCTCCTGGGCGATGACGCCCGAGCGCACCCGCGCGATCCGCCTGGGGGTGGCAGGCCAGAACCTGTTCGACATCGCCTTCGCCTACGAGCTGCGCGCCGCGCGCGGTGTCGAGGACAGCGTCGAGTTCGAGATGCTCTCCGGGATGGCCACCGGTCTGCAAGAGGTCGTGCGCCGCGACACCGGCCACCTGCTGCTCTACGTGCCCGTCGTCGACCCCCACGAGTTCGACGTCGCCATCTCCTACCTGGTGCGCCGCCTGGAGGAGAACGCAGCACCCGAGAACTTCATGTCCGGCGTCTTCGACCTGGCCGCTGACGAGGCGGTCTTCGACCGCGAGCGCGACCGCTTCCTGGCCGCCCTGGCCGATCTCGACCCGGACGCCCCGGTGCCCGAGCCCAACCGCCGCCAGGACCGCCTGGCCGAGCGGGAGGCCGGCGTGCCCGAGGAAACCGGCACCCTGGAGGAGCGCGCACACCGCCGCTTCGTCTCCGAGCCGGACTCCGACCCCGCCCTGGCCGCCAACCGCCAGTGGGCCCGGGACATCGCCGCCGC
>NZ_JH470353.1:159151-168095 GCF_000239715.1 Actinomyces sp. oral taxon 849 str. F0330 | reverse complement strand
TGGCCGCCCGGCGCGCCGAGCTCATCGAGGTCGCCGGCTCCGAGGCTGGCAAGACCATCGACCAGTCCGACCCGGAGGTCAGCGAGGCCATCGACTTCTGCCACCACTACGCCGAGTCCTCCCTGCTCCTGCACGATAGCGAGCACATGGTCGGGGCGCGCTTCGCCCCGGTGGACGTCACCGTGGTGGCCTCCCCTTGGAACTTCCCGCTGGCCATCCCCACCGGGGGCGTGGCCGCGGCCCTGGCGGCAGGCAGCGCCGTCATCCTCAAGCCCGCCCCGCCCGCCAGGCGCTGCGCGGCCGAGCTCGTGCGCGCCTTCCATGACGCCGGGATCCCCGAGGACCTCGTGGTGCTCGCCCCACTGGAGGACGGCGACGTCTCGCGCCACCTGGTGACCCACAAGGACGTCGACCGCGTGGTTCTCACCGGCTCCTACGACACCGCCCGCCTCTTCCGCTCCTGGAAGCCGGATATGCACCTGCTGGGGGAGACCAGCGGCAAGAACGCCATCATCGTCACCCCCTCGGCCGACCCCGATATCGCCGTGCGCGACGCCGTCTACTCGGCCTTCGCCCACGCCGGTCAGAAGTGCTCGGCCTCCTCCCTGCTGGTCCTGGTCTCCTCGGCCAGCACCTCCGAGCGCATCGCCCGCCAGCTCGTGGACGCCACCGCCTCCCTGCGGGTGCGCCTGCCGCTGTCCCTGGACTCCCAGATGGGGCCCGTCGTCGTGCCCGACGACGAGAAGGCCGTGCGCGGCCTGACCACCCTGGGATCGGGCGAGCACTGGGTCCTCAAGCCCCGCTACCTGGGGGACGGGCTATGGACGCCCGGCATCCGGGCCGGGGTCGTGCCCGGCAGCGAGTTCCACCTCACCGAATACTTCGCCCCCGTCATCGGCATCATGCGCGTGGACACGCTTCAGGAGGCCATCGAGGCGGTCAATGCCGTCGACTACGGGCTCACCTCCGGGCTGCAGACCTTGGACGCCACCGAGCTGGCGATCTGGCTCGAGGGAGTCCAGGCCGGCAACCTCTACGTCAACCGCGGGATCACCGGGGCGATCGTGCGCCGCCAGCCCTTCGGCGGCTGGAAGCGCTCGGCCATCGGCTCCACCATCAAGGCGGGCGGCCCCTCCTACCTGCTGGGGCTGGGGGAGGTCGAGCCCGCCCGCGGCAAGGACAAGGGGGAGCCCGGTGGCCCGGGCGAGCAGGGGACCTCCGCCCTCGACCCGCGTGTGGCCAGCCTCTGCGACGCCGTCAGCGGTCAGCTGGACGCCGCCGATCTGGCCGAGCTGCGCCGCGCCATGGTGGCCGACGCCTCCGCCTGGAGAGCCGGTTACGGCGCCAACCGCGACGTGACGGGCCTGGCCTGCGAACGAAACATCCTGCGCTACCGGGCGGTCGATGTCGTCGTGCGCGCCGGGCAGGGAACCGCCCTGGCCGACCTCGTACGCGTCATGGCGGCCGGGGTGCGCGCCGGCGGCTTCATCAGCCTGTCGGTTGCGGACCGGTTGCCCCAGCCGTTGCAGAACGCGCTGCTGGCCGCAGGCGTCCAGGTGGCGGTCGAGGATCAGGGTGCCTGGGACGCTCGCCTGGCCGAGCTGTCCGCCTCCGGCGGACTGGGTACGCGCGTGCGCGTCATAGGTCCGCGTGAGCAGACCTCAGCCGCCCGCTGGAGCCACGCCAGCCGGGTCACCGGTGGGAGCCCCGATATCGCCCTGTACACGGGCGCCGTGACGGCCTGCCCGCACTCCGAGCTGCTGCCCTTCCTGCGCGAGCAGGCGGTGGCCATCACCAACCACCGCTTCGGCACCCCTCTCGACCTGGCCGAAGGCCTCCTGTAGGCCGGCCGGCGCCGCGGCGCCGGATCGGGACCGAGTGGTAGAGCCGGTTACCGTGTGGTGCCCTCCCCGTTCCGGGGAGGGCACCACACGGCTTCCATATCGCAAGGGATCAGGGTGGACGGGACGGGGACAGGACTCAGGCGTCCTGCGGTAACGCCTTGGCTGGATCGGGCATCGTCACCGAGGCGATGCCGGCGAGTCCGTATGCCACGATAGGCACCCGCAGAGCGGTTGTGACGGCGTCGCGGGCGTCGGCCGTGTCCTGAAGGATTCCGAAGAACACTGCCCCGGCAAGAGCGACTCCGAGCACCATACCGATCTGACCGAAGGTGGTCAGGGTGCCGGATGCCGCTCCGGCGTCCTGGGTGGGCACCGACTCAAGCGTGATACTCGTCAGCGGCATGATGAGGGTCATCAGCCCGGCTCCCGTCAGCGCCAGCGGGGCGGTGAGGTCCCAGCCCGTCAGGGACGCTCCGGCGGTCCAGATCGTCCACAAGACCCAGGTCAGCGCAGCTGCTTGCACTAGCCCGCCGAGCAGCACGGCCCACTTGCCGATCCGCCTCGTGGCGAGGATCGCCAAGGGTGTGGCCACCATGGAGCCCAGTGCGAAAGGCAGAAGCGTGAGCCCTGCCGCCAATGCGGTGAAGCCGAGTGCGCTCTGAACGTAGTACAGCAGGATGAGCACGTACCCGCCGTTGCCGATCGACGAGAGCACCTGCACCAGTTGTCCGCTCGCAAAGCCTCGATCGCGAAACAGTGGGAGCGGCAGCAGTGGGGATCCGTGAGCCTTGAGCATGCGCCTCTGCTGCCACGTGAATGCGGCGATGACGAGGGGAGCCGCTGTCAGCATGGCCCAGATCCACCATGCCCACCCCGCGGCGCGGCCGTCGGTGAGCGGGAAGACGACCAGGAAGACGCCGAGACCGCCCAGCAGCACCCCGACCAGATCGGGCTTGAGCGGATGTTCCGAACGACTCCTCGGTACGAACAGGAGCGCCGCAGCGACAAGCACGACTCCGACCGGCACGTTGACGAGGAAGATGCTGCGCCAGCCCATACCAAGAAGGTCGGCCGTGACGAGCCAGCCGCCGAGGATCAGTCCCCCGATGGCCCCCAGCGAGCTCAGCGCTCCAATGATGCCCAGGACGGGGGCGCGCTCCTCCGGCGCGAACATCACCTGCACGCTGGAGAGCACCTGGGGCACCATGATGCCGGCGAACCCGCCCTGGAGCACGCGGGCCGTGACGAGCAGGTCGCCTGTCTGCGACAGCGCCGCCCCGAGGGAGGCGAGGGTGAATCCCACGATCCCGATCACGAAGATGCGCCGGTGCCCGAAGATATCGCCCAGCCGTCCGCCCGTGAGAAGCAGCGTCGCGAACGCGATGACGTAACCGGCGAGAGTCCACTCCAGCTGTTCCGGTGTCGCATGGAGGTCCTTGCCGATCGTGGGCAGTGCGACGTTGGTGATCGTCGAGTCCATCAGATCCATGAACGTGGCCACCATGAGCACGGTAGTGGCGACGGCGCGTGACCTTGTGGCGCCTCGGTCCGGGGAGCTTTCCTCGTTCTTCATGCTGTTGTCCTCTCATGACTCTGAAATGTGTACGCCGTACACGTTGATCATGAGTACACTGTACGCATGTGTTGTGGTCGGAGCAATCCGATCCCCAGTGGACGAGGAGGGAAAGTGGCGCACACCGATCCGGACGCCCCGCCCAAGTGGGTGCGGTGGCTCTGGGAAGTCGATGCATCCGAAGCGGCGGAAGAACGGGAGGGGGGCAAAGGGCTGGACATCGGCAAGATCGTCCGTGCGGGTGTCGCGCTCGCGGACGATGAAGGCCTGGAAGGCGTGTCGGTGCGCAAGCTCGCCCAGCGCCTAGACGTGAGCACGATGGCGGCGTACCGGCACATCAGCTCCCGGGACGAGGTCATCGCCGCCATGGTCGATGTCGCCTTCGGGCCGCCTCCGGTCCTTTCGGATCTTTCTGAGGGCTGGTCGGGCGGACTGCGCCGCTGGGCGCTGGCTGTCTACGCCCGCTATGACGCGCACCCCTGGCTCCTGGACGCCCCGGTCCACGGCATGCCAACCGGGCCGCATCGTCTGCGATGGATGGAAGTAGTCCTTCGGGTGCTCGCCGGTGCGGGGCTCGAGCTGCAGGAGCGGCTCAATGCTGCGCTGCTCATCGACGGACATGTGCGCACCGTCGCCGCGCTGAAGCGCTCTCTGGCGACCGCGGTGCACGATGCGCGCCGCGGTGCATCCGCGAACTGGCTCCTGACCCGCCTCGAAGCCGACGGCCTGGCCACCATGGCGCAGGTGCTCAAGGCCGGAGCTCTCGATGATGGGCAGGGGTACGAGCTCGACTACGGCCTCGATCGGATCATCGCTGGAATCGAGGCCGATAGCACCTCAGGTGACGGCCGGTCCGCGGGGTAGAGCGTGAGGGCGGGGGCGGTGCCTCACGTCAGTCGGGGGAACTCCTCAAGGGAGAAAACCGACTCCACGGGCACGTCGAAGTAGCGGGCGATGCGCAGGGCCAGGTGCAGCGAGGGCGCATACTCGCCGCGCTCGAGGTAGCCCACCGTCTGGTAGTGGACGCCGAGTGCCTCGGCGAGCCCGCGGCGGCTTACCCGGCGGTCGGCGCGCAGGACCGCGATCCGGTTGTGGACGACGTCGTCGGACATCGTCACAGGCCGGTCTGGGAACGGATGGTGGACTGCATGCGCGCCAGAGTACCGATCGTCTCCTTGCGGAAGCTGTGCCGCACGACGAACGAGGCCCCTGCGAAGCCGAGAACTGTCCATGCCGCCAGGACCCCGACGGCGAGCGCCGGGGAGAAGGCTCGGCCCACCTCCCACGAGGGATCGCCCACCAGCGCCCAGCGCGTCAGGTGCCCCGACCAGTACGTGGGCAGCGCCAGCTGAACCGCCTGCACCCAGGAGGGGAGGCGGTCCATGGGCATGAAGAAACCGCTCGTTCCGACGAGGGCGAAGATGGGCAGGTAGGAGACCATGAAGCTGTAGACGCCGCGGACGAAGGCGCCCACGAGGAAGCCCAGTGGGGCCGTCGCAACGGCCGACAGCACCATGAGCGGCAGACAGGCCAGTACCTGGGACGGGCTCAGAGGCAGGGCTTCGACGAACAGAGCCCCGCCGAGAAGAATGGCTCCCTGGAACGCGACGGTCTGAGTGATCGAGGACATCGTCTTACCGATCGCCCACGTCAGTGGGCCGTGGGGGAGAATGCGCACCCGCAGCAGGGCGCCGCCGATGCGGTCGGAGTAGGTCTCGCTGGCGATCTGGAAGGTGATGAAGCAGCTGATCGTGCCGATGCTGCTGGCGAGGAACATGGGGCCGAAGGTCGCGTGGGCCTCGGCGGTCGCCTGGGTGCTCCTGCTGGCCAGCACGATGGCGCTTGCGGATGCCAGCAGCGCGATGCTCGTTCCGACAAGGCCCGCTCGCAGGTCCGCGGCGGCCTGGCGACAGGCCGCGCGCAGGACGGCTTGGATGGTGTGGGCGGTCATGCGTGGGTCTCCTCACTGACGAGGGAGAGGTAGGTCTCTTCCAGGGTGGGGCGGGTGATGGTCAGCCCGGTGATGACGTCGAGGTCGAGCTCCTTGACGAAGCGTTCGGGGCAGTGGGTGGTGTGGACGTGGTGGGCGCCGTCCTGGATCCAGGTGACCTCGGCGCCGCGGTCGAGGCGCTCGCGCAGCGCCGTGACCGTGCCGTCGGCGATGATCCGCCCCTCGTTCATGATGAGCACGCGTGAGGCCAGGTGCTCGGCCTCGGCCAGGTCGTGGGTGGTCATGACGATGGTGGCGTCGTCGTCGACCCGGGCCAGGATGAGATCGTGCAGACGTGCCTTCGAGGCTGGGTCCAGGCCCGTGGTCGGCTCATCCAGGACGAGGAGCTCGGGCGCGGCTATGAGGGCGGCCGCGAAGTCGATGGTGCGTCGCTGCCCGCCGGAGAGCCGGGAAAGTCGGGAGTTGGCCTTCTCGCTGAGCCCGACGGCGTCGAGCACCTCCTCGACGCCGCTCACCCGGTTCGTCGCCGTCAGTTGGACCGAGCGGATCCACTCCAGCTGGTCCCTCACCCGCCACTTGGCGTGGTCGGTCCAACTCTGCTGCACCAGCCCGACTCGCGCCCAGAAGTCGGCGCCCGCCCGGCGCGGATCGGTGCCGAGCACACGGACCCTGCCGCTCGTCGGCGTCAGCGAACCCAGCAGGTTCTCCACGAGGGTCGTCTTGCCCACGCCGTTGGGGCCGAGCAGACAGACCACCTCGCCGACCTCGACCGACAGGTCGATGCCGCGCAGGACCGGGGCGTCCCCGTAGGAGAACTCGAGGTTCTCCGTCGTGATGACTGGAGGCATCGCACAAACCTTCCTCAGTAGAACAGCAACTGAATGTAGCAGACATGCTACATTATGGTGTTGGTGTTCGGTAGATCGAGGAACGTGCTGCGTGGTTGATCGCCTCGGAGTTTGTCTCATACTGCGGTCCCGCGTGGTCGCCTTACCTGACGACGGGGCGTCGTCGGGGTAGGGTCTACGTCGTGCGAGCGACTCCACGGCCTCAGGCCTGGCAGCGGGCAAGCCTCCTGCTTAGTCGCCGCGGCGGGGCCTGACAGGCCGGCACCCCGACCGCGGCTGACTCGTCCTGCTCGGCCACGTTCCCGACCGTTCCCCTTTTGCTTCCCCGGAGCCCTCACGGGCTCTCGCCGGAACCGCCGTCGGAACCACGAAGCACCTGAACCCAGGAGAACCCCGATGCGTAACGCCCGCCCCGCCCCCCAGCAGCCCTCCGGTATGCCGTTTGCCAAGTACCGGCCCTTCCTCGACATCGTCAGCATCGACCTGCCTGACCGCACCTGGCCGGACAACCGCATCACCACCGCCCCCCGCTGGCTGAGCACCGACCTGCGCGACGGCAACCAGTCCCTCATCGAGCCCATGGGCCCCCAGGCCAAGCGCGCCATCTTCGATCTCCTGGTGAACATGGGCTTCAAGGAGATCGAGATTGGCTTCCCCGCCGCCTCCCAGACCGACTTCGACTTCGTGCGCTCCCTGGTGGACGACGGCGCGATCCCCGAAGACGTCACCATCTCCGTGCTCACCCAGTCGCGGGGCGAGCTCATCGACCGCACCCTGGACGCCTGCATCGGCATCCCGCGGGCCACCGTCCACCTCTACAACGCCCTGTCGCCCCTGTTCCGCAACGTCGTCTTCCGTATGGACCGCGACCAGATCCGCGAGCTCGCCGTCGACGGCACCCGCCAGATCATGGCCCGCGCCGAGAAGGTCCTGGATGAGGACACGATCTTCGGCTTCGAGTACTCCCCGGAGATCTTCGTGGACACCGAGCTGGAATACAGCCTCGAGGTCTGCCGGGCCGTCATGGACGCCTGGGAGCCCGAGGGGGACCGCGAGATCATCCTCAACCTGCCCGCCACCGTCGAGCGCGCCACCCCCAATGTCTACGCCGACCAGATCGAGTGGATGAGCCGCCACCTGCCCCGGCGTGAGTCCGTGTGCCTGTCCCTGCACAACCACAACGACCGCGGCTCGGGCGTGGCCGCCGCTGAGCTCGGCCTCATGGCCGGCGCCGACCGCGTCGAGGGCTGCCTGTTCGGCCACGGCGAGCGCACCGGCAACGTGGACCTGGTGACCCTGGCCCTCAACCTCTTCAGCCAGGGCGTCGACCCCATGCTCGACCTGTCAGACATCGACGAGGTCCGCCGCACCGTCGAGCGGGCCACCGGCATGGACGTGCCCCCGCGCACCCCCTACGCAGGCGAGCTCGTCTACACCTCCTTCTCCGGCTCCCACCAGGACGCCATCAAGAAGGGTTTCGCCGCGCGCGCCAAGCAGGTCGACGCCAAGAAGGCCGAGGGACTCCCCAGCGCCGACGCCGAGACCGCCGTGCCGTGGTCCATGCCCTACCTGCCCATCGACCCCCACGATGTGGGCCGCTCCTACGAGGCGGTCGTGCGCGTCAACTCCCAGTCCGGCAAGGGCGGGGTCGCCTACCTGCTGGGCACCACCCGCAAGCTCGAACTGCCGCGCCGCCTCCAGATCGAGTTCTCCCGCATCGTCCAGCGCCACACCGACACCTACGGCGGCGAGGTCGACGGCGCCCGCCTGTGGTCGATCTTCGCCGACGAGTACCTGCCGGCCGCGGCCGCCCCTGAGGTCGAGCTCAGCCGTTGGGGCCGCTTCGAGCTGCGGGGGGCCACCCTGACCTCCACCGGCGACGACCAGGACTCCACCCTCACCATCACCCTCGTCGACGACGGCCAGGAGAAGCACCTGGCCGCCGCCGGCAACGGCCCCCTGGACGCCTTCGTCACCGCTCTAGAGAGCACGGGCCTGAGCGTGCGGATCCTGGACTACGTCGAGCACGCCCTGAGCGAGGGCCGCGACGCGAAGGCCGCCAGCTACGTCGAGTGCGAGATCGACGGCCAGATCCTGTGGGGCGTGGGCATCGACCCCTCCATCACGACCTCCTCCTTCAAGGCCGTCATCTCCGCCCTCAATCGCGCCCTGCGCTGAGGGGGCGTGAGAGACTGCCTCCGTGATGAGCAGGCTGTACCGGGACGAGGCGATCGTCCTGCGCACCTACAAGCTGGGCGAGGCCGACCGCATCATCGTGCTGCTCACCCGCCACCACGGGCAGGTGCGCGCCGTCGCCAAGGGCGTGCGCCGCACCGGCTCCCGCTTCGGTGCACGCCTGGAGCCCTTCTCCATGATCGACGTCCAGCTCCACGCCGGACGCAACCTCGACGTCGTCACCCAGGCCGAGATCATCGACCCCTTCGGCCGGCCCATCTGCGCCGACTACGCCATGTTCACCTGCGCCTCGACCATGGTGGAGACCGCCGAGCGCCTCAGCGCCGACGACGGGGACCTCGGCACCGAGGCCAGCCCCCAGCAGTACCTGCTGCTGGCCGGGGCCCTGGCCGCCATGTCGCACCGGCGCCACGCGCCCGGACTCATCCTGGACTCCTACCTGCTGCGCGCCCTGGCCCTGGGCGGCTGGGCGCCCTCGTGCTACGACTGCGCCCGGTGCGGCGCGCCCGGACCGCACCGGGCCTTCCACGTG
>NZ_JH470353.1:155899-158859 GCF_000239715.1 Actinomyces sp. oral taxon 849 str. F0330 | reverse complement strand
TCGGCGGCGCGGTGTGCGAGTCCTGCCGCTCGGCCGGCGCCGTCGAGGTCGAGCCGGCCACGATGGTGCTCCTAGGCGCCCTGCTCTCCGGCGACTGGGCCGTGGCCGACGCCTCCGGCCGGCGCGAGCGCTCGCAGGCCTCCGGCCTCGTCTCGGCCTACACGACCTGGTACCTGGAGCGGCGCCTGCGCTCCCTCGCACTGGTGGAAAGGGCATAACCATGACAGACGGTACGAGAGATACGGCCGCAGGTGCGACTCGGGACATGACGATTGAGGAGGCCCCGCCCCTGCACCGCCCGGGCCTGACCCCGCCGGTGCTGTCGCCGGCCACCCTGCCCCAGCACGTCGCCGTCGTCATGGACGGCAATGGGCGCTGGGCCAACGCCCGCGGCCTGCCCCGCACCGAGGGGCACCGGGTGGGGGAGGCCAACCTGCTCGACGTCGTCGCCGGCGCCGTCGAGATCGGCGTGAGCGAGCTGAGCGCCTACGCCTTCTCCACCGAGAACTGGCGGCGCTCACCCGGCGAGGTCCGCTTCATCATGGGCTTTGCCCGCAAGGTCCTGCGCGCCCAGCGCGACATCCTCCACTCCTGGAACGTCAAGGTGCGCTGGGTTGGGCGCACCCCGCGCCTGTGGAAGTCCGTGCTGCACGAGCTGCGCGAGGCCGAGCGCCTCACCTCCCACAACACGGGACTGGTCCTCAACCTGTGCATCAACTACGGCGGACGCGCCGAAATCGCCGACGCCACTCGCGCCATTGCCGAGGACGTCGCCGCGGGCCGTCTCAAGGCCGGCTCCATCAACGAGAAGACCATCCAGCGCTACCTGTACTCGCCCACCATGCGGGACGTGGACCTATTCATCCGCACCGGAGACGAGCAGCGCACCTCCAACTTCCTCATGTGGTCCTCCTCCTACGCCGAGCTCTACTTCTCGCCCCTGCCCTGGCCCGACTTCAACCGCACCGAGCTGTGGAGGGCCTGCGAGACCTACGCCGGGCGCGAGCGCCGCTACGGCGGAGCCGTGGACAAGGTGCTGCACGAGGAGCCCGGCGGCACCGGGGATCCGCAGGACGACGAGCAGTAACGGCCCGGCGAGACCACCTCACCGGCCGCCCCAGGCTCAGTCCTGCGAAGCGTCTCAGGCGGTTTCCCGGGCCGAGCAGGAGGTGCACAGGCCGAAGAACTCCGCGGTGTGCTCCATCTGGGTGAAGCCCTGCTGGGCCGAGACCCGCCGGATCCACTCCTCCAGCTCGCCGCCGGCGACCTCCACGGTGTGCCCGCAGCGGCGGCACACGATGTGGTGATGGTGCTCCTGCTTCTCGCAGGCCCGGTAGAGGACTTCTCCCTCGGCGCTGCGCACCTGATCCACCGCGCCGGTCTCCGCTAGGGTCTGCAGGTTGCGGTAGACGGTGGCCAGCCCTACTTTGGTGCCCTCCGCCTCCAAGGCGGAGTGGATCTGCTGGGCCGAGCGGAACTCGTCGGTGCGCGCCAGGATGTCGGCGACGGCGGCGCGCTGGCGCGTGGCACGGGGTCGCTGCGCCGTGTTGCGTGCGCTCATGAGCTACCTCCTGAGGTGATGCGGTGCCGTCGGGAGCGGCCGATGAGCTGCCACAGGCCGGAGAAGAGGGCGACGACGGCGTACCCCCCTACCAGGAGTATCACGATCATAGCGCCGGGGGAGGCCGCAACCAGGTAGGTGATCGTCAACCCGGACACACAGGCCACCACCCCCAGCCCCATCGCCAGGTACATGGTGCGCGAGAACGAGTGCGAGACGAGCTGGGCGATGGCCACCGGCACGATCATGACGGCCGAGACCAGCAGGGCGCCCACCACCCGCATGGACACCGAGACCGTCAGCGCCGCGACCACCGCCACCAGCACGTTGAGGGCGCCGGTGGGCAGGCCGCAGGCGCGGGCGAACTCCTCGTCGTTGCACAGGGCGAACAACGGCCCGCGCAGCCCCAGCCCCACCAGGAGCACCAGGGTCGCCAGGGCGATGGTGAACCAGGCATCCGAGACCGAGACCGTGGAGATCGAGCCGAACAGGTAGGAGTTGAGATTGGTCGTCGTGCCCCCGGCCAGGCGGATGAGGATGACGCCACCGGCGATGCCCCCGTAGAACAGGATCGCCAGGGCGACGTCGCCGCGGGTGCGGCCGCCGGCGCGGATGACCTCGATCGTCACGGCGCCCAGCACGCTGATGATGATTGCCCCGGGCACGGCCCAGGCGTCGTGAGGTGTGACGTTGGCGGCGGCCCCTGCCAGCCAGCCCAGGGCGATACCGGTCAGGGCGATGTGTCCGATCCCGTCGCCCAGCAGTGCCAGGCCTCGCTGAACCAGGTAGGTGCCCACCACCGGCGCGGCCAGTCCC
Source organism: Actinomyces sp. oral taxon 849 str. F0330 (assembly GCF_000239715.1). Lineage (NCBI taxonomy): Bacteria > Bacillati > Actinomycetota > Actinomycetes > Actinomycetales > Actinomycetaceae > Actinomyces > Actinomyces sp. oral taxon 849. The sequence continues at coordinate 156,482 of NZ_JH470353.1, read as the reverse complement.
ACGAGCACCGCGACGATGAAGGCCCGCTGCATGAGGGGGCTGGCGAGCATGTCGGAGATGAACTCGATCATGGTCGGGTGCTCCTGCCGGTGCGGGGCCGCGCGTTGGGCAGCCGGTGGTCGAGGACAGGGGCGTGGTGCGCCGGGGGACCGCCGGCATCCGGGTGGTGATCCCAGTGGTCACCATCGCCTCTGATGGAGGCGCCGGTCCTGCCGTCGCGCAAGCGGGCCACCTCGGCGGCCGGCCCGTCGGCGACGAGGCGTCCGTCCTGAAGCATGATCGCCCGCTGGACGACGTCGGCCAGCTCACCCATCTCGTGCAGGACCGTCACCAGGGTCAGTCCCCGCTCGCGCAGCCCCAGCAGGATCTCGGCCAGGGACTCGCGGCTGGCGCGGTCGATCCCGGCCAGGGGCTCATCGAGGATGAGCAGCTCGGGGGAGCGCACCAGGGCCCGGGCGATGAGGACCCGCTGGGCCTGCCCGCCGGAGAAGACCTGGACGTGGTCGCCGGCCCGGTGGGCCAGCCCGACGGCATCGAGCGCTGCCATCGCCCGCCGCTTGGCGGTCCTGCCGCGGTCCGCCCA